>JBEVXV010001017.1:0-34741 GCA_040505915.1 Sedimenticola sp. | reverse complement strand
GTCCGAGAATAGGACACCTACTGCGGAAAGCCCATTTCGACCCTTTTTTCCGCTCAGTTTCGTTGAGTAAGAGTAACTATTCACCTCAAATGACCGGAATAAAATAACTCAAAATGGACTTCCCTCGCTACGGTGCCTATTCTCGGACAGGCTCCTAGGCACGCTTCTTAAAAAGAACGACATCCTTTTCCGGCACACTCATTTCTGCACACCAATGATCTGCAAACCATTGAAATGTTTCAAGTGAAAAAAAGCAGATATGGGTTGGGTCATTCTTGTAATGCCATGTGGAAAATGACACTTTATCAATGACGCGTTTAGTCATGATGCCGAGTGAACCATTCGGTTTCAGCAGCGACCAAAGCCTATCCAATTCCTGTAACGGATGATGTAGATGTTCCACCACTTCGGATGCAGTAATAAAATCATAGCTCAGTTGCAGAGGCCTACTGTCTGAAGTATAGAATGAATCATAAATCTCCATGGAGTGCCCGGCCTCTTCAAACATCAGGGAGAGTGTTGGCGCTGGCCCAGAACCGAAATCAAGACCATAACTGTTGGGTACCAGACGCGCTGATATCGGGATAAAAAGACGGCTCAAAAACCGACGGTAGCCCGGATCGAATAGAGTATTTTCATGTAGATCGTATACCGCCTTCTCTTCCTGCTGAGTCAGATATTGATGGGGAGGTACAAATACAAGGAGACAAACGGGGCAACGAAAATAGTCGCGACTATCCTGATGAAAGGCACAACTGCCTGCCGTCCGACAGGATGGGCAGGTTGTATCGGCGACCTTATTTTCCACCCGAAAATCCCATTACCACCTTTCTTCGTTGATCTCCGCTAACCATCTGATATTGACTAAGATATGGCCGCTACGTCAGCACCCTCTCCGGCGGAAGGCTGTTGTAAAAGCACTCATTCCCGGGCAGG
Source organism: Sedimenticola sp. (assembly GCA_040505915.1). GTDB lineage: Bacteria > Pseudomonadota > Gammaproteobacteria > Chromatiales > Chromatiaceae > Vondammii. The sequence goes on along the minus strand of JBEVXV010001017.1, from coordinate 33,805 downwards.
TCGGATTAGCCTAGGTGCCTGTCCGGGAATAGGCACCGTAGCGAGGGAAGTCCATTTTGAGTCATTTTTTCCGGTCATTTGAGGCGAATAGTTACTCTTATTCAACGAAAATGGGCGGCAAAAAGGGCCGAAATGGGCTTTCCGCAGTAGGTGTCCTATTCTCGGACAGGCTCCTAGCATAACGTAACTTCTCAAAAAGTCCGTGCCATACTGGATGCAGTAACACCTTTTCAGGAGACGCGGTGAATACCTCCCTGTACGCTCACAGCAGCATCCCTGCTGCTGTGCGTCCTGAAAAGGTGTCACTGCACCCACCTGAAAGTAATCCATCTGCACTGGGTTATTCAGAAGTTACAGCATAACCCGGCAACCTTTTGATTTTATTGGATTAGACAGGGCTAACCCAACCTACATTGTAACTATTCAGCTACACTTGTTTTTGGGTCGTTTTTATCCAGAGTGACCTCTTCCTTCCCATCGATGCTCTCTTCCGGCCCCTTGAGCTCAATGTTCAGATCACTGACCTCAGCAATTACCGCATCGGTGATATCGGTCTCAGGTAAAAAGACAAATACGGTTTCACGATCATCCAGCAGCACCAGGCTCATTCCATGTAGTATGGCTATGCGACGAGCGTGAGGTTGAATTTGCGTACGAAACTGCAGCGCCAGATTCCGTCCCAGTTGCTGTAGGGTCAGGTTTGCCTGCTGCTGTGCCTGCTGGAGCTGCCGGCCGGCGATGGTAGAGAGCTGGGCCAGCTGCTGCATCTCCTCCTGGGTTGGGGGATCACTCATTTTTCCCTGTTGGGCTTCTATTTGTGCTTTCAGATCCACCTGCTGCGCCATTAGCTGTGCCTGGAGTTTTTCTCTGACCTTGGTCAAAATATCACCAGACATCTTCTTAAGCCCGGTCTCCTCCGCCAGCCGCTCCATATCCAAAACCGCCACTGAGGGAGACTGACTGCATCCACCCAGAAACAGGCCGATGATGACCAATAGAATTAATTTATTCCTCATATACATAGGTCTTTCCAAATTTAGCTGCAATAATTTCAGGGAACCCGCTGAACAGACCATGTGCGATTACCCTGCACTCAGGCTTATTCAGAGATTCTCAAGTAGATTTGGCTTAAAATAACACAATTCAACCCATCGATTCACCAATACACCGTTTAATTCGCCGGAGATCCAATGTCACTAGGCCACTTTATACTCCACCGCATCAAGCGTCAGGCCGATGCTAAAACTGTCCTTAACCTAAAAGAGAGCGAGTGCGACAAGGGTGGGGAGATAAGCGAACTGGCGGCTGAGTTAAAGAGAACCTATCTGGGACGGATCAACCGTGAGCATGGCCGCTTCACCTCGGCCAATGGCCCCAGTGCTCTCGCCAAGGCGCTGAAAAGTCACCTTAAGGGAGAGTTGAGCTTTAATCAGTTCTCCCATCAGGTGATGACCCTGATGAAAACGCTTATCGATGAAAAAGAGGCTGAGATTGATGCCCACGCCCTCTTCTTTATTGAGAAATCCTTCGACAACCAGGTCTTCTACCTCTTCTTCGCCACTGACAAGAGCGCCTTTGCCATTGATGGCAAACTAGAACTAAAACCGAGCCATTCTCTCGATCTGGGGCCTTCCCTGTTTGGGGTTAAAGTGGATCTCACGGAGTGGCAAAAGGAGAAAAGCTACGCCTATCTGTCGCTCATTGCGCCACGGGGCAACCGACCTCTCGCCAATCTCTTCTATGAGCTGACCGATTTTGGTAATGGCGTAGACAAGGCTGAAGATACCCGCGCCTTTCTTGAGGGTGTGGAGGCCTACGCCGACCAGATTGCTGAAGATCAGGTAGACAGCTATCGCAGCCAGGTGGTCGATTACTGTCTGGCACAGGATGAGCAGGACAGCGGAGTGGATATTGAAGGGCTGTCGCAGGCTGTGGATAACGTCGATAGCGATGAATTTTCCCAATTCATGGTGGATAACTATCCCAGCAGTGAGAACCCGGTGATGGTGGATCGGCGCAGCCTGCGCCGTTACGTCAAATTTACCGGTCGGGAGAAAGATTTGGCGATCAGCTTCTCCTCTCACCAGCTCAACAACCGGGTGCTGTACGATAGCAAGAACGACACCCTGAGTATTTCCGGGCTCCCCAGGGCCCTGCGCAGCCAACTTCTGGAGCATATTAAGGGGAGAAAATAGCCCTTCTTTGCTAAAATCACCCATTTAGATATATATAATCACCGAGGCCTCCCCTTTTGTTTTCCCAATTTTCCCTCCATACCTGTCTGAAAAAACAACTCACCGAACTGAAGTTCACCGAACCAACCCCGGTTCAGGGAGCCACTATCCCGGCCGCCATGGAGGGAAACGACCTGCTGGTCAGCGCAGAGACAGGCAGCGGTAAAACCGCCGCCTTTCTGCTGCCCACCCTGCATCAACTGCTGACCAGAAAGCCCATGGGTAGCGGCACAAGGGCTCTGATTCTGGTGCCCACCCGGGAGCTGGCAAGGCAGGTGACCAAGCAGTGTGAGAAACTGGCTGCGGCCAGCCGTTTACTGGTAGGCGTCATCACCGGTGGTGCCAGCTTTAAATACCAGTTTTCCCTATTGAGAAAAGAGCCCGACGTACTGATTGCCACTCCGGGGCGTCTGCTGGAGCATATTGAGCGCGGCACCACCGACTTTAGCAACCTGGAGGTGTTGATTCTGGATGAGGCGGACCGAATGCTCGACATGGGAATGAGCGAGGATGTGTTGCAGATTGTTGAGTTGTGCAACAGTGATCGTCAAACCTTGCTCTTCTCCGCCACCCTCAACCACCGGGGGCTGGAGAAGATCACTGACCGTGTGATGCGTGAGCCTAAAGTGATCAAGCTTAGCGGTGCCCGTGACCAGCACAGCAGCATACGTCAGCAGATAGTCCTGGCCGATGACAACATCCACAAAGAGGCATTGCTCACCTGGCTAGTGAACAACGAGACTTTTCAAAAGGCGGTGGTATTCACCAATACCAGAGTACAGGCAGACAAAATTGGCGGTGCGCTGCGTAGTAAAGGTGTGCGTGCAAATACCCTCCATGGTGACATGGATCAGGACTCACGCAACCAGGTGATGGAGATGCTGCGTGGCGGCATCATCAATGTACTGGTGGCCACCGATGTGGCCGCCCGTGGACTGGATGTAAAAGGGGTCGATCTGGTAATCAATTTTGATATGGCGCGAAATGGTACCGACTATGTTCACCGCATCGGCCGTACCGGACGTGCCGGAGAAGAGGGTCTGGCCATCTCACTGATCAGCGCTCCTGAGTGGAACCTGATGTCCGGCATCGAGCACTACCTGCGAGTGCAGTTTGAGAAGCGCACCATTAAAGAGCTCAAAGGCGGCTACGGCGGCCCGAAAAAACAGAAGCGCTCGGGTAAGGCGGCAGGCACAAAAAAGAGCGCGAGTGAAGAGAAGCAGAAAGCGGTCAAGACTAAACAGCGCCACCGTGATAAAAAGAATATCGGCAAACGACGCAAACCAAGCGACCCCAAAACAGGAGAGGGAAAAGAGGCGGGCTTTGGACCAATGAAAAACGTTTGGGGAAAACGTAATAATTGAAAGAGGTCAAGGAAGTTTTCACTGTGAGGGCGATCTGTCTCTCCCGTAAGGCGATAGATACTTGCACCGCCTGTGCGATGTTCATCGCGGCGAGGGTACCGCTCCTACAGATCACTCAGTGATCCTCTCTCTGTCGTTGAATAGATGGTGCGAGTTCACTCTTTCGCTTCATACTGCTCGTAAACGGTATTCAACTGACGATTAGTACGAACAAAGGTAGCCCGCTTGGGGAACTCCTTGAGCTTTTTGGCGCCGATGTAGGTAGCCGTGCTGCGCAGAGAACCGAAAAGGTCTTGTAAAAAACCCTCCAGATCACCCTTGTGGGGTATAAGAGTATAGCGTCCCTCAGAGGCGCGGTGGAGATCCTTCTTGCCATAAAACACCTTCATCGCTTTGTTCGACGAAGAGCCAAAATACTCTTTGTAGAGTCTGCCACCCCGCTCTACGGTATCGCCACCCGACTGTTCGTAACCGGAGAACAGAGAGCCGGACATGATGAAGTCGGCACCCCCGCAGAACGCCTTGCCGATATCGCCTGGTGTATTGAGACCGCCATCGGCGATGATCAGCCCATAACCCTGATCGTTGGAGATGCCGTGGGCAGCATCGGCGCACTCGATCACCGCACTGAGCTGGGGATAGCCGACACCGGTCATCAACCGAGTAGTACAGGCAGAGCCGGGACCTATGCCCACCTTGACAATGTCGGCACCGTTGAGAATGATCTCCTCGGTCATCTCGTTGGAGACCACATTACCGGCAATGATGATGTGCTCTGGACAACGCTTCCTCACCAACTGAATCACTTCGAGAAATCGCTCCAGATAGCCGTTAGGCACATCCAGGCAGATAAAGGAGAAGTTATCGATCAATTTCGCCTCAATCATTGCATCCAGCTGCGCCAAATCCCTCGACCTGATCCCCAATGTATAGGCGATATAGTCAGGGTTGACGTAGTCTTCGAAGAATGCGCTGTAATCTTCAATGCCGTAATATTTATGGAAGGTGGTGATAATGCGATGGGGAGTGAGTATCTGCGCCATCTCAAAGGTACCGCAACTGGTCATGTTGGCGGTCATAATCGGGATGCCCCGCCACACCTTTGGCGAGTGATAAAAAGCGATCTCCCGTTCCAGTATCACCTCCTTGCGCGAAGTGAGGGTACTGCGCTTGGGCTTGAGCAAAACATCAGAGTAGTCGAGCTTGATATCGTCTTCTATTCTCATCCGCTTGTGCCTTTAATATTGAACAGGGATTCCCTAACCCAGGTAATCAACCAATATACCACTGGTCTTTCTCAGCCGATTACTCAGCATAAGGGAGATAATCCACAACATTTTAAAACCAAGATGGGGAAATTTCTCCTCCATCTGACGAAACTTTTCTCTGGAGAGCACCAGCAGCTCTGTATCTTCAGATGCAATGACAGTACCGGAGTGGGGTTGATTATCCAGCAGACTCATCTCACCAATCGACATCCCGGCCCGGACAGTTGCCAACTCATGCTGCTCACCGGGCTCCCCCTCCTTGTGAACTTTTAGGTGCCCGCTGGAGACAAACGCCATAAAACGATCCCTCTTCCCCTCCTCAAAAACCGTTGTACCTTGAGATACGCGATAGGCAAGCAGATAGTTGGCCAGCAACTTCACTTCGGTGCTGCTGAAATTGGCCAGCAGAGGCACTCCCTCGATAATCTCGCATAGCGTCTTCTTGTAGGATTGACCGTTTCCCATCAGCTCCATATCGTTAAGTGTCGAAACTGTAGCATCTACTGTTTTCATTACCCCCCCCCTCTTCTCTCTCCCTGAGGTTAGCGCTTCTCCAGTCAGTGTTCAATAAGCCGCATTCAACGTTGATAACAATTCACGCGCTCTCTGGTGGTCACCAAGGAATCTGGTGTATAACCTTTATGGTGGCCATTTGAGCCCGCTAGGAGCTTGCCCGAGAATAGGCACCGTAGCGAGGGAAGTCCATTTTGAGTCATTTTTTTCCGGTCATTTGAGGCGAATAGTTACTCTTATTCAACCAAAATGCGCGGAAAAAAGGGCCAAAATGGGCTTTCCGCAGTAGGTCTCCTATTCTCGGACAGGCTCCTGAGAAGATTCTGCTTTTTTATACGCTGAACGGTTACCATGACTCTACATAAAAAATATTCACTTACAATAGCCGCACCTCCCGGTAATGGTGGGTGTCGCAAAAGATAAGATGTAGGTTGGGTTAGCCTAACCGTAACTATTCAGTAGGTGCCCGGGGTCGGAGTCGGTTGCAGTGAGATTGTGAATACATGCACTGATTTTCATCGCAATCGACTCCGACTCCTGGTGGAAATGCCCTCTTAACAGGGGCCACTGAATAGTTACGCCTTACCCAACAAAATCACAAAGCCTGTCGGGTTAGGCAACGTTAAGCCGACAAAGATTACTTTTACATCACAGCCTAAAGGGTGCGGAGAACAGAGCTTTGACACGAACATCAGGGGAGCCTCTACTGGAACTGCGCGGTATCACCAAACAGTTTCCCGGCTGTCTCGCTAATAACGCCATTGACCTGCGGCTCCACCGAGGAGAGGTTCATGCTTTGTTGGGCGAAAATGGTGCAGGCAAGAGTACCCTAGTAAAGATCATCTACGGCATCCTCAAGGCGGATGCCGGTGAACTCTACTGGCAGGGCCGTGCCACCCATATGGCCAACCCCGCTACCGCCCGCCGCCTCGGCATCGCCATGGTGTTCCAGCACTTCTCTCTATTTGAATCACTGAGGGTGGTGGAGAACATTGCTCTGGGCATGGATGAGAAGATCGACCTCAAAGTACTGGATCAACGTATTAGAGATCTCTCCCACAGCTACGGGCTTCCCCTCGACCCCCAACGCCATGTTTATACCCTGTCGGTAGGTGAACGCCAGCGAATAGAGATCATCCGCTGTCTGCTGCAACGACCCAAGCTGTTGGTAATGGATGAGCCCACCTCCGTGCTCACCCCCCAGGAGGTGGATAAGCTGTTTGTCACCCTGCGCCGCCTCACTTCAGAGGGGATGTCGATCCTCTACATCAGTCACAAGCTGGATGAGATCAAGACGCTGTGCCAACGGGCCACCATCCTGCGTAATGGTCGTCGGGTGGGTGATGCCGACCCTCGCATGGAGAGTGCCAGCTCACTTGCGGCGATGATGATCGGTGATGAGTTACAGGAGACCACCCCCGCTGAAAAGAGCCCATTGGGTTCTGTACGCCTGAAGGTAGAGGATCTTAGTCTTGAGGCAGAAGATGAGTTTGGAGTGGCACTGAAGCGTATCGATCTGGAGGTGCGCAGTGGCGAAATCTTCGGCATTGCCGGTGTCGCTGGCAACGGTCAGGCAGAATTATTGAAAGCCCTGAGTGGTGAGCGGCAGATGAGAGACCCCCATACCATACGGATAGACGGCGAACCCTGTGGCAACTTGGGGCCGGGGCAGAGGCGCAGCATCGGCCTCTGCTACGGCCCGGAGGAGCGTCTGGGGCACGCATCGGTGCCCGATATGAGCCTACAGGAGAACGCTTTTCTTACCGCTCACCGGCGGATGAACTTCCTCTCCCGCGGGTTTATCCGTTTCACCGAGCGCAACGCCTTCGCCCACCATCTGGTGGAGAAGTTTTCGGTCAAGTGTTCCGGGCCGCAACATCCGGCCAAGAGCCTCTCCGGCGGCAACTTGCAGAAGTTCATCATCGGCCGTGAGATTATGCAGCAACCGGAGATCATTATTATCTCCCAGCCCACCTGGGGGGTCGATGCAGGCGCTGCTATCGCCATCCGTCAGGCACTGATCGACCTGGCGGCGCAGGGCTCTGCCGTACTGATCATCTCCCAGGATCTGGATGAGCTGATGACCATCAGTCACCGGGTAGCCGCTATCTGCGCTGGTGAGCTCTCTCCCGCTTACCCGGTCAATGAGATCACTCTGGAAGAGGTGGGACTGTTGATGGGGGGTGGCCGTAAAGCGGGTGGCTGCACGGAGGCCGGTCATGCGGCCTAGGCTAATTAAGCGTTCTGAGCAGTCCAAGGTGATGGTTTACGCCTCTCCACTGCTGGCGCTACTGCTGACCCTGATCTCAGGAATCATACTCTTCAGCATCATGGGGGTAGCGCCGGGAGCTGCTCTCTACGCCTTCTTTATCGAGCCGGTCTCCACCCTCTACGGCCTCACCGAGCTGGGGGTCAAGGCGACACCGCTGGTGCTGATCGGTATTGCACTGGCACTCGGCTTTCGCGCTAATGTATGGAATATCGGGGCCGAGGGACAGCTGACCCTGGGTGCCATCTTTGGCGGCGGTGTAGCGCTCTACTTTTACAACGTGGAGAGCCCCTTTATCCTGCCGCTGATGCTCCTCTCCGGCATTGCCGGCGGCATGTTATGGGCCGCCATCCCCGCCTTCCTGCGCACCCGCTTCAATGCCAATGAGATCCTCACCAGCCTGATGCTCACCTATGTGGCCACCCTCTTGTTGAGCTTCCTGGTCCATGGCCCCCTGCGTGATCCCGATGGCTTCAACTTTCCTGAGTCACGCCTGTTTCATGAGGCCGCTCTGCTGCCGGTGATCGTCGAGAATACCCGGCTCCATCTCGGCAGTCTGATCGCCCTGCTGGTGGTCGGCACTGTTTGGTTGATGATGGCCCGCACGCTTATCGGTTTCCAGATCAAGGTGGTAGGTGCCGCCCCCCTGGCGGGATGCTATGCCGGTTTTAAGCAGGAGCGGCTCATCTGGTTCACCCTGCTGCTGGGCGGGGCTGCGGCGGGACTGGCGGGCGTGATCGAGGTCTCTGGCCCGATCGGTCAACTGCTACCCAACATCTCTCCCGGTTACGGCTTTACCGCCATCATCGTCGCCTTTGTCGGGCGACTGCACCCTCTGGGTGTACTGTTGGCCGGACTACTGCTAGCCCTCTCCTACCTCGGTGGCGAAACGGCACAGATCGAGCTCAATCTCCCACTGGCGGTTACCGGTGTTTTTCAAGGGCTGCTGCTCTTTTTTCTTCTCGCCTGTGATGTGCTAATCAACTATCGCATCGTCTTTGGCAATCCCGCTCTGGTAACAAAGGGTACAAGATGAACGGCGACTACCTGATTCCCGCACTGCTGACCATTATCACCGCAGCCACCCCACTGCTGTTTGCCGCGCTCGGGGAGCTGATAACGGAGAAGGCCGGGGTACTCAACCTGGGTATCGAGGGGATGATGCTGATCGGTGCCATCTGCGGCTTTGCCACCGTTCACTTCACCGGCAGTGCCACCCTCGCCTGCCTCGCTGCCCTCGCCGCCGGGGCGCTGATGGCGCTGATCTTCGCCCTGCTCACCCTCAGCCTGCAAGCCAGCCAGGTCGCCACCGGTCTGGCACTGACCATCTTCGGTGTCGGTTTTAGTGCCCTGATCGGCCAAAGCATGGTCGGCATCGATTATGCTGGTCTGCCTAAATTGGCTATCCCGCTGCTATCGAAAATTCCCGGCATCGGCCCACTGCTGTTCCAGCAGGATATTCTGGTCTACCTCTCATTTTTATCACTCTTCGGCGTCAGCTTCTTTCTCTACCACAGCCGGGCGGGATTGATTCTGCGTGCGGTTGGCGACTCCCACGACGCCGCTCACGCCATCGGCTATCCGGTGATCCGCATACGCTATTTTGCTACCCTGTTTGGTGGTGCCATGGCGGGTCTTGCGGGGGGCTATCTCTCTCTCGCCTACTCACCGATGTGGGTAGAGAATATGAGTTCTGGAAGAGGCTGGATCGCTCTGGCACTGGTGGTATTTGCCTCCTGGCGTCCTGGGAGGGTACTCCTTGGAGCCTACCTGTTTGGTGGTATCAGCATACTCCAACTACATGCCCAAGCCATTGGAATCGATATCCCGTCACAGATGATGTCGATGCTCCCCTACCTGGCGACGATTGTCGTCTTGGTAATGATCTCCCGTGATCGTAACAAGGTAAAACTCAACGCCCCGGCCTGTATCGGCAGACCCTTTCATCCAGACAGCTGATGCATAATGGCGGTAATTATTACCCGTCTAGTAAAGTAAGGAGTTAACAGCAATGTATAAAAAATGTTTACTAAAAGCTGTGATGACCACCCTGGTTGCCACAGGAATAGCCCTTGGTGCCACCCAGGCTCAAGCGGATAAACTCAAGGTTGGTTTCGTCTATGTCGGACCGGTGGGTGACCATGGCTGGAGTTATCGCCACGATGTGGGTCGCAAAGCGATCGAACAGGCGTTGGGGGATGATGTCTCCACCAGTTATGTAGAGAGTGTGGGAGAGGGAGCCGATGCCGAACGTGTCATCCGCAAGCTCGCCTCCAGCGGCCACAACCTCATATTCACCACCTCTTTTGGCTATATGAACCCGACACTGAAGGTTGCCAAACAGTTCAAAAAGGTGAAGTTTGAACACGCCACCGGCTACAAGCGGTCGGCCAACCTCGCCACCTACTCCTCCCGCTTCTATGAGGGGCGTGCCGTTATCGGTACCATTGCTGGCCACATGACCCAATCCAATAACATTGGCTATATCGCCTCTTTTCCCATTCCTGAGGTAGTACGGGGGATCAACGCCTTCACCCTGGCGATGCGCAAGGTTAACCCCACGGCAGAGGTGAAAGTGGTCTGGGTCAACTCCTGGTACGACCCCGGCAAAGAGGGCGATGCAGCCAAAACACTGATTGATCAAGGTGTCGATATCATCGCCCAGCACACCGACTCACCAGCACCACTTCAGGTTGCTGAGAAGCGCGGTGTTCACGGCTTTGGTCAAGCATCTGATATGAGTGCCTTCGCACCCAATGCACAGCTGACAGCAATCGTCGACAACTGGGATCCGTACTATGTGGCGCGGGCAAAGGCGGCAATGAACGGCAGCTGGAAATCCCAGGATATCTGGGCTGGCATCAAAACCGGCATGGTTGAGATAGCCCCATACGGTGATGCGGTACCGGCCGATGTACGCAAAGCTGCTGATAGTGTCAAACAGCGCATTGTCGATGGTAGCCTGCACCCCTTCCAGGGACCGATCAAAGATCAGTCAGGCAAACTGGTGGTCAAAGCGGGAGAGCACCTGGATGACGGTGATCTGGCCAAAATGGACTGGTATGTTGAGGGGGTTCAGGGCAAGTTGCCTAAGTAAGACTGGGAGCCTGCCCGAGAATAGGCACGGTAGCGAGGGAAGTCCATTTTGAGCCATTTTTTCCGGTCATTTGAGGCGAATAGTTACTCTTATTCAACGAAAATGAGCAGAAAAAAGGGCCAAAATGGGTTTTCCGCAGTAGGTCTCCTATTCTCGGACAGGCTCCTAGAGCTTCCCTGATCTGGCTCCAAGTAAAAGATGGAGCAATAGGTCTAAGTTTACTGTGTAATTTGAACCCCGAAATCAGAGTTAGTATATGTTCAATATAGAAACAGCACTCAACCCCGGCTGGCAAAAGGCGCTCAACAGCGAACTCAACAAGCCTTACATAAAAGAGCTGGAGAGTTTTCTGGAAGCCGAATACAGCGCTCACAAAACAGTCTATCCTCCACGCAGTGAACTCTTCTCCGCCTTCGACTCCACACCACTAAAAAAGGTACGGGTGGTGATCATCGGTCAGGATCCGTACCACGGTGAAGGTCAGGCCCATGGACTCTGCTTCTCGGTCCGCCCCGGTGTTCGTGTACCCCCCTCTCTTAGGAATATCTTCAAGGAGTTACACTCAGACCTAGGTATCACTACGCCAGCACACGGCTATCTCCAATCCTGGGCCGAACAGGGGGTATTTCTTCTCAACGCCACTCTTTCGGTTGAGGAGGGCCGCGCCGCCTCACATCAAAAACAGGGATGGGAAAGTTTTACCGATGCGGTAATTCAACACCTCAACGACCATAGAGAGGGGTTGGTATTTGTCCTCTGGGGCAGCCATGCACAGAAAAAAGGGGCGGTCATCGATACTAACCGCCACCTTGTTCTCACCGCCCCTCACCCCTCACCCCTCTCGGCCCACCGGGGCTTTCTCGGCTGTGGACACTTCTCCACTATCAACAACTACCTATGTAACAAGGGAGAGAAGAGAATCGACTGGTCGCTCACCACGTAGCCGTCAGAGGGGGGCAGGCGTCAGGTCTTGCATTTTGCTTTTTTGACTTTTCCTCCACCTTAATTTTACTTTGTTAAATTTGAAAATCACAGCCTCTTCCAACCGTATCGTCCAACTCAGCGGGGTATAGAGGCGACCAGCCCCCTGCTCTTGGTGTCTGCCAGTGCGTTTACGGCATTACTATCGCCAGAATTCGGTTTGTCAGGGTATGAATACCCCTTCTGACGACAAGGAAATCGATTGATTTTGCAGATTTAATCTCCTACCCTTAAAGCCTGAATTGTGCTATCAGCCTCTTTAATTTGGCACCAAGACCGGACAACTCCAGGCTCTTTTCCGCTGTTTGGCTACTGCCAGCGGCGGCATCTTCTGATATCTCGGATATACGTACCACGCTGAGGCCAATCTCTTGAGTGACTGCTGTGTGTTGCTCTGAAGCGGTGGCAATTTGATTGTTCATATCCAAAATAGTGGTAACCGATTCGACAATATTATCCAGCGACTCTCCCGCCCGGCCAGCGGTCTCAACGGTTTGCCTGGCGGTAGAGAGCCCACCGTTCATCACTTTTGCCGCATTACGTGTACCATTCTGGAGATTTTCTATGATGCCGTGAATCTGACTCGTCGACTCCTGAGTGCGACCGGCTAACGTACGCACCTCATCAGCAACCACCGCAAAACCACGTCCCTGATCACCCGCACGAGCGGCCTCAATGGCCGCGTTGAGTGCCAGTAGGTTGGTCTGTTCTGCAATGCCCCCGATAACATTGAGTACCGAGCCGATTGACTCACTATCCGCCTCCAGCTTATTAATCACCTCTGTTGCATTGGCCACCTCGGCGGCAAGGGTGGCGATTGTCTCCACGGTATGAACCATCGCCTCCTTTCCTTGAATTGCTTCACTGCTGGCTGCACGAACGGCATTGGCTGCTGAATCGGCACTCTGTGCAATCTCATGCACTGTCGCCTCCATTTGGCTAATTGCCGTTGCCACCTGCTGTGTCTCTAGCAGTTGCTGATTGACACGATCATTGTCACGGTGTGCCAGCTCTGTAAGTGTGGATGCAGCATCACTGAGTTCAACTGTTGAATTGCTGGCATGGATTAATGTCTTCTGGATTTTGCTGACAAACAGATTAAACGACTGGGCAACCTTACTAATCTCATCATTCCCACTCTCCGCCAGACGCTGAGACAGATCACCCTCTCCCGCTGCTATATCCTCCATGGTCACCTGTAGCCGGTTGATTGGAATCGTGACACGCATAATAAAAAACACACAGATCGCAGCCAGTATTAGCAGGCCAACCACCATCATCATCCCCATTTGAATCCAGACCAATGTTTCTGCACTCGACTTGATCTTCTGTTGCGCCATGCTATTTGATTTGGCACTTTGGGCTTTTACCTGTGAGATATTCCCCTGTAGGCTTTGGGTAATGGTCTGAGCCATCGTCTGTAGCGCCTGCTTAACATCGTCTCCGCTACTACCGGCCATCTTATCAAACCTTGTCTGGGCTTCTGATACACGCCGGTTCACCGACTCAATAGAGACCCCAAGGCGAATACTTCCAAGTTCCGCTCCTTCAAACAGGATTTTACGGGTGACTTCCTTGATATCAGGGTCTACCGCTGCTGCCGATAAGAGCTTGTCCATAGGAGTGCGGCCCTCACCTTTTTCGATAAGTGAAGAGACCCGTGGATTTTTCCGGTTCACATAACGGGTAAAGGGCTTACCTCCATCGGGTCGCATGTAGATTGCATAGACAACATAGGGGCTGCTGTTTGCAACTTTGACGTAGTTCACCAACGATAGGTAGTTTTTACTAAGAATCGCCTCGGCTGAGACCGCTGACAGTATATATGCTATAGCGTCCGTAGTTTCCAACAAGGATTCACTCAGCACTTGTTTGGTGACTTTCAGCTCATCCTGCAGAACCCTACTCAAATGGCTATTTAGAGACTTGCTTGTTTTCTGCTCTGTGGTATCTGCCGTGACTGCAACCTGTTCAAGGTTACGTTCGAGCATCAACGCTACCTGCTGCCCCCCCGCCTGCAAGCTGCTGGTCACCTCCTGATTGAGTGATTCAAAGCTCTGGTAGGTCAAATAGGTGGAGATGAGAGATAGAAGCAGAACGCCGAGCGCTATCACCCCTATCATCATTTGAAAAAGTCTTCCCTTGGCATAACCAATTATTTTATTTGCCATATTTATGCCTTACTTTGACCTCGCATTGCAGGCTACAAAAAATGTAACTATTCAGAAGCCCCGGTTACGAGGCTATATTTACCAGACGTCGGCGTCAGTTGCCCACATGGATGTGGGCAACCGACTCCAACCCCGAGCACCCACCGAATAGTTACCAAAAGTTAACCTCTATCATCCTGGGCACTCAAAAAGCGGGTGGCTGGGCTGTAATCAGGGAGCTTGCCCAAGAATATGCACCCATGGGAGTTCATCGGCAGCTATTTTTAGGGTACCCCCTATTGATAAGCCCCTACTTTTAGCCGCTTTTGCAGATCTTCCACCTCATCGTAGTTGAGGGGGGCTGTCCACCCCACTATTTTAGCGTTTTTTGCCGCATCAGCATCACTCTTCATACCGATCAGAGCATCGGCGACCCGCTTAGCCACCGCATCGGGTACTGTTGAGAGCTTGGCTATGGGCCACTCTGGATAGAGCGTGGTGCTGATCAGAAAGGGGAAACCGTCTGGCCTATGGGCATTGATGATTTTAAATTCGGAGAGCTCTATATCTCCAGAGGCCGCCATACGCTCAAGGGTGTCAGTACGCACCGTCCCTACATCGACTTCACCATTTTGTACTGCATACACCACGTTATCATGGGTGCCACCGAATTGAATAGTTGCAAAATCCTGTTTGGGATCTATGCCTTCATCCACGAGGGTCTTATAAGCCATCTGCCATCCACCAAACGAGCTCTCCTTCACCGCCATAAAGTGCTTACCTTTAATATCTGCCAAAACGCCAATATCATCCCTGTCGATATAGGTAAAAATCACTCCGCCAAAGGACTTCAGTGCCTTCTGCTGGCGTGAGTTGACCATGGTTGCGATGGAATCTGTCCCATACTGCACCTTGGCGGTAACAAACATGGAGGAGTTAACAAGAAAGAAATCCACCTTACGACCTTCAATCGCAGGAAAAACCTCTTCAAAATCCAGTGGCAAGAGGGTAAAAGTGTCTCCTGCGAGTTTTTGAGTCAGATAGTCAGCCGTTGCCCCCCACTTTTTGACCGCTTTGGCTGCACCTCTTTTTGCCAGCACACCGATCTTGTAGTCATCTGCATAAGCTATGTTTCCGCTGACAGATGCACACATAAAGAGCAGTGCGGCTATGGAGATTATAGATCGTTTCATCAGCATAATTTCCCCCTTAGAATATTAATGTCACTATTCAGCTATACCTGTTTTTACCAGGAGGTTGGTATCGATTAACCACATTCATATGGATAATCGATACCAACCTCAAACCCAGCTGAATAGTTACATATTAATATTATTTTTAACGGCCATATTTTGCATATCTGAAGCGGCCCTGTTTCCGGCCAGTCTCTTAGCCCATGCGGGAGCTGAGATAGAAGGCCGCCAAGGCTAGATCTTCAGGTCGGGTAATCTTGATATTGTCCGGGGCACCTTCGACCAGCATAGGTGATTCTCCATAAAACTCGACGGCACTGGCTTCATCGGTGACCCGTGCACCAGCATCAAGCGCTGCAGTTAACGCCGTACGCAGCAGTGAATAACGGAACATCTGGGGGGTGAAGGCACGCCAAAGCGCTTCTCTAGGCAAGGTCTCCACCACCTGTCGTGAACTGCTGGCTCGTTTGACGGTATCGTGAAGGGGGAGTGCCAACAGGCCACCCACTGGATGGCCTGACAGCTGGGTGATCAGCTTATCGAGGTCGGAAGATTGCAAGCAGGGCCGGGCAGCATCATGTACCAGCACCCAGTCGTCATCAGCAGCGATGGAAGCAAGAGCATCAAGGGCATTAAGCACCGAGTGACAACGCTCTGTGCCGCCGTTCACTCGTTGCACCCTGGGGTGATTTGAAAAAGAGGTATCGGCCCACCAGCCATCATCTTCTGACAGGGCAACCAGTACCCGACTAATCCGTGAGTCTGCCAGCAGAGGTACCATCGCATGCTCAATAACCCGCCGTGCATTGAGCCTCAAATACTGCTTGGGGATCTCGCCCCCCATACGCCGACCAACACCGGCGGCGGGAACCACTGCCCAAAAGAGACGCTTGTGGCTCATTTAGGCTGCTCTCCAGTGGGTTCCACCACTTGGTAGAAGACTTCACCCTCCCGGATCATACCCAGCTCGTTGCGCGCTCTCTCTTCGATCGCCTCCAGCCCCTTTTTGAGATCGGCCACTTCTGCTTGTAACGCCCGGTTGCGTAGGCGCATCTGCTTCAGCTCCTCTTTTTGCAGGGAAATATCTTTTTTCAGTGAGTGAACCTCAGCCAGACTCCCCTCCCCTACCCATAGGCGGTATTGGAGAACCAGAATAATAAGCAGAAGCAGTCCTGTTAGAAATCGCATGGGCTGGTGGTGTCGCTGACGACAGTCATCAGAGTAGTGAAGCCCTGTGACTGTCTAGGAGCCTGTCCGAGAGTAGGCACCGTAGCGAGGGAAGTCCATTTTGAGTCATTTTTTCCGGTCATTTGAGGCGAATAGTTACTCTTATTCAACGAAAATGAGCGGAAAAAAGGGCCTAAATGGGCTTTCCGCAGTAGGTGTCCTATTCTCGGACAGGCTCTTAGGTGCCTGTCCGAGAGTAGCGGAACCTACTCCACCTCCTCTTCCCGAACAGGCTCCTAGGGCAGTGATTATCACAGATTAGTGAATGCCCTCCGACCGGCATATGCCGCTTCATCACCCAGTTGATCCTCAATACGCATCAGCTGATTGTATTTGGCAACACGATCTGAGCGGCTCAATGAGCCGGTTTTGATCTGTCCGGTATTAGCCGCCACGACCAGATCAGCGATAGTGGTATCTTCAGTTTCACCAGAACGATGGGATATCACTGCGGTATAACCGGCATCATGGGCCATCTTGATCGCTTCCATGGTCTCGGTCAGCGTGCCGATCTGGTTGAATTTAATCAGGATAGAGTTGGCAATCTTCTCCTCGATACCCCGTGACAAAATTTTGGTGTTGGTGACAAAGAGGTCGTCGCCAACCAACTGTATGCGATCGTTCAGCTTCTCACTCAGCAATCCCCAGCCTGCCCAGTCACTCTCATCCATACCGTCCTCGATACTGATAATCGGGAACTGGTCGACCATACTGACCAGATAGTCGGCAAAATCGGCGGCATTCATCTGCCGGCCTTCTGAGGCAAGGTCGTAGACACCGTCCTTATAGAACTCGGAGCTGGCGACATCAAGACCCAGGTAGATCTCTTCACCAGCCTTGAACCCGGCCTTTTCTATAGCCTCGAGAATAACTTCGATGGCAGCGATATTGGAAGGTAGATCGGGGGCAAAACCGCCCTCATCGCCTACGGCCGTATTAAGGCCCCGGCTACTAAGCACACTCTTCAGGCTGTGGAACACCTCGGCACCGTAGCGAACCGCCTCGCGAATGGAGGTGGCACCCACAGGCAAGATCATATACTCCTGAAAATCGACACTGTTGTCGGCATGGGAGCCGCCGTTGATAATATTCATCATCGGCACAGGCATACGATAAGGGCCGGATGAGAGAGAGCGATAGAGGGGCAGCGCCCTCTCCTGAGCGGCGGCATGGGCTGCCGCCAGCGAGACCGCCAGGGTAGCATTGGCACCCAGGCGTCCCTTATTTTCGGTACCGTCGAGGGCAATCATTTTCTGATCGAGCTCTATCTGCTTGACGACATCCATCCCCATCAGCGCCTGCTTCAGCTCGCCTTCTATATTCTCGACCGCCTTGAGGACACCTTTGCCCAGATAGCGACTTTTATCACCATCGCGCAACTCGAGCGCCTCGCGTGATCCTGTAGAGGCCCCGGAGGGGGCGACTGCCCGACCGATAGCGCCATCGGCGGTAATCACATCAGCTTCGACGGTGGGATTGCCACGGGAATCGAGAATCTCCCGGGCCCGGATATCAACTATTTCAGACATGACTACTCTCTCCAGTAATTTTTAATTTTTTGGTAACTATTTCAATGACCCCTGCTACGAGGCTATGTTTACCAGACCACTCTCCGCCAAAGGGCGTGATTTAACTACTCGATCCAGCTCCACCAAAGTCTCCAGTAACTCCAGCATCTGTCCCAGCGGCCAGGAGTTGGGGCCATCACTGAGTGCTTTTTCCGGTTCTGGATGGGTCTCCATAAAGAGGCCGGATATACCTGCCGACACTGCAGCCCGGGCCAACACCGGAATAAACTCACGCTGTCCACCGGATGAGGCACCTTGCCCACCGGGCAGTTGTACCGAGTGGGTGGCGTCATAAACTACAGGGGCCACCGTCTCACGCATCACCGCCAGAGAGCGCATATCGGACACCAGGTTATTGTAACCAAAAGAGCTCCCTCGTTCGCACACCATGATCTGTTCATTACCGCTACTGCGCGCCTTATCGACCACATGCTTCATATCCCAAGGGGCCAGGAATTGACCCTTCTTGAGATTGACCGGCAATCCCTGAGCCGCCACCGCTTTGATAAAGTTGGTTTGGCGGCAGAGAAAGGCCGGCGTCTGCAATACATCCACCACGGAGGCAACCTCATCCAGTGGCGTGTCCTCATGGACATCGGTCAGGATGGGTACACCCACTTCAGCTTTGACCTTCTCCAGTATCGCCAGCCCCTGTTCCAGCCCCGGCCCCCGGAAGCTCTCACCGGATGAGCGGTTGGCCTTGTCAAAAGAGGATTTGTAGATGAAGGGGATAGATGCAGCTGCACACATCTCTTTCAGCTGGCCAGCAATATCAATAGCCAGCTGTTCGCTTTCAACCACGCAGGGCCCGGCAATCAGAAACAGCGGATGCTGCAGCCCTATTTCAAATTCACACAACTTCACGACGCATCGACTCCCCGCTTCACATTACGCTGGTATTCACGCGCTGCGCGGGTAAAACCGGAGAAGAGGGGATGTCCATCCCTAGGAGTGGAGGTAAATTCCGGGTGGAATTGGCAAGCGACAAACCAGGGATGCGCGGGAACTTCAACAATCTCCACCAGTTTACCGTCGTTTGAGCGTCCCGCAACCCGCAAACCTGCCGATTCCAAGGTCTCCAGGTACTGGTTGTTAAACTCAAAGCGGTGGCGGTGACGCTCGACAATGATCTCACTGCCATAGAGTGTTTTCGCCAGACTCCCCTCTTCCAGCCGACACTCCTGACCACCGAGACGCATAGTGCCACCAAGGTCAGAAAGCTGATCTCTGGTCTCAAGCTCTCCCTCTGGGTTGAGCCACTCTGTAATCAGAGCGATCACCGGATAAGGTGTTTCGCGGTTAAACTCGGTGCTCTGTGCCCCCTCCAGCCCCGCCACGGCGCGTGCATACTCGATTACCGCTACCTGCATACCAAGACAGATGCCCAGGTAGGGCACCCCGTTTTCCCGTGCATACTTGACAGTGGCAATTTTGCCTTCGACACCGCGTTCACCAAAACCGCCGGGAACCAGAATGGCATCCATACCGACCAGGCAGCCAACGCCCTCCTCCTCTACCTGCTCAGAGTCGATATATTCGATATTGACCCGGGTTCTGGTGTGGATACCCGCATGGATCAACGCTTCCGAGAGGGATTTGTACGCCTCGGTGAGATTAATATACTTCCCGACCATGGCAATGGTGACATTGCCGTCGGTATTCTCCAATCCGTCCAGCACCCCATGCCACTCAGAGAGATTTGCAGCGGGAAGATTCAGACCAAACTGTTTGACCACAATTTCATCGAGGTACTGCTCATGTAGCAACAGAGGAATACGGTAGATAGTGTCGGCATCAACTGCCGAAATTACTGAGGCTTCCGGCACATTGGTAAACAGGGCTATCTTCTTGCGCTCAGCATCGGGCAGGGGCTTTTCTGAGCGGCACAGCAGCACATCAGGCTGAATTCCGATAGAGCGTAGCTCTTTTACCGAGTGCTGGGTGGGCTTGGTTTTAATCTCACCGGATGTCGGTATGTAAGGCACCAGAGTCAGGTGCATAAACAGCGCGTTTTCGTGGCCCAGTTCAACTCCCATCTGCCGAATGGCCTCAAGAAAAGGCAGGGATTCGATGTCACCCACGGTGCCACCGATCTCAATCAGGGCCACATCGGCATCACCGGCACCGAGACGCACGCTATCTTTCATCTCGTTGGTAATATGGGGAATGACCTGAACTGTGCCACCCAGATAGTCACCACGGCGCTCTTTGCGGATGACGCTTTCATAGATCTGCCCAGTGGTGAAATTGTTGCTTTTCCCCATGGTGGCGCGGATATAGCGCTCATAATGACCCAGATCCAGATCGGTCTCAGCGCCATCATCGGTGACAAATACCTCACCGTGCTGAAATGGACTCATGGTGCCGGGGTCCACATTAATGTAGGGATCCAGCTTAATCATGGTGACGTTGAGGCCTCTGGCCTCGAGAAGCGCCGCCAGGGACGCAGATGCAATGCCTTTTCCAAGGGAGGAGACAACACCGCCCGTGATGAATATGAATTTGGTCATATGACTCTTAATCGGTGTATGAAATGGGTTGAATACAGTGATTCAGGACGGTGTTGAAGACTACCAGAAAGCCCCCTACTCCTCAATCGAAAACAGTATAATTGATGCTTTAGGCGGCTGGGCGGGCTCAATATCAAGCTCTCAGAAACCCTCTCGACCCGCCAACAGTTATTCAAAAAAGTTCCCTGAATGTAAAAAAAATTGAAAGATTATCTTGATCCAAGTCAATAGTATCTGCAAAATGCCTGCTGATCTGGGTATATTGGGAAGAAAGGCAATTATCGTGAACGAACACAAAATCATCTCGTTTGGAAACGCCAAAATTACCTGCCGCAACTGCAGTCTGGTGAGTCTCTGCCTTCCCATGGGGCTGGAGACAGAAGAGGTAGAGAGGCTGGATGCCATCGTCAAGCGCAACCGTCCACTCCATCGTGGAGACCACCTGTTTCGTGATGACGAAGCATTTCAGAGCATCTTTGTGGTCAAAACCGGCTCAGTCAAGACCTACGCACCCAGCGAAGACGGTAGTGAACAGGTGCTTGGGTTTCACCTGCCAGGGGAGTTGATCGGGCTGGATGCCATTGAAAATCAGCACCACCACTGCTCCTCAAAAGTGCTTGAGACCAGCGCTATCTGTGAGATCCCATTCAAGCAGCTGGAAATACTCAGCAGCAACATACCCAGTCTGCAACATCAGATATATCGGCTACTGAGCCGGGAGATCGGGCATGATGAAGATATGCTGACGCTCTTGGGAAAACGCAATGCTGAAGAGCGTCTCGCCGCCTTTCTCCTCAGCCTCTCTGACCGCTTCAAGGGGCGTGGCTTCTCAGCCACAGACTTTTTCCTAAGTATGTCCCGCCACGAGATAGGCAACTATCTGGGCCTTGCAGTGGAGACGATCAGTCGGCTATTCACCCGTTTCCAGGATGAGCGTCTGTTGAATGTCGAGCGTAAACACATTCAGCTAATCAATATTGAACGCCTGCGTGTGATTGTTACCCGAGATAACAAGCAAGGCCGCGAGCGCAACTATCCCTAATAAATCAGGTAATAGTAAATCACCGCAGTAACGTCTCAATAACCCAGTGCAGATGGATAACTTTCAGAGGGGTGCAGTGACACCTTTTCAGGACGTACAGCAGCAGGGATGCTGCTGTGAGCGTACAGGGATCTGTTCACCGCGTGTCCTGAAAAGGGGTTACTGCGCCCCTATGGCACGGACTTTCTGAGAAGTTACTCACCGCCGCCAGATACAGCTCCCTTTGCTCCCTTTTTCAATCATCTCAAGTCGCGCCTCATGGGCGTTAATCTCATCACTAGCGGCCTGAACAATCTTGAGCGGTGGACGTTCGGAAGAGAGTCGCCGAATAGATCCACATCCCGCCCCCCCCTCCAGTGAATTATTGTCAAGTGAGAGAGCCGTCTGCCCACCGGTCATAAAGAGGTAGACTTCAGCCAGTATCTCCGAATCGAGAAGCGCGCCGTGGAGTTCACGGTGGCTGTTGTCAATACCGTAGCGTTTACACAGTGCATCGAGGCTGTTGCGCTGCCCCGGATGGAGCTTTTTCGCCATCACCAGGGTATCAACAACCGTGCAATAGCTTGAAATACCCTCCCAGTCATTATCCAGCATCCGCAGCTCTTTATTGATAAAGCCGACATCGAAGGGGGCGTTATGGATAATCAGCTCTCCTCCACGGACATACGTCATAAAGTCATCGACCAGATCCTCAAAATGGGGCTTATCGGCAAGAAACTCATTAGTGATGCCATGAACCTCTACCGCAGCAGAGTCGATATTCCGGTCGGGCTGAAGATATTGGTGAAAGTTGTTGCCGGTAAGCCGACGATCAACCATCTCCACACAGCCTATCTCGATGATCCTATGCCCCAACTTGGGCTCCAGCCCGGTAGTCTCAGTATCCAGGACAATCTGCCGTAAACTCATCCCAACTCCTCCACACCGCGGTTGGCCAAGTCATCCGCCAGTTCATTCTCAGGATGGCCACTATGCCCCTTCACCCAGGCCCAGGCTACGGTGTGGTTAGCCACCAGCTGATCCAGCCTTTGCCACAAATCACTGTTTTTTACCGGTCTCTTTGCCGCTGTCTTCCAGCCATTTTTTTTCCAGTTCTTGATCCACTCAGTTATCCCCTTTTTAACGTATTGGGAATCGGTGGTAACACGAACATCGACCGGCCGCTTCAGCGCTTCCAGCGCTTTAATCACCGCCATCAGCTCCATACGGTTATTGGTAGTCTCCCGCTCCCCTCCATAGAGCTGCTTTTCTTTGCCGTTGTAGCGCATTAGCGCACCCCAGCCACCTCGCCCGGGATTACCTTTACAGGCACCGTCGGTATAGATCTCCACCCTTTCACTCACTACCTAACTCCTGAGAACTCGTTCTTGTTGTCGGCTCGATCACGCTTCCACCGAGCACGCGAGAGCCTAGCTTCCATGCCGGCTCGATCGGTGTCAATGTCGAAACTCGTTTTACCGCCTGAACAACATAGGAGCCCGACAACATGGGCCAATAGCGCCGACCCAGGCGCTCAACTATCGCCAACTGCCGGATAAGCCCACTCTGCTGTAACGGCGGAATGAACATCATCCGTTTCACCTGCTGCACCTCAAATCCCAACAACGACAACCAGTCATCAAGCCGGGAGAGGGAGAGAAAGCGGCCGCACCAGGGAATATTCCGGCGTCTCAAGCGAAACAGTCGCCATGCACCCCAGAGACTAAATGGATTAAATCCGAGGATTATTAACTTGCCTTCAGGGATCAGTACCCGCTCCACCTCCCGTAGGAGAGGGTGTGGATCGGGAGAGAAGTCGAGGGTGTGTGAGAGTAGCACCACGTCAATACTGTCTGACGCAAACGGCAGATACTCCATATCACCCACCACACAAGAACCCGCAGTGAAGTCAGCCGAACCCTGGGAAAAGTCCACCAGGGTTCGGATATGGCTATAAGAGAGCGTTTCACCCAATCCGTTCGCAGGCCCAATATGCAGCAGGTAGTAGCCAAAGAGAGCGGGTAACAACTGCTCAAGCGCACACTTTTCCTGGGCAAGCAGCTCAAGCCCAAGTGGAGTCCGGTGCCACTGCTCCAGCTCTTTTATAAGCTCTGGCAATGGGTTGCAGTTATTTTCTCTACTCATGATAGCCAATTAAAACACATTTTCATTGATAACAGGGGGACTCTTTTCCTCCACCACACACGACCAAAGATGTGTGATGAAAAAGTGACATTTTAGTAACTATTCAATGACCCCTGTTAAGAACTTACCGCCCATAGCAGCTTGTTGCGAGAGGTTTCATGGAAAAAAAAACATAAATTGCGTATAGTTCTGTTGGTTAGCCAGGATGGCATTAAATTTTGTAAGGTTAATTAATGATTGTAGTTAAAAAAATCCTGACTCCGATGATCGCTGTCGGCCTGCTCTCTCTTGCAGGCTGTAACGGTATGCCGTTACAGCCTGAACAACAAACAACGGCTGTTCAGGCCGAGACAGAGAAGCCGTCTGTAGCGATACCCGTTGCCGTTGCCCCCGCACCCTCCTCCCCAGCGAGAGAGACTCTTCAGAAGATCGATACTGACATCGAGGTAGCAGAACAGATTGAGGCAGACCAGGCAATCGAAGCACCGGTCAACTCACAACCACAAGCGACAGCTGATCTGTGGGCACGTATCCGTGCTGGTTACCAGATGCAAGTCCCGGATAACGCCAGAGTCAAAAAATCGATCAAGTGGTATGCCGCCCACAATAAGTACCTGCAACGTATGCAGCAGCGAGCGACACCCTATCTCCATTTTATCGTTGAAGAGATTGAAAAGCGGCAGATGCCAATGGAGATGGTACTGCTCCCTGTGGTTGAGAGTGCATTCAATCCGTTCGCCTACTCTCCCGGCCGGGCCGCCGGTATCTGGCAATTTATCCCCTCCACCGGTAAAGCCTATGGCCTGGATCAGAACTGGTGGTACGACGGCCGCCGTGACATCGTCGCAGCAACCCGTGCCGCACTGGATTACCTTGATGCTCTGGCAAAACGCTTCGATGGTGACTGGGAGCTTGCCCTTGCCTCCTACAATGCCGGTGCAGGTAATGTACGACGGGCCATTCGTAAAAACAGAAAACGCGGCAAAGCTACAGACTACTGGTCCCTCGACCTGCCCAGGGAGACCGAAAGCTATGTCCCCAAACTTCTGGCCATAGCCAGCCTCATCGCCCGCCCGAACGACTACGGCATCACTATCTCCCCTGTCGCCGATACCCCCTATTTTGACAGCGTTGATATTGAGTCACCGATTGACCTTGCTCTGGCCGCAGAGATGGCGGAAATTTCCATTGAAGAGCTATACCAGCTCAACCCCGGCTTTAACCGCTGGGCCTCACCACCAGAAGGCCCTCACCGCCTCAACCTCCCACTCGATAAGATCGACCGCTTTACCGACAAACTGGCAGAGCTTGATCCACTGAAACGGCTTCGCTGGAAACGTTACCGTATCCGTTCCGGTGACAGCCTTAGTATGATCTCAAAAAGACATGGGACTACGATCAGACAGCTGCAACAGGTCAATAACATTAAGGGCAACAGTATCCGTACTGGCAAGCACCTGCTGATCCCGATCTCCAGTGAGCAGCCAGTTCACTACAGCTTCTCTACAGAGCAGCGCACAGCGAAGATACAGAACAGTCAACGCAAGGGGAAAAAGGTTGTCTATAAGGTAGTATCTGGGGATAGCTTCTGGACCATTGCCAATAAACACCATGTCAGCCACAAGTCCCTGGCTCGCTGGAATGGTCTCTCGCCACGCGACACCCTCAGGCCGGGACAAAAACTGAGTATTTGGGTTAAACAAGGTAAAAACAGCGCTTCCAGCAAAAAATCGGCAATAGCCGTTCCCGGAACAACCACCCTACCATTCAGCACACGCAGCAGCATCAACTATAGGGTGCGCAAGGGAGATTCACTGGCTCGCATCGCCCAGCGCTTCAAAATCACCGTGGCAGATTTGAGAAAGTGGAACACACTCCCCAGTCGCTACCTGCAGCCGGGACAGCGGCTTAAACTCTTTGTGGACGTCACCGAACAGTCTCTCTGAGACCTGCCTTGACACACCCCATCACCCAATAGATACAAACAGCCCACCCAACGGTTATTCGTAAGGATCTGCCTGCAGAAAACCGGTCATTGCGGTTTAAAAGCCTGAACCTTATTTTGTCCCATTGAAAATATAAACCCACCGGTAGCTGCAACACGCCCAACCCCACCAGAAGAGAGCGGCATCATCTTGGTATCATATTTGCCGTCAACGCTGACTGTGATCAGGCCATCTCCACCACAATAGCCATCTGCGATATAGATATACTCTCCAGACTGAGCAAGATCCTGAGGGTAACAGTAGGTTCGGTAGAGCCCCTGGAGCTTCATCTTTTCCGGCTGGCTTACATCTATCAGCTGAACACCGCCTACACCTGTCACGGCGTGCAATATCTCACCATCGAGCAGCAATTGCTCTACCGGAAATTCAAAACGTAATTCCTGGAGTTTTTCAGGATGTGCTGGATTCGAGATATCTACCGAAACAACACCCGCAGAACCGTAGGCAACGAACACCACATTTCCGCTTAACTGCAAACCCATTACACCATCATCGCGCTCTATATCTTTCAGAGAGACCTCCTCTTCTGTCTCCTCATACGTGGGCATATCATCGGCATCGTAGAAGTCCTGATTTGATCCTGCATTGAACGTTCCAGCACTCTCCTGTTCACCACTATTAGAAAAAAGGCCGTCTGCCTCATCTTCAGTCAACATGCTCTTCTCTGGTGGCGGATAAGCCTGGAAAGTTGAGATTAGATGGGGTTTATGAGGATTCGATATATCAACGATGTGCATCCCATGAAAACCAGAGGCCACATAGACAAGGTCACCCTTTACTTCAACCTGTTGGCTATATCCATCCAGATCAATAGAGGCAACTTCCACCGGCTTCTTGAAATCGCTAAGATCTACGATATCTATACCCATCTCACCATTTGCAATCACCAGATATTGCCCTTTGAGGGCAATGCTGTGAGCATGTCCTGTAGAGAAATAGCGTCCCACTTTGCTCAACACCCGTCCCTTATCCAGCTTATAAATCTGTAGATCAGAATCCCCCATCTCCGCTTCCCGAGCAGAGAGAATCAGATGTCCCCGGTCAATCACCGCATCCTCATAAGAACCCTCAATCTCGAATACCGGTTGTGCGTGAGAAGTATCATTGGCAACAATAATCGACGCATATAAACAGCCTAGGGCAGTGGTAAGAACTCTTTTCATAACCAGATACAAACCTGTGGTTGGGATGGGAATCTTCATGGATGTATTATCACTGCTGTCCCGTTAACTTTGTAGTATTTTTCAGTAACTCCTTGTGTGGAGGTGTTTTTTAGGGCGCATATATCAACAGCAACATGACATACTGCAATAGAACATTCCCTCTCCCTATGAGGGAGAGGGCCAGGGTGAGGGTGAATTAAATCAACGACTTATCTATAGATCCCGTAACTTCTCAATAACCCAGTGCATATGGATAATTTTCAGATGGGTGCTGTGACACCTTTTCAGGAGGTACAGCAGCAGGGATGCGGCTGTGAGCGTACAGGGATCTGTTCACCGCGTCTCCTGAAAAGGTGTTGCTGCACCCCTATGGCACGGACTTTTTGAGAAGTTACTAGATCCCCCTCACCCCAACCCTCTCCCCAAAGGGGAGAGGGAGTTAACGGGACAGCAGTGACCTATTTTATATGTTTAGCAAAAAAGAAGCACAAGAAGGGGTCAGGGTAGCGGCCGACAAGGCCTTAGTCTAGCAGGTGAAAGTCTTGTCGCATCAATTGCTCGCAGTTAAACCACCAGGGGTCGGAGTCGTTTGCGATAAAATTGTGAGTGATATCCTCATCCCTTTGGCGCAAACGACTCCGATCCCAGGCATTGCTCATCCGCTTTGGCACAAATGACTCCGACCCCAGGCATCTAATATCACCCATCCACCCACTCATCCGCTTCCAGATCAAAGGCTGCTTTGATCAGCCTTTTTGTGTAGGGGTGCTGGGGATTATTGAAGATCTCCTCGGAACGCCCCTGCTCCACCGCCTTGCCCTCCTGCATGACGATCAGGTTATCGCTGAGGGAGCGTACTACTTTGAGGTCGTGACTAATAAAGAGGTAGGCGAGGTTGTGCTTCTGTTGTAGTTCCCGTAACAGGTCGATGATCTGGGCCTGTACTGAGCGGTCGAGAGCGGAGGTGGGCTCATCGAGTACCACTAGGCGGGGATGCATGATCATCGCCCGGGCGATGGCGATACGCTGGCGCTGGCCACCTGAGAACTCATGGGGGTAGCGGTTTCGGCTTTCGGGGTCAATTCCGACCTCGTTGAGAATATCGATGACCCGCTGTTCACGCTCCTCCTCGCTGCCGATATTGTGTGCCACCAACCCCTCCTCGACGATCTCCCTGATGGAGAGGCGGGGGCTGAGGGAGCCGTAGGGATCCTGAAAGACCACCTGCATGCGTCGTCGCAGCTTCTTCAGTGCAGTAGCATTATGTGAGGCGATATCTGTACCCTCGAAGCGCACCAGCCCGTCACTCTCGATAAGGCGCAGAAGAGCCAGTGCCAGGGTGGTCTTGCCTGATCCGCTCTCGCCCACCACACCCAGGGTATGGCCCGCCTGTAGCCGCAGGCTGATCTCATCCACCGCCTTGATGTGGTCGACGGTACGCCTTAGCAGCCCCCTCTTCACAGGAAACCACACTTTCAATCGGTCACAGGTGATGATCTCTGCGGCATCCTTCTCGCCCGGCACCGGTTCTCCCTTGGGCTCCGCCTCCAGCAGCATGCGCGTATAGGGGTGTTTGGGGTCGGCGTAGACCTCATGGGTCACACCCTGCTCAACAATCTCCCCTCCCTGCATCACGGCTACATGGTCAGAGACCTTTTCAACGATGCCGAGGTCGTGGGTAATCAGCAGAATTGCCATCCCCATCTCCTGCTGGAGTGTTTTTAACAGGCTGAGGATCTGCGCCTGAATAGTGACATCAAGGGCAGTTGTCGGCTCGTCGGCGATAAGTATATCGGGATCATTAGCCAGGGCCATGGCGATCATTACCCGCTGGCGTTGACCACCGGAGAGCTGATGGGGATAGCTTGCCAGGCGCTTCTCCGGCTCACGGATACGCACCTTGCGCAACAACTCCAGGGTGCGCTCCCGGGCCTGGGTGCGGCTCAGCCCTTTATGGAGGATCAGTACCTCGCTGATCTGCTTCTCCACAGTGTGGAGGGGGTTGAGAGAGGTCATCGGCTCCTGGAAGATCATGCCGATACGGTCACCGCGCACCTTCGCCAGCAGTGAGCGGCTTGCACCGATCAGTTCGGTACCACCGAAACGGATGCTGCCGCTAGGGTGGTGGGCCTTGGGATAGGGCAGCAGCTGCATCACCGACAGTGCAGTGACCGACTTACCGGAGCCGCTCTCCCCAACCAGGGCGAGGGTCTCACCGCGTTTAACTTCCAGGGTGACCCCTTTGACCGCCTCAATCTCCTCCCCATTGGAGCGAAAAGAGGTGAAGAGGTTGTCGATCACCAGCAGGGGG
This sequence comes from Sedimenticola sp., assembly GCA_040505915.1. GTDB lineage: Bacteria > Pseudomonadota > Gammaproteobacteria > Chromatiales > Chromatiaceae > Vondammii. The sequence continues at coordinate 4,785 of JBEVXV010001017.1, read as the reverse complement.
CAATCACTCGTCTGCTCTCTGATCGCCATCCCCTACCCCGCACTCTTTCGTGGATCAAAAGCATCACGTACCGCTTCACCGATAAAGATCAGCAGGCTCAGCATCACGGCGATGGTAAAAAAGCCTGCCAGCCCCAGCCAGGGAGCCTGAAGGTTGGCTTTGCCCTGGGCCAGCACCTCTCCCAGAGAGGCAGAGCCCGGCGGTAGACCGACCCCTAGAAAATCAAGAGAGGTCAGTACGGTCACCGATCCCGCCAGAACAAAGGGGAGAAAGGTGAGGGTCGCTACCAGGGCGTTGGGCAGGACATGGCGGAATATGATCACCCGGTCACTCACTCCCAGGGAGCGGGCGGCGCGCACATACTCAAAATTACGCGCACGCAGAAATTCTGCCCGTACCACGCCGACAAAACCCATCCACGAAAAGAGCAGCATCAGCCCCAGCAACCACCAGAAGTTGGGCTCGACAATACTGGCGAGGATGATCAGCAGATAGAGGGTCGGCATGCCCGACCAGACTTCTATGAAACGTTGAAAAAGCAGGTCGACCATGCCGCCAAAGTAGCCCTGCACCGCCCCCGCCGCCACCCCCAACAGGGCGGAGATGATGGTCAGGGTAAAGCCGAACAGAATAGAGATACGAAAGCCGTAGATCAGCCGGGCAGAAAGATCCCGCGCCTGATCATCGGTACCGAACCAGTGGGTCTCATCCGGTGGTGAAGGGGCCGGAACCGGCAGATCCCAGGCGACCGACTGATGATCGTAACGGATCAGCGGCCAGAGCATCCAGCCATCACTGTTGATCTTCTTCACTACATAGGGGTCACGATAATCGGTCTCGGTCTCGAACTCACCACCAAAAGTGGTCTCGGGGTAGGCGTTGAGAATGGGGCAGTAGAGACTCTCCTGGTAGCTCACCAGGAAGGGTCTGTCGTTAGCGACAAACTCGGCAAAAAGGGTAAAGAGAAAGAGGACGAGGAAGATCCACAACGACCACCAGCCACGACGGTTAGCACGAAAAACAGCCAGCCGCCGCTGGGTCATGGGATTGATCTTACGTACCTTCTTGGTGCTCATCGACTCACTCATCGGCTCACCCCTGCCTACTCTCGAAGTCGATACGGGGATCAATGACCGTGTAAGTAATATCACCCACCAGGTTCATCACCAGCCCCAACAGAGAGAAGAAGAAGAGCGTACCGAACATCACCGGGTAATCACGATTGAACGCCGCCTCAAAACCAAGCAGCCCAAGCCCATCAAGAGAGAAGATGATCTCAATCAGCAGGGAGCCGGTGAAGAGGATGCTGATAAATGCAGCAGGAAAACCGGCGATAACGATAAGCATAGCGTTACGAAAGACATGGCCGTACATCACCTGTCGCTCATCCAGCCCCTTGGCCCTTGCGGTCAACACATACTGCTGGTTGATCTGATCGAGAAAGGAGTTTTTGGTGAGCATGGTGAGGGTAGCGAAGCCGCCGATCGTCATGGCCGTTATCGGTAGTGCCAGATGCCAGAAGTAGTCAACGATGCGCTGGGGCCAGCTCATGGCGTCCCAGTTCTCCGAGGTGAGCCCGGCTAGCGGAAACCAGTCGAGATAGCTGCCACCGGCAAACACCACCAGAAGAAAGATGGCAAAGAGGAAGCTGGGAATAGCGGTGCAGAGCACAATCAGTACACTGCTCCAGACATCGAAATGACTGCCATCACGTACCGCCTTGGAGATACCCAGGGGAATGCTAATGAGATAGACCAGAAAGGTGGTCCAGAGGCCGAGGGAGATGGAAACCGGCATCTTATCCAGCACCAGATCCACCACCTTGCGGTCACGAAAGAAGCTGTCACCGAAGTCGAGGACAATATAGTTCTTCATCATGTCGATAAATCGGACATGGACCGGCTTATCAAAGCCAAAACGCACCTCAAGTTCCTTGATAAATTCAGGATCCAGCCCCTGGGCACCTCGGTATTTGCTACCACCGCCAGCAGCGACATCGACTGTACGCTTCCCACCACCGGCCAGGGTATCGCCGCCACTGCGGGTGATGCGATCGGTGATGGCGCTACCCTCACCGGTCAATTCGGCAATAGCCTGCTCTACCGGTCCGCCAGGGGCGACCTGGATGACGATAAAGTTAATCACCATAATAGCCAGCAGGGTCGGGATGATCAGCAGCAGACGGCGAAGAATATAAGCACCCATATCAGCTTCTCCCCCGCAGGTAACGCGCCATCGACCAGATACCGGTAACCAGCAGCAGCAGTAACAGCAGACTGCGCCAATTCGTCATTGGCACGGGCTCAACGCCCTCTTCCACTGCCAAAAGAGAGCCACCTTCAGATATCGTTGTCGCCAGCCGCTCTGCCTTCTTCTCATCGAACCACCAGCGACCCGTCATGACTCCCGACTTGATAGTCACCTCAGGGCGACTGAATTTGTCCCAGTAGAGAATGCGATCCGCCGGCATATACCAGTTGGGTATGACGTAGAAACCGGCCAGCAGCACCCGATCCAACGCTTTAGTGTTGGCAACCAGTGCAGCACGGCTGGAGGAGGCGATTATACGTTCCACCAGTTGATCGACCACCGGGTCTTTGATGCCTGATAGGTTGCGACTACCCGACTGATCAGCCGCCTTGCTGGTCCAGTAGTTACGCTGCTCATTGCCAGGATTTTCCGACTGCCCCCAGACATTAACCAACATGTCGTAATCGAAGCTGCGGATACGGTTTATATACTGAGTCGTATCGACCAGACGGACGCCAACATCTATTCCCAGTCGCTCCATATTTCGCACCATCGGCAGGACAACGCGCTCAAATGCCTGACTGGCCAGTAGAATCTCAAAGCGGAATGGCTCACCACTCTCCTGATGGACCCGCTTCATATTGCGCACCACCCAACCCGCCTTTTTCAGCAAGCGGTCCGCCTTCAACAGGTTTTCGCGTGCCCAGCCGCTGCCGTCGGTTTCCGGCACTACGTAGGGCGAGGTAAAGATCCGGTCGGGCAATTGGTTGCGAAACGGCTCCAGCACCTCCAGCTCCGCTCCTTCGGGCAGACCCTTCGCCACCATATCAGAGTTTGAGAAGTAACTATGGCAGCGAGTGTACTGGTTAAAGAAGAGGTTACGGTTGGTCCAGTCGAAATCAAAGGCATAAGTCAGCGCCTCACGCACCCTAGGGTCACTGAATTTTGGTCGCCGGGTATTATAGACAAAACCCTGCATACCGGCTGGCATGCGGTGCTTCACCCGCTCCTGCTTTAGCCACCCCTTCTCCACCGCAGGCACCTGATAATCTACCGCCCACGCCTTGGCTTGGTTCTCAGCACGAAAATCGATATTGCCTGATTTGAGTGCCAATCTTATAGCCGTGTCATCGCGGTAGAAGTCGGTACGGATACGGTCGAAGTTGTTAACCCCTAGCCTGACCGGAAGCTCCCTACCCCAGTAGTCGGCAACCCGCTCCTGTACCACAAAGCGACCCGCTTCAAAATCAGCAACACGATAGGGGCCACTACCCAGGGGTGGATCAAGTGTGGTCTTTTCAAAATCACGCCCCTGCCAATAGTGCTTCGGCAGGATAGGAATCTGACCGACAATCAGCGGCAACTCACGATTGTTACTCTCCTTGAAACTAAACTTCACTCGCCGTTCACCCAGTTTCTCCACTCTCTCTACACTGGAGTAGTAAAAACGGTACTGGGGGTCACCCTTAGTGGTGAGCATTTCGAATGACCAGATCACATCATCGGCGGTGATCGGCTTACCGTCATGCCAACGTGCCTGGGAGCGCAGATCAAATATAATCCAGGAGCGATCATCGGGCCACTCCATGGTCTCGGCAATCAGACCATAAGCCGTGAACGGTTCATCTTCGCTGGAGAGCAGCAGCGTCTCAACTGAGCCAGTACCGACCGCGTTACCCTTGGGAATATAGGGGTGAAAGCTATCGAAAGTGCCCTTGGTAGCGGTGCGCATGGTGCCGCCCTTGGGGGCATTCGGATTAACGTAGTCAAAGTGTTTAAAGTCAGCGGCATACTTCGGCTCATCGTAGAGGGCAATGGCGTGAGCTTTATGGACAGCCGCCCAGCTCTGACTGCTAAGCAGTAGAGAGAGGAGTAGCAGCGCTATTTTTTTGACCGGGGAAAAAGGCATTATTACGTTTATTGTTAACTATTCAGTGGCCCCCTGTTACGAGGCCATATTTTACCAGAGGCCTCTCGGACCGCGATGAATCAACCACCACGGTGCAAATATCCATCGCGCTTTGCGATAGTGCGCCTGAAAAACAGCGCAAGCCAGCAGTGAGACCACAACAAACGGTTGTGGTTCTTTTACAATTCACCTTTTTCCGGTACCTTAGGGATATTGCTCAGGGCGAAACTCGTAGCAGCAGGAGTTACCCTATCACACCAGTCTGAAACAGAGTATCAAGGATTTTTCATGGGTTTTCTACAAGACAAACGCATCCTCATCGTTGGCGTTGCCAGCAATCGTTCCATCGCCTGGGGCACCGCTCAGGCGATGCATCAACAGGGCGCTCAGCTCGCCTTCACCTACCAGACAGAAAAATTGAAGGGTCGAGTTGAAAAGATGGCCGCTGAAGTGGGTTCTGACATCATTCTGCCCCTGGATGTCGGCTCTGACCAGCAGATCGATGACGTTTTCAGCGAGCTGGGCAAACAGTGGGGCGGCCTTGACAGTATCGTCCACTCCGTCGGCTTTGCCCCCCGCGATCAGCTGGAGGGCAACTATATGGATGCGGTAACCCGCGAAGGTTT
>JBEVXV010001016.1:0-1826 GCA_040505915.1 Sedimenticola sp. | reverse complement strand
AGCTATAGCAGTGGTCGATAGGTATAACAATGCCATGCACCCGACGCTCCAGTCGCTACCGCTCCTTACGCTCGGGTGATGGCGGTCGTTATACACAATAGGAATCATCGTGGAGTTATCAGAAGTAGTACCTTGGGGAAGATCATTAAGCGAGTACAAAGAAATGTTCTCACTTTCAAGTGATGACCTCAGAAAAAAGATACTTGGCTGTGGAGATGGGCCAGCATGTTTCAATGCTGAGATAAATACCGAGGATGGCAACGTCACATCAATAGATCCAATCTATCGGTTTAGCCCTGATCAAATCCGGACAAGAATTGAAGAGGTTTACCCTCAAATTATGGAGCAAGTTTCAAAAAACAAGAACGATTATGTTTGGAAAAACATAAATAATGTTGAAGAGCTTGGAAGAGTAAGAATGGATGCAATGAACACTTTCCTGAGTGATTATGAAAAACATCAAGAATCGGGTAGATATATAGACGCATCCTTACCAAACTTGCCTTTTGAAAGTGCTGAGTTTGATCTGGCTCTTTGTTCTCATTATTTATTTTTATATAGTGAGCTTGTAAGCCAAGAACAACACGTACAGTCCATGAATGAACTCTGCCGTGTTGCTAGAGAAGTTCGTATTTATCCGCTTCTATCCATTAATACCAATGAAGAGTCTCCACATCTTGAACCAGTAATGTCGGAGTTGGAAAGAAACGGAGTTAATGTTTCTCTGGTTTCTGTGAAGTATGAATTTCAAAAAGGTGCCACAAAAATGCTGGTGGCAAAAAGTGTATAACAAAAAGCTACAGCCGACCCATAAACTCGCGCGCTTTTGTGGCATTCGCTCCGCTCATTTTGCCACAACGCACACAAGTTTATGGATCGGCTGAGCTTAAGCGTTAGCACAGTCGACAGCAAGGCTCTCATTTGGAAGTAACTTGAAATGGAAGATCATACTAACATCGTTAAATCAGTCCCGAAGGAGGCTTGGTCTCAGCTTGCGAAAACAGCATGCGCGACGTTCGAAAAGCTGATTTATCCTCTTACTGCCACCACAGAAGGAATCGGCCGTCTAATAGAGCTTCGATTTGCGAAGCTACAAGACGAGCAGAAGATTATTGCGGCGAAGTGTATTGAGGAAGCATATAGAAAAGTAGAGGAATCATCGTCAGGTCAGAGAGAAGATGTTGTCATTAAGCCCAGCGTTGTTTATGTAGCTCTCGATAACGCGGATAATCAAACGGATAGAACGATACGTGATTTGTGGGCAAATTTATTGGCCAACGAGTTCATCGATGGCGGAGTTCATCCAGAAATAGCGAAGCTGCTATCTAGATTAACTTCCAGCGATGCAATTTTGCTACTAAAAATCGCACAACAAGACGAATCTACACCTCTCACCATCAAGGTTCTCAAAGCTTTAGCATCAAGTACAACATTAGGTTTGTTTAACGAGCGTAGGACATTCAATCATGTCCATCTAGAAAAACTAGGGTTAATTACAGAGCTTGAGAGAGTTTGGATTCTTAATACTGCGGGTAGAGAGCTCATGAGGGTAGTCAGTGATCCTGAGTAAAGTGCTAACAAGCAGCACCAGCCGACCCGTCGCCGCTGCGCGGCTCCTCTCGGCTGTGCTGGGCGTTATGCATAAAAACGGAGATAACAATGAATGACTGGGCGATTTGGCGTTTAATAAAGGCGGGATTTTGGTTGGGAATTGGATTCATAATCCCGTCTTTGATCGTATATGCTATCGGCACGGCAATGATTGTAGGGATAACTCCGCAAATGTTCGAAGCAACTATGATGGAAGAAATGGGGGAGGAATTTGA
>JBEVXV010001015.1:6320-8024 GCA_040505915.1 Sedimenticola sp. | reverse complement strand
CTGGCTGAGGCTGACATCCGTGTTGTTGAACAATACCTCGTTCGACTTTGGGCAGGTGCTCGCTCAAGCACAACCGTTGACACATTCGATACACTGCGATATGATTGCTATCTGCAAGGTAAATCTCTAAATGAGTTACCTCCAACTTCCTAACCATTTGTGATAATATACGGATATGTTTCTTTGTGATAAGACATGCCATCACACTCCGAGAAGCAAACCATGACAGTCTGGACCCCAACGATTTCGGTTGGACCAACGAGAGTGGTGTTCTCGTCCCCAAAAGATTTCTCTATCACCTCCCACCTAACATTCTCGTGCTATACCAATGCACTGCTAAATGTGACATGAGGTGTAAGTGCAGATCCAATGACTCAAACTGTGTTCACTTTCGTCACAAAGGAAATGAAATATGTGTAAACAAGCATTAATTGTTGCGAGGTTGTTGTACGCCACCTCGTTGAACATCAGAAATGTCATTACATCTTGTAATAATGCAATGTTAAACACATTTTCACAGAGTTTTAGTCTCTACAAACACATGCGTTATCATACTGGAGAACAGCCGTTTACTTGTGAATATGTGACAGGTCATTTTCACACAGTTCTAATCTCTCCACACACATGCGTATACATACTGGAGACCAGCCGTTTACTTGTGAAATATGTGACAATAAAGTACTGTGTTCAATACACCATGTGTGTTCTACTTCATTTAATCATTTAAGACATGAAACAGACAATTCTATACCTACTATTACATTCAGTCCAAAGTAACCGTTTTTCACTATAGCTGTTGGCCACCATATTGATTTTAGAGGTATCTCGTCACTGGAAATGAGGAAATACTTAGTGTGTTCATGACTGCTGCGTCTCATAGTCTTATCGTTGGTGGTAAATGTCTTATAACTTCTGTTTCTTTGCATGGAACTCCTTGATATTTCATACGTGCATTCCTAAGATGATCTTCTATCTTGCTGTAACAAAGCCACGACCCACCACCCCCCCCCATTGCCCCAAGGTGAAGGTTACAAACTTAGTGCGTTCATGAGCGTTTCATAAACATACCGTTGGGGTAAATGTCTTATAACTTCTGTTTCCTTGTATGGAACACCTGGATATTTCATATGTGCATTCCTCAGATGACCTTCTATCATTCTGTATCAAATCCACGAACCACCACCTACCCATGGTCAAGGTCACAAACTTAGTGTGTTCATGAGCGCTTCATAAACGTATGGTTTGGGTAAATGTCTTATAACTGTAGCAAATCTACGACCCACCACCCACCACTTGCCCCAAGGCCAAGGTCACAAACGTAGTGCGTTCATAAGCATTTCGTGAACTTAGCGTTGGGGTAAATGTCTTATAACTTCTGTTTCTTTGCATGGAATACCTTGCTATTTCATATATACATTCCTCAGGTGACCTTCTATCAGATGTAACAAATCCATGACACACCACCCACCACTCTGCCACGTTTGAAGGCTGCCATCATGCGAGATTCGTTGTCTTCTGACAACTATGGTCTAATTTGGTGCCATATATCATGCCATCCACCACATGTCGTAAGGTCCTTTTTCTCAGTCGGTATCAACCAACACATATCGTAGGGTTCCTTTTCTCAGTTGGTGCCATATATCACACCAACCACCACATGTCGTAAGGTCCCTTTTCTCAGTCGGTATCAACCAACACATATCG
>JBEVXV010001015.1:0-6220 GCA_040505915.1 Sedimenticola sp. | reverse complement strand
GGTTCCTTTTCTCAGTTGGTGCCATATATCACACCAACCACCACATGTCGTAAGGTCCCTTTTCTCAGTCGGTATCAACCAACACATATCGTAGGGTTCTTTTTCTCAGTTGGTGCCATATATCACACCAACCACCACATGTCGTAAGGTCCCTTTTCTCAGTCGGTCCAATATATCATACCAACCACCACATATCGTAAGTTCCATTTTCTCAGTCGTTGTCATATATCATACCAATTACCACATAATATTATAGTAAGGTCCCTTTTCTCAGTTTGTGCCATATATCATACCAATAACCACATGTTTTAAAAACCATTTTCTCAGTCGGTGTCATATACCATACCAAGCACCACATATCGTATGATCCCTATTCCGCAAGCCACGCTCACTGACGTATATAATTACCAATCGATGCGGATCACATACTCTTTCACATTCACGTGTATTTATGGTTACAGTACCGCTATCGCCATGGCCAAAAGACCCAAAAGGAGAGACATACGTGGCCAATCAAGAAAAGAAAATACAGAATTAGAAAGCCTGCGTAAACTCGTCGAAGAAAGAAGAGAGGGCAAACCAGAGATAGCAGGCAAGATACATGCTGAAAAGCAAGTGGAAATATGCGGAGACCGTGCCACGGAACATAGTACTACGCAACCACATGATATCAGCGTCGACACTAATGTATGTGCACCGATAAATACATTGGAATATGTACAACATACACTTGCCAAACAAAGTGTCGAATCGGAGACAGACACGAAAATGCCGGAGCCGCCTCAGAAACTGGACTCCAGTAATGCACATGATGCAACACATGTCCAATATTCGTTAGAACGCAAGCAAAAGACACCGTTGAATGAAATCAGGGATGAAATTAACTGTAACAATAGTGGCATACCTTCCAAGATGAATCTTAATTCTAACGCAATGGACGATAATCCAATAAAAAGTGAGATCGTCAAACCAGGATCGTCCAATCAAGACAACGGTCATATAGCTGAGGCAAACCAGGAAATACACCACGCATTTAGTGTTATACCCACGACAGATGATAGTGTTATGAGCAGCGACTCTACATTGTCAAATTATATCACCATTGAGACACTTACATGTACAACGTCAGCGAATAAAACCGCAGTAGAACTTCCACAAGCTACACATGTCAGGGACTGTGTATATTCTGAGACTGAGACAATATCAGACAACATTCAGATAGTGCAAGTTTACAGTGCACCCGATACGTCAGACATCCATTCATTGAAGGAAAACCAGGAACACAAACCGTTACATGAAATCGGTAATCGCAAGGAAAGTATTATAAATGAAATACCATCGAATGTCACAGTTAATCCAGACACACTGGACGGTAATCCAAAGGAAATTGAGATCGATGAACAAAATGTATCGAAGCAATATGTTGCCAAAGTAACCGAAACAAAACTTGACACAAACTACCAGTTTAGTAATAAAGATACACGTTTTGCAGGCAGTGATTCTACCTTGTCAAATGAGACTAATACATGTACAATGAACGTAAGCACAAATGTGATGGAAAGTGCACAGAAGACACATGCGAAAGAAATTGTTGATGTTGAGAAGCAAAGCGAAATATCAAATATGACACGTAGTGCAGCAACAGCTCATGAATCAGCCGAAGATGCGGACATACTGACAAGAACTAATAAAACAGTTGATATGAGCACGAGTTCATCAGATAATGAAGATAAAGAAACGAGCAAAGACAAACGCAAACGTACCTCGATAACACGTGAAGCTACACCATTTAACTTTGAAATTGACAAAGATACTTGGACCACTATTAAGCCAGTGTCAAAGAATTACCATGGTAGAGGCCGATCAGTGAGAAGACTCCAAAATAGCTGGACAGATGTATTTGCTGAGAAGACCAATGCTGTGTATAGTGGGTGCGTATTGGCCTTCAAATCCCATCGTGTTAAGGCAGGTGGCAGTAGGAAATTATCTGGCCCGTTTCTAGTAGCATCCGCAGTTTGTAAAGGTGAAAACTGCAACATTAAATTTGTGTTCAAGGTCGACCAAGAACCGACTGATGATGTCGGCGTGAACGTAAATTGTGTTGTCAATGGTACAATTAGACACGATTCGAATGAAGTAAACCGTCGAAATGTCAAAGGTCAACGTAGGGAGACCGTTGCGGAACAGATAAAAACATCCGGGACGTCAAACGTGTTTAATGAGAATATTCTAAACGCAGATGAAGATCAACTGACACAAGGGAATTTTACTGGCGTTCCCAATCAGGCAGTTTTGCGTAAAATAATTTCTGAAAACGTGAAAAAAGAAACACTACATAACAATATTCTAGCAGAGCTTCAGCTTTTGAAGGACACGTTTGAACTTGAGGGCGCGCCATATATTCATGAAATTGGACTTGATCCGTTTTGTGTCATTCTATACTCTCCGCAACAAATTAGCATGCTACGAAAGTTGTCGTCCGAAAACGACCTAAAGATATACTTGGATGCAACAGGGTCGATTATAAACAATATTCAAAACCAGAAACGACCCTATTTATATTCAATTGTAGTAAAGCCAAATCCAACACTACCACCGCTCTCATTGGCTGATATGATATCAACTAGTCATAACATTCCGAAAATACAGTTCTTTTTATCAACAGTAAAGCGCGCTGTTGGATTGACAGGGAAGCAAATAAAGGTAAAGCAAGTTGAAACTGACTACAGTTATGCGTTGATGCAGGCTTCTTTGGCAACCTTCAATCACGTGACTATCAAAGAGTATTTGGTAAAATGTATGGACATCATCAAGTGTGGAGAATTGCCTCAAGATTTCACCGTGCTGCACCTATGCGGAAGACACATGATTCGCGACTACATGAGACATTTACAAAACATCAAAAAGCCAATCAGGAAGTTTGTGTATATGGCATTCGCTGCTCTACAGAATGTCACGAGCTTGCAAGAAGCACTACGTGTATATACAGACGTATGTGTTGCCTTCATCAGCAAAGAACTGTCACCGCGTGTAAGACAAGCCGTGCAGAACATAGAAAAGCAATTTGAAAATATCGACACAGACATAGATGATCAGGAAGGCCCAGACCGAGACGATTGCCTCAAGGATCAGGATACTGAGATAAAAACAGACGCAACCATCAGAGATACGTCCCCGTTTACTCCTCTGTTTGAGAAACGGGCGGCTGAGGTGATGAATGAAGTTGAAAATGGGAAAGAGACCTTTGAAGAAAATACGTTATACTCTCCAGAGGTCATTGGTTGTCTGAACGGAAAATTCATCCATTTGATACCGATGTGGTCAGGCATCATGCTACATAAAATTCCTTCTGCTGACAACCAAACAAAATCCACAGACACCAATGCATATGTCGAAAGCTGGTTTAAGTACCTAAAGGTTGACGTAAAACTGAACAAACGTGAAAGGCCTGCCCGTTTCGTCATTCGCAATCGTAAGACAGTACATGCCAGAATGCTTGAGCACACGTTTCCGAGAGGAAGGGAAGCGAAAGGAAAGAAAAAAAGGAAAATAGAAACGGAGGCAGACCTGGCAACAGCTGAGGAAGTTTGGTCCAAAAAAAGAAAGACTAAATCCACACCTAAATCAAAACCAAGGCTAAAACAACACACCAAAAATGATGAGTTGCCAACAGTCGCTAAGTGGGGCGGAAAGGTCGTCGGACAACAGCTGGTGAATACGTGCACCGTCGATAATGCACTGACAATTATGCACCTTAAATTCCGCGAGAGCGAACCATTCCAGGAGCTCCTGCGGAAAAAAGAAGGGTCGACATACAAAACCCTGTTAACAGTATTCACTCTGATGTCGGAGGAGAATTTCGCGTCCGCCAAAATGGTTTGGTTGAATCACATACAAAAAGACGCCAATACCCAAACCAACATTTTTGGCGATGAGGCCGATTTCTTTGCGGGCCATTTCCAGCAGGAGTGGACATCAATAACCATCTCTACCTGCTCCTGCCCAGACTGCCCCCAGCCATATGCCGCGTCCAGAGAGTTACCTGGGTTCAGCACCTGGTATGTAAGAAACACAAATATGTGTAACATTGTTATGGGATCATATGCATAGAGTGTTTGCAATCAGCATGTCCATGTATAAACGCTGCTAAACTAGTCAAATTTATAAAGTGAGCATTTGATGTCCGTATTATAAAACCCCGTTCGAAATTACGGTATATGTTTTTGCGTTCTTCGATATAATAGTTGCAAGTTTCCCGTCAAGCTGTAACTCGCGATCAACATTCCGCCCATATTCCCCAAATCCAGGCTCACATACTAACAAACGTGTTCTTTTCATTTCCGTTCACACTCATGTATATGTACACACGTATTCCTGCGAAAACCCTCAGTCCCATCACACTAATGCAAACGTCACACTATAATTGCTGGTGTTTCATGGATGCAATTTCTGTTTCTTTCAATAAATGAAATGCACACGTGTACATGTATATATTGACCGCCCATTTCCAATTAGCTTATGCTCGCTTGGAGCAAGCTATTTTAAAACCAGTTGATATGTAATGGACTTATGGCATATCGTCGATGCTCACTATATAAAGAGATACAGAGTGTTACAGTTATGCATTGGTATAGTTTAGTCTAAATGTGTAATATCGTGTAACTATGATGAAACAAATATATCAGTTTTCTTAGCGAATTATTGTTGTTTTTTTCGGTGGTGTAAACGTGATGCCATCAACATGTAAACAAAACTCAACACTTGTACACTTAAGAATGTTATACCGCCATCCCCGCAACGAATGTTTGTGTGGTTTTCTTTGGGTTTATTACTCTATTTCACTGGATTCAGCCTGTCCGCCCGTTCGTTTCCGCATAGTAAATTGAGATATGGGTATCCGATATTCATGATACGTCACTTTTTCATTGATATAAATGAGGTGAGATACAGGTACATTAAAATATCTGTGTCGGATCTTTATGAAACTTCAAATACGCATTGATATAAATGAGGGCAAGACACCTGATTGAAAATGGGGTTTTTCCCATGAAAGGACAATGCTAAGTAGATTTCTGGGTTCAATGCTGGTAAGGGCCCAGTCGGGAGTATTATGTAAGCTCTAGCTTACTGACAAATCTAGTGTGGCCAGTGCGCTGCTTGATTGTTCGTTTGGTGTACGTCATAGCATATAGCGATGTAACTGTAGTGATTTTGCCAGTCGGACAAATCACTTTACATTGTCCTATATATTTCATCCGCATCATCGAACTATATATTTCATATATGCATTAACATATTTACACATATCAGTTCACTATTTTAAAGTGTCAACCACACAAAGTTTTAAAGTTTGCCACATGTTTTTAAAACTATTGATGTCGAAGACTTCTTAACTCGATTGCTTCCCGACTTGCTTCAGTACTACAGAGGCCGTCACGTCCATGCAGGAACTCGTAGACTTGTGGATCATTTGTGACGTGGATTGTCCATACCAACGGAATGATGCTCAAGACGTGGATGAACCACAGAGCGAACAGAGCTATAAGTAAGTATTTAAGTATGTGTAAGTATTAGCATTTAGTAGTAAGCGTTAGCATCTATTGATAGTATAGACAGATACTATGATATTGCTATATATTGTATATATGACAACTGACTAAAAATTAAAACACTTGAAATAAAGTGGCATCGCACCCGATTGGTATAAATATAGGTATACATTTTGTATTATGTACTCATTATCATAGACTTACTGTAATAACTATACATTACATATTAATAAGACATTTTACAATACCACTGCGAGTAAATACATATTGAATTGTATTATGGATGTATGTACTTATTAGATGATTACTATCGCAAATTGTTAGGAAACTTGGTTGTAGTTTTTACACACACACACACGTGCAGTAAGTTATTGATACACGTGTACACATGTATTAGTTATATGTGTGTGTTGAAAGGGTCAATGTATGATAAACAAGAAAAAGTATAACATGGATAACCATGTTATAATAGAACGCTATTTGGAAATGCAAATAACATAGAATCCACATAAGTTTCCTTTTTATGCCCCCATGCCGATAAGTCAGGGGGCATTATGTTTTGCACCTGTCTGTCCGTCCTTCCGTCTTTCCGTCACAATTTACAGCTAAACCTTGTTTGCTTCGTCTATATCTTTGGATTTCTTAATCATAGGTCCACCAAACTTCAGCAC
>JBEVXV010001014.1:0-6277 GCA_040505915.1 Sedimenticola sp. | reverse complement strand
ACCTTTGGGCATTACATGTAACTCAATGTGTTTTTTACCGCTTGCATTAATCTCGCCAGCGGTTATAAACCTTTGGGCATTACCTCAATGTGTATACTACCGCTTGCATTAATCTTGCCATCGGTTATAAACCTTTGGGCATTACCTCAATGTGTATACTACCGCTTGTATTAACCTTGCCATCGGTTATAAATCTTTGGGCATTACATGTAACTCAATGTGTTTTTTACTGCTTGCATTAATCTCGCCAGCGGTTATAAACCTTTGGGCATTAACTCAATGTGTATAATACGGTTACTACCGCTTGTATTAATCTTTCCAGCGGTTATAAACCGTTGGGCATGAACTCAATGTGTATACTACCGCTTGTATTAATCTTGCCAGCGGTTATAAACCGTTGGGCATTAACTCATTGTGTATGCTACCGCTTGCATTAATCTTGCCAGCGGTTATAAACCTTTGGGCATTAACTCAATGTCTATACTTGAACTCAAGGAGCTTGGTTGATTGCGCCTGAGCTCTGCTCAGGCTCGGCCAATCAAGCTGCTTGGTTGAGAGTTCACATTACCAGTCTCAAGATAGTTCTTAATAACTGATCACTGGCAAGATTAATGCAACTCTAGTGTATTTCAGGGCGCCCACGGGTCAGGCAGAATTCAGAGAATTGCCGGAGATGTTTGAAAACTATCAATGAAATTTGAAAATATAGCAAATGTCGGGGGAAATTTTGTGAGATTTTGTGATTTCAGAGGCTTCACTGTAACAGGTAAGGCAATTTATAAACTTGTTGTCATAAACATGTTAAGCAATACATGTATATAGAGAATACCTAGTGTGCCTATTTCGCCATGGTTCCAAAGTCGACTTATACACAAAGTCGACTTGCGGGGAGATATCATGTTCTTTTGAAAGATGAAATAAGTGTATTATATTCGTCAACAGTAGAGTTCAACTATTTACTGTGACATACAATAATTCCTCATGATTTTTAAATGATGTATTCATTCAACCTTGCAGATAAATAATCCGTCTGTATTGTTTTCAATATTGTCACTATTTCTATATGATTAAATATTGGCAGCACATTGGAATAGTCTCCGCAGGAAACGATTCCAATGTGCTGCCGAAACAAATACACATATTTGTCTAAGAAAAATATTGAAAAATTATGACGATAAATAACTTTCAATTTTAAAGAACTGAGCCGTTTCTGAACTAATTACTGCTCGCTTTAAGTCGACTTTGAAACGTTCGTGAAATGTCTTAAATTTGTATTCATTTTTATTATTATTGGTAACCGTGAAAATGGCCACCATATATCAATAACATCTCAGTGGCCCAAACGTTGCCAAGCAAGACTAATGTGAGACGGTATGTGGTCACCACCATGTACAGTACATCTATTTTACAGGTATATATCCTATACGAGCTAATATACTTAGCTTGCATATGGACCCTCTAGCCATAAATCCGGCTTATCGCGCCACCATATTTTCCCGAAAATAGAATTTCGCCGTAATTGATTTTGAAAATTTAACATAAATAATGTCCAAATTTGAAGACACATTCAGAATGGGGATAGGAACCCGAAAGATAACTTTCAGAATGGGGATAGGAACCCGAAATATAGCATTCAGAAGGGGGATAGGAACCCGAGAGATAGCATTCAGAAGGGGGATAGGAACCCGAAAGATAACATTCAGAATGGGGATAGGAACCCGAAAGATAACATTCAGAAGGGGGATGTAACTATTAAAGTATAATTATTACGTCGTAACAATTATTTGAACCGTCTCATTTGAACTTATTTGAACTTTCGTATATATATATACATGTAATTTTAAACGTACATACATTGTACTCCTATAGGGGTGATCCGCATGCAAATGGTTAAGTAATTTAGCTTACACAATAACACATAAATATTCTCAAGGTCTCAATCCCAACAATAGCGAGAAAACT
The DNA here is from genome assembly GCA_040505915.1 of Sedimenticola sp. Taxonomy (GTDB): domain Bacteria; phylum Pseudomonadota; class Gammaproteobacteria; order Chromatiales; family Chromatiaceae; genus Vondammii. The sequence goes on along the minus strand of JBEVXV010001014.1, from coordinate 4,315 downwards.
ACTCATATCTGCACATTGATTGCGACATTATTATTGTTAAGATAACGTTCTTAGTATTCATAGTCAGATGTTTTTCCTACTATGTTATGTATATATACATGTATCATCATATGTATGTATGTAGGTTTGAATTTCTTGTCTATGTAGGAGGATATCATTATGTACATTGTGTTTCTGAATAAAAATACTCTATTATATTATATTTAGTCTTGTATCGCCTCCTGGACATGGTAAATACCGGAAGTGAACGCCTCCCGATTATGTAGTCAATATATATATACATTATGGGATTGTATACACACTACCTGACTGTTATCGATTAGTCAGTTTGAAATATCACAACGAAATAAGAGAGCCCGGTTTGAGCTGATATGGCCGGTTGGTGAGCCGCCAGCTAGTTAAATTTAATGGTACCAATTGCCTACCTGTCTGATGCCTGGCGTAAAGATAGGAATTGGGAAGTACTGTTCGAGTGTTAAGGTGTCTCATAAGTCAAATTGGCTGACCCTTTCACTAGCGGTGACACTATAATAAACAAAAACTTTACTTTACTTTTACACATTCATTACACTCTTTCAACTATTTATCTACTGCTTCTAAGACATTATTTCTATTACATGTAATATGAATTTAAATCTAAATTCCGGCGACAATTGTATATGCTGCTTTATGTCATGGCGCTTCTTACACCTTCGGACTTTTCGGAATTTCGCCGTAATTGATTTTGAAATTAAGCATAATTTCCGTAAATGATATCCAAATTTGACGAAACCTCCAGAGCAAATGCGGAATAAAATTCCGAATTTGCTCCGAAAGTTTCGCCAAATTTGACATCATTTGATAAAAATATGACTAATAAATAAAAATCATTTACGGCGAAGATTATAAATGTTGTATGGTACGCTATGCCATGGCGCATCTCAAATGAGGTTCATACGTTAATATAGATATAAGCTACAAACTGCCCATACTGGCGTCTTACATCTTTCACATCACATTCCATCTGTATTCATATACATCTATAAACCGTTTGCACTCGCTCATAAAAAGGTCAGAACAACACAGAAACGAAACTATTCCGACAAACCACAAAAGAAACCAAAATTAGAACGAAAAAATAAAGACGTTTTTTGGTGAAGATTAGCATAAATTAAAAAAACGCCTAAATGCATGTAATTTGCAAGTTAAAGATATAGGCCACACTTAATACTAGTATTCAGTATTTCAATGTGTGGTTTTTAATCTTATTTAGTGCAGCGGTGCAGGAGTTAAATATGTGTGTAACTTTACTCCATTAAATTTATATATAATGCAAAGTTTGACTGGTAGAAGACCTATGTGACATCTGGGTGGGATACACTGAAGAGTCGTCTCTGATGCCAAGCATAATGCCACAGTGACCCCTGCTTCTCGTATAAGGAGGGTAAATGACTTTGTTATGTATAGGTTAGGTGAATTGACTGTTGTGACAGAGCATCAGATCAGTATAATGTAAATTGACTGACCTAAATTTGCCAATTTGCCATTACCCAATTATTGGGCGAGGTGCTGACTCCACTCCGCCGAATGACCTATTTATTGACAAGGAGTTAGCCATAATCAATCAATCAATCAATCAATCAATCAATCAGTTAATTAATTGATTGAAGGATATCAATACAAACTGACTAATATAGCACGTGCTCATGATTTGCTTGTATCTAAATTATCACTATACTTTTCCGAAGATCATTTTAAAGTGTGAATGCTACAACTGAAGGGAAGGGGGTGGGAGTTGGTCATTGGGTTAGATATATTGCGGAGCAGAGCAAATATGCAACTACATATGTATAATTATCTAGATTTTGATTGGGGAGTGATGTGCCAAGTTTGTGGGTACGGCCATTTAGTAGGTTACTTTACGAACGAACATAACTATTGTGTATTTGCAATCCTTGCACATAAGCCAGCTTTATTGTACGTGCGTTTATCGATACAAAATATGTGATATTTTGAATGTTGGCGAAACTTACAGAGCAAATGCGGACTGGTATTCCGCATTTGCTCTTAAGGTTTCGTCAACAATTGAATACAGTTACGTAATCAGACATATTCAATTCTATTTTCGGCAAAATATGGTGATGTGGTAATTCGGATTTATGGCTGTCGAGTTCAGACGCAAACTTTCATTCTTTCGTAACCATCAAACCACAGGTACATGTAGAAGTATCGAAAGTCACATACCCCACCCACCTTATTTTGCATTACACTACTGTAGTATATAGAAGGTGATCAAGATGATGTAAGGGTGATTCCGCTTCGCACCCGCTCACAAAGTACATACTATGAATTTTTCGACAGTTTTTGTTTCTGTCAATAGGCAAATGGACGAGGTTTTCGAAAATACTAACTTCAAAACTCAATTCCCAGCAGTTTTCTGTGTACAAGCAATGTGTTTACCAAACATTCGCTAACCGAAACAATCACACAAATATGTTGGAGCTCTGCCACAGTCGTCCAAATAAACACGGGCGATAATCGCAAATTCAAAGTCTGAAGTCATTAGCCTTGACAGCATTGATTTATTCAGCGATGGTATCCAAGGGACTCCGAAAGTTCTGAAATGGGAAATCCAGTTTGCCAACTTGCATAAAAGTGAAAGAGATCGCATTTACATTGGTTTTAAAATATAATAATAATAATAATCGTCTTTATTTTCAGAGGGTAACACATTTAGTTGAGAACATAGATCTAAAGTGAACAGTGAAAACAAATATTCCATTTGGCCCTGGATGTGCGATGTTTGTTTTATAGGATAGCATGCATCGTTAGTTTATTGCGGCAAGCTTATAATCGTCTTATTTTGCGAAAATTGTTCTTTATACGTCACAAATAAACGTGCGACATTGTTCTGGTTACATAATTTTCATGTAATTTTGTCATAATAAATCGCCGATATTTCGAAAACGACTTGGAATATCGGGTCGAAGTAAATTGTTTTGGAGAGACTGTCCATTTGCCCATTGCTAGAGAGAGACGTTGTCAAAAAAATCGAAATGTCTAACTTGTGCGCCAGCCTGAAACAACATGGGATCTCAGCTGAGAAACGTTACTGTTATTGACCTTCTATATATATACTACAGTAGTGTAATGCAAAATTAGGTGGGTGGGGTATGTGATTTTCGATACTTCTACCTGTGCATCAAACTATGTAAACTATCGCGATTTTCAGTTGCATTTTCCATAGACGCATATACGCTACAATAATACTATCGTCGAAACTGCAATGTTATAGTAAGTAGACTATATATAATATTTAATTACATTTAAACCATATACATACCTTATTTACATCTGTTGTTATCTGCACCACACTGTCCATATTCGCAGGGTATTTTCCTTGAGTATCTCTTGGTGTTTTAACAATGATTTCTTTGGTGATGTGAACAGTAGTAACGCCTATTCCCTGATGTAGCGTAAACACGTCAGCACCAACTTCTGGTGGTGTCGACGTGGAAATTGTAGCGCTGGATGGTGAAGCGATTGATGATAACGGTGATGAGAATAACGATGATCCCAACGTAGACAACGTGCTGTCAGATGATGGAGTAGTTGGTGGAAATGATAATATAGTTGACGATGAGGTATGTGATGTTGTTAATGTGTTAGTTGTCTTAGAAGATGAGGTAGGAACGGATGATGAATATATATTATTGTTATTAACATTAACTGTGAATGATGATGATGATGATGATGGTGATGATGACATAGTTTCTCCGGGACTGGATGTTACTGTCTGCCCATGTTCGTCAGTAGCAGCCACCGATGAACCAGCTGATGCCGATGAAGCCATAATCGTTGTTGGAGACGTGTCCGTCCATATAGACGTTGAGTCAGGTGCTGCTGCTGTATGTGTCTCTGTTGTTGTCGATGGCAATGATGTTATTGGTAAAATGGCATCTACAAGGAATGGTACATTCTATAAATAGAGCATATCAGGCAATAGTAGTGTCGTTTGATATCAAGCTTATCGGGCAATGCTAGGAAACGCGCAGCAATCGCGTTTTCGAGTCGAGATTGAGAAACTTGATATTAAAATACACTAGCCTGGTATTCTCACAGGTGTACATCGCGTGGCAGGGACCGAAACTATATTAAACATCATAAAAAACATCATAACTCATTCATGGAAACATAATTAATAAGGCACCAAATTGTTTATACACTATACAATAACAAGGTATACAACTCTGAATTGGAAAAAATACACTCATCTTGGTTTTCATAGCATTTCTCCAACAATTTTTCACCAATCTTAACAATCTTGGTAGCAAAA
>JBEVXV010001013.1:0-4038 GCA_040505915.1 Sedimenticola sp. | reverse complement strand
ACCCAAAACAGAAGACTATTGACCTCGACTTCGTCTCGGTCAATAGTCTTCTGTTTTGGGTCAATAGTCATTCCCTTGGAAGAATAGTTTGGACTATTGACCCGAAGGGAAGTCAATAATCGTATATTAGCAGCCGCCTGGACCCAGAAGGCAACTTGGCCATAACATAGGCGTAAAATATGGTAGGTTGCTCATTCATTAATAAAAAGAGCAATATTTGCCCCATTTTCATCTTCGTCATCACAATCCACAAGTAAATCATTATTGTCATTGTCACACAATGAATTTATAGCACCAATATCCATTTATTCTTCGTCCTGGTCCACTGATGATGATAAGCCACGCAAGTAGTTTGGCCTGCGGGCCCCTATTGGCTTATTCGCACTCAGCTGAAGAAAAAAGAATAAATAAGATTTATTGATCAATCACCATTGAACTATTGTATATGCCATTTAACCAATAATATCCTACATGCACAGGTCTCAAAACCAAAGAGGCACATATGATATAGGTCAAATGTCATGGGTTAGACACTAAAGTTAAACGGCATGTTGATGAATAGAGAGGTGTAACCTGAGGCTGAACTATGTAAACATGTCCCCTGTTGCACTGCATAGTGCGCATACATATTACCATTGAGAAGTCGCGTGTATCTATCATCGACTTACCAACCACGAGTCTATTGCTTCCTCTGGGTTGAATTCAGTGATTGGAGGAGAGACCAGCTTCAGATGCAGGAGGCTGTTGAGGGTAGAACCACGGAGGTTCATCCTACGACTGGTCTTGATTAGCTTCATATGAGAGAAGCTGGCCTCGCACGAAACACTGGTGGGTGGAAGACTTTGCAGCTGGTCTACCACAAGCATGATGCTTGGGAAGTGAACAAAATAAATTAATAATAATTGTATTAATAATAAAAACAATAATTTGATGGTCTAGTAGCATCAACATAATGTCGTAATGCCATGCTAAATCATAGAACTTACGGCCTTATGTTACTATACCATTTCATTATTAATTAATTAACATCACACTGTACCTCGGAAAGTGTCCTCATTTGAGATAGGCAAGTTTTTCAGACTGAGAATTTTGGTGCATTTTATAATGTTTTTATCTGTTTCAGTCAATTTGAAACGTTTTCTGATGGCATCTGACATGCCTTTTATGATGTCACCGGTGTATTCCATTGATGGTACTTGGCCCTTCAATGGAATACCCTGAAGCTTCCCTGTCTGAAGCACTGCCTGTAGCGTCTCATTTTCCCTAATAATTATAATCAATATATGTATTACTAGTCAACAATAAATTGTGTACTGTAATACGAAAATTGAGCTGAAAATCAGGTATTTGCAATACAAAGTTAGGAGTAGTCAGTAATGACGTGTTATATACAATCTTGATCAGCTCTCTAAATTGGACAATACTATTAAATAAATTACCTTATATTGATATCATCAATGAGATCTGCAGTTGTTTCTGCCCAGATAAGACTGTCAGCCAAAGTGATATCAGCATGATGGAGTTTTAGAGAAAGCTTCATCATCGGTTCAAGCAACACCTGTTAAAATGTCACACAATTTGGTGAGACACTGACACAAATGTGATTGCTGAGGATTATGTGAATCAAACACTTTTATTTAAAAAATAAAGAAAACAGGTGACTGGTCACAACGAGGAATCAATGAGTTGATACAGATTGTAAACATAACAGTATTGTATATCAAATATTATTATAATTAATGTATTGAATATTCTCCTGCTTTATAAAGGAATGTATAAGATAAACGCCGTCAATGGTGTATTTTTTCTGGGAGTCATGTTCGGCGATTATCATGGATCTCTCGACTTTGTCTTGTTATATTTACCCGTTTTAATTTAAATTATTAATATAAACCTGGAGACACAGCACAAAACTGATCAGCCCAAAATTGACCACCATTTTGGCTAAGCCCTCGGCTTTTGCCTTACGGCTTAATGTGGACAGGTGCGCTTCATACGCCAGATAAGTGCGGAGCAGGCTGTTGATTGCTCGGTAGAGATGAGGTAGCCACCTTGTCCCAGTCACTTTTGGTGGGAGCAAGCCTTTAATTTCCATTGCTTTTATGGTCTCAAGGAGGCCCATGCTTGTTTTTATACTGATTTTTACAATAAAAATAGTGGAGACCAATCAGTAGTGTCATTAACTTTTCGTAGTGTTTACATGACTTTAGTACATCGCGGAAAGCCAATTCAAGCCTATGGGATAGGCAGTGAATATTAATAAATTCATCGCCAATGTTCTTTCTCAACAATGTTACCAATCCACTCTTTTGACCATGCCCCATCCGAACCCATTCCAATCATTTTTCCTGAAAGTAAAATATAAATGTACAATACACCTAAAGTACGGAAACATCAGAGAAATATAACGAGACATAATCATTCTGACAAAGTCAATGATACTCGCTTAGACGACTACAAGGAAAATTGCATGTGCATTGCAAGTCTGGTTTTGTTGCACCTGTACATTTATGCCAAGGACTACAACTTCACGACAGTGTTACTGTTCATGACATAAATGCCTCCTGGCACGGCTTGAGCGAAATGGTATACGTTACAAATAATGATCAGTAATGAAAGTAATGACATTTAATGTAGCAAGTGAGCATCGTCAGAGTGCGTTACTGATTTGAAATTTGTATTTTTTACAGAAACATCATGCAAAAATAATGACTTGTGATAATGAATAATATACCCATCCTTGAGTTTAGCAGGTGAGATCTGGGCATGTCAATCATAAAACATGCTGAGCATGTTCTGACTCTTTCAATGACAAATAACACTTTCCTATTTGAAGCATGTACATGCTCAGCATGTTTATTGGTTGGGAACGGAGATATAACAAACTTTTGTATTCAAACCTATGTAAATTCCATGTGATGTGTACACCTCATTTACGAAAGTGTACAGATCTTCAGATTTGGTTGAATTCGGTGTCCCTATCGATAGGAATCGTTCCGTTATCTGTCCATTCTCGGAAAATCGTATGTAAATGGATTCTTGTTCGTCCCCGCTGATGTCGGTGGATCCGTCCATAATCAAGGAGTGGAAAGGAGTACCATTTATCATCTGGACGGTATTCTTCTGCTCTGCATCTGCAATAGAACACAGGAAACAAAGGGCAGCTTTCTCGCTCAAATAGGTTTTTCCTATGTCAATAGACATAGATTGGTGCAGGGTGCACATCCATGTATAATCACTCAGGGGTCTGCCTTGTTTTGCCAACGCATGCACCGTTCTGAATAAGTGTGTCAGGCGATGGCGCTAGGCAGACTTCAACGAGAGAAGTGCTTGCCCAGATGCACTTTTGGCAACTTCATTTACTGTTGAGCGCTTTGCCTGCAGTGATTCTGATGCCTTCAAGTGTGACTTGGACGTTTCGTGCTCGACAACTGCAGACATTCTGCAGTCTGTCGAGCCATCAATAAACGTGTTCAGACCTTGACACTTTTAGTTTCACAACTACCTGTTTGCATTTCTCCTGTAACATAATAGTCACAGCAGACATTGCATGTCATACATTTGTTTCATGGTTATACAATAGCCAGTCATGCCCGACCTTCCACGTTTCATGGAACTTTCGTTCAGGACGTTTATCCTCATATTTCCTCAATTTGTTTTTTTCATCCTGCAACTCGGTTTCATTTTTTCTTTTGCTTTTAGACTTACCGGGCACTGCACCAGCGTAATACGTCAGATTAATCATGGTTACACTTAGTAACTAGAACGACAGTCGTCCACGACCGCATTGTATCCCCATGTGGGGCCTTGCCACAAAAAAAACAAGTGATGAAAAAACAACCCTTGTTGAAGAATGGACTGGTCTGAAAATTAAAATGGATTTATGCAATTTAGAGACATAAAACTTTAATACGTAAGTAACATTTCCGTCCGGTTCTACACACCATATGTAGCTCAATGTAACAGACATATCGGCACGGCATATGCGGAATGACAATGAAATCCACACTGTCCAGGTCGGTATGCAGTCGAAAACAT
>JBEVXV010001012.1:0-3906 GCA_040505915.1 Sedimenticola sp. | reverse complement strand
TTCCTTGTCACTCTTAAAACTTTTTTTGCCATGCTAGAAAACTGGCCTGAAACTTGGCATAGTGCTTCCTGAATATGGTGTGTAATTCGACCCAGAGTCATGAATTATCTCCCCTTTTCGACGTAGAAAGTTTGCGTGTTTCCTTTGAATGTGTAAATCTTTTTAACCATAATATATACATGCTTGAAACTTGGCATAATACTTCATTACGATGTGTACATGTGCAAAGTGACCTTCATTTTTCAATTTGACCCCTGTGTCATAGATTATCTCCCACTTTCGACTTACAAATGCAATGTTTCTTGTAACTCTTAAAACATTTTAACTGTAATAGATACAGGCTTGAAACTTTTATTTTGTTAATAACTTTCGAACCGCTTGACGCATTTCGATAATATTAGGCATGTACATTCATATCAATCTGCCGAAACGCCTGGTGGTTCAACCCAAGATCAAGGTCACTCTGTGAAATAGGTTGCGTTTAGATGATTTTACTAGTCCGTTTTCATGCAATATTTTTAGTTTTCTGTTGCTGAATTCAACCACATACGGTAATTGGTATGTATGTACATTCATATCGACCAGCGGAAGGCGCCTGTTGGACGTGGTGTTTGTCGGCCCAAGGTCAAGGTCACTGTGCTAAAAATAGATTGCATTTACATGCATATAATTTGTCCCAGTCCCTTTCTGGAAATATTTTAAGTTTTCTTGTGCTGAATTAAACCACACTCGCTGGGTATAGGTCATCCATAGTTATGGTGTGTACATTTATTTGAAAAGCGACATTCGTTTTTTAATTAGACCACCAAGTCATGGATTATCTCCCGAAACACCCGGCGGGGTGGTGAGACATCAATGGGATTAAGACACTGATGAAGCATGTGCGGAGATATACAACATTTGTCCAATGCTGGGGTTTTCAAAGAAAATGATCCGAGAGTCAATAGATAATTGCCGGTCAACGATGTGAAGACAAGTGGCGATCAAATATGTCATCACGCACTTATAAATGTAGAATTGGAGGAAACGGGAGTAGCACGAAAACAGGTGTCTGGACGGTAATGTTGATGGTGCCGCCGACGCCGGGGAAAGCAGCACTTAGACTCCCCACGACCGAGTCGGAGCGAGAAAAACACATGAAAAAATAATCTGACTCAGAATGTGATTGAATAAAACAAACTGACAAATCCAGTGAAAAAATAAAAATACGACTTTCGCTTGTCGTAGCAGTGAAGACACCTGAACCACACATATTTTTAGTTGGTCTATTTCACATTCTCTCTGTCTGTTTTGTTCAATAACACATGGCGAATACCAATTTAGCGATTTTGCTCGTCCACCGAGACGGGTTCTCATTATACTTCAACGAATCGCCGACCGAGTCGTCAAAGAATACTAGAGAGTGCCTATATCCTTTAACGAATAGTCAACCGAGACTTCCCTGTCTCGGTCGATGATTCGTTAAAGTCTCATAAAGAGTACCATCTCTGTCGACGATCAAAATGTGATATTTGTATTTGCAGGTGCCGTGATGGGGGATCGACACCGGAAACTATCATTGCATTTGTGGGAGATCCTGGATGGCAGGGGGCTGTCTGAGCGTGTGCGGGAGATGACGGTACACCAGACAATTACAAAGGAAATACTGTTTACAGTGGGTTCCAATCTAACTGGTGAAAACAGAGATTACTATCACTTTGGAAGTAGCTGTGAAGGCACAACGACACTCGGCCTGCAATCTGATATAGATATGCTGCTGTGTAATTGGAGAATTCCAGTTGTGGCCGACCTGCATGATGCCCCTGCTGGTGATTGTCTGCTACCTATCTGGGACAGGAATACAGCCCCGGGCTACGTGAAGCTACAGAGGGTATGTGATTCCTCACCACAGAACATATTAAGGGACAGTGATATGACTTATACTACATCTGAGGTTCTGACAGATAGAATGACATCCATTGATAATGGTGGAAATGTAACAATGGAAAATGCTACAATGTACAACAATTTTGGATATGTGCATAAGTTAGACCTTAAAAGACACATGGAGCTACATGGGCCAGCCATAACCCAGCCAATTAGTTCTAAGACTATACCCGTAGATAGAGTTTATGCACTCAGATGTAGGAGCTGGCCACTGTTTGCCTTGGAATGGCTACAGCGGGAACGACAAAACAACTGGCCATCAGTTGGCATGATCCAGAAGGCTGAGACGCTGGGATGTTTCTTCGTCCCTGCAGGACACCCGCTCAGCCGCGAACACAAGCTGGAGTGGAGGACGTCATTCTCCCTGCAGGAACGGGAACTCATGTTCAGTCTGAACAATGTACAACATAAGTGTTGCGTACTACTCAAGTATGCGAGAGATATAATCAAGGCACAGATAGGTGGCGACTCAATTACTTCATACCACCTGAAGACGTGTCTATTCTACTGCATAGAGAACACTCGTCCCGGGTTCTGGTGCCCAGATAATCTAGTGCGGTGTCTCCTCCACTGTTTAGGTACCCTCCTACACTGGCTGAGACAGGGAAACTGCCCTAACTTCTTCGTCAAGCAACAAAACATGTTTGCAGGCAAATTAAATTTCAGGTTACAAAAGCAGATTTCCGTTCTGTTACAAGGCTTGTTATCAGAAAATTGTAGATTCCTGTTCCAAATACCATGCGATTATATCGGTAATCAACTGACCGCAGCATTCACTCCTCTGTACCTAAACATTAACCAGACTGTGTCAGAGGATGGGGAAAATATCCAGTTTCAGTATCAATATAATGAAACGTGTAAGCATTATGATACAATGAAGGTCATTCATGGTGTGGCGTTATCCTATCTTCAGCGGTTTACCATAAGGGACAACGTCAACACCACAAAGTGTATCCGGGCCCATGAGAGGTTGCTCAGCGAGCTGTACAGCATCAATACTGTGACGGAACACACCGAAGATGAGACCAGGAGAGCTCTACAGTACATCATACCCTTCCTACATACGAGTCTCGCATGCCAGCTGGCATCACAGGCCATACAGACAGCAAACTCCACTACGGACCTTGATGAGACAAACTACACACAAATACAGGAGCATTTATCCAAAGGGCATCAGTCTGACTTACTGTCAAGCAGGTTGAAGCAGGCAGCCATATATTACAAACTGGAAGACTATGAACGAGTGGAGAGTATCCTGGCCAGTGCAGAAAATGATCTCCACCCAATTACATCTAACTTCTGTTCTTGCGACATCTCTTTTTGTCACGTGGGAAAATGTGGTCACGGAGTATCTCCAGAGAACATGTCCACAGTAGAAGTGTTGAGGAGGTGTGTAGGTTGCTGTGTTAGGTTTCTGCCGACAGAGATGGACATCACACCCGCGGCTCTACAGTATGAAATGTTCAGATCTGTGGGCACACCTGCAAGGAGACGGGTTTATCCAGATTATGATTGGAGCGAAGACGAGCACTACTGGTATGACTGTTCTGTAGTGAGTGCCACTGTCTTCTTACACTACATGAAGTGTCTACTCTACATAAAGATGAAAAATATAGACCAGTTGTCTGTTGCCATCCGCAAATTGCAAAACACACTCGGACGATATGATACAATGTACCATCCTGAGACTACCTTGAATCTACTTGCCTGGGTCGCCAGACAGGTGCATGACACAGATACCGCCTTGCTATGCTTACAGGGTTCCATGATGACACAGCCCTGGCACAATGCGGCTAAGTGGCAGATAGCAGAGATGTGTCTAGAACAACTCACTGGAATTTGCTCAGTAGATTCATGCAGTTGCAAAGGTTCACTTTTGGGGGCGAGGACCATCTACCGCCGTTGAGAGCGTGCAATGTGCAAAATAGACTAATTTTATAATTGCGCAGGATGGAAATGTCATAAGTTTATGTCACGGTG
>JBEVXV010001011.1:0-7127 GCA_040505915.1 Sedimenticola sp. | reverse complement strand
CAAAAAACCATAGGCCCCAGGGGGGGGGGGGGGGGGGGGGGGCAGCTAACTCCTTAACTAAGCCACTTTTTGGGGGTCATATTACGGACTATACATGTCGGGTTGAGGTAAAATCATATTTTTACTCACAGGGTGGCCTAGCCTATATATTCTCACTGGTAGAGCTGTCACGTTCGGACAGGCAAAATTTAAAATTGTCACAATGGAGCAGGCCATATGAGATATAAAATGATGACAATATTATATACCGTAGACATAGTCGTCAAAGAGAAAAATCATCAACCAGATGAATTGTTACATATAATAACATAAAATGCATTAATATAATCTTGAATACAAATAAGACATGACTAGAAGACATATATATCAAGATGCATGTATACATAATTATTATCCACAAAAAACATGAGTTTGCATGTCATCCTTTCAAGAATGCTACACGTATATATTTAGACAATTACATGTAGCATTTATTTGAACGGTCAAATGTTAAAAATTGTGTCCAATGTAAATTACGTAAATTTGTGGTGGGTCCAATCCAAGACTATAAAGTCCTTTTAAAGATATATGTCATTAGTCTTGTAGGGTCCCCACTCCCACAATAACAGATCTACACAATGGACACAACCGTGTAGTCGACTCCAACTGTACAGCACAGACAGTGCAGGAACGGTGACCGCAAGGGATGAAGAATGAGTCTCTATTGCGGTCGCAACAGATGAAACACTCCGTTGAAGTAGCTTGTCGGAATCCAACCTGAAATAAAGTAACTAACCAGGTCCAGGTGTTTCACGTAATATGTACATTTGTATGTAAATATTGGTGGGTTCGCCAATGCCCACTAACCTAATAATAACCTAATAACCCAAACACTATATGCCACCCGGCTCTTCGAGACCGGGGGCATAAAAATCAAATTACACAAGCAAATCCTACGGGAGCTGTTTTGTGGACGTGATGGAACCACAGTACATTACATGGCATATCTCAGAAACCACTGATCCAATCAAGCTAATATTTGAAATTTCATCTTTTCAACCCACAGTTAACATATATACCAACTTTCACCTAAATCGAAGAGGGTGAGGTGGTTTTTTTTGTGTGATTTGGCATGGAATCACCCTAAGGTCATTTACAGACGGGTTGGAGGATTCAATTCCGACATGTTAACTGTATGGACAGAAAGATGCTCGTGGGAGAAAATTCAACGTTTCAGAACGCAATATTTACACTGAGAAACATATTCAGCCTTGAAATAGAATTTATAATCCTGATCTGGTGCCAGGTACCGTACATGCGAGCAGAATATGTAATTACTCGCCTCTTACGAGAAGCAGGACATACTGTGGTGCTATTCTTGCATAGAATCAGACGCGCACCACACAGGGGATAATAAAGAGAGTGGTGGTGGTGGTATGGTGTTTTGCGTCCGATCAACCAAAAAGATCATTTACAGACAAGTTGGGGGATTCAATTCCCACACATTACCTGTATGGACAGAAAAGCTGTCCATGGGAGAAGATCCAACTTTTCATAACTCAATATTTATATGACCATACATACACATATTCAGTCATGAAATAGAATAATCTTGATCTGGTGCCAGGCCCTTACCACACCACTCAATGAAACCGTTCCACTAAAAGTAATGATCCAATCCCTTTAATTACTAGAGGGGATAATAACCATGATAACCTCATTCCACCCTCAAATACAAACGTTAACTATACATTTGTATCGCTCACCTGTTGACACCATTTCAGCAGCGATGTTGGATGATCTAATCATACAATTATACCCCAATTAGTCGCCTTTTATGACAAGCAGGACATACTGTGGTGTTATTCTTTTTTCCACCACCCAACACCACAGGGGGTTAATAATGAGGGACGTAATTGGTGCAAACATTATCTCACTTTAAAGGGACATGCAAGGAGAATTTACTGTTTAAAATAATGATATAATCTGATATAATACCCCAAACTAATACTTGAGGCAGTAGGGTTCCGCAAACTTTCCTATAGGTTTTATATTAGTCCATGTTTTATAGTCATAATTGTATTTCGGAGACGTCTTCGAAATAGTCAGCTGTTCCCGAATACGTGCAGCGTGGTGTTGCTATGTATCTCCTTTGTTCTTATATAATGGCACTATAAATCCCTATTATTATTATTATTTTTTACATAGTGCATCCGCACCAATCATATGAACAAACTACACAACTTGCATTCAACATTTTACGTTATTGTGTTTGCGTAATTGCAATTATGTAATTATTTGAATCTACAAATCGGCGCCGTCATCTTACGGCGTGGGTTCGAATCCCACCCAAGTCTCATTCGTTTTTCGCATTTTTCTTTTTTCTTTTTTTTCTAGGGTAAATAACTTTAAATAAAGGTCCAATGTATTTTAAATGGAAATAAGGATTCAAAAATGTGTTTATGTGCATTTCATAAAATTTAGAAAAATTCTCCTTGCATGTCCCTTTAATACTCTCCGGTATTAATAACCCAGTTCAATAGACATGCCGATTCCAATAATCCTGTGCATGGTTTATGACTATCTCATGAATTCTTTCAGCGATATTTAGAAAAACAACTAGCGAAAATGTTTCCCTTTTGTACGAAGGCCACAGCTGGCAGCCATTACCCATATATGGTCGTGTTTCTTCTAAATGACACACATTTGAGTGCTTATGTAAGCAGAAGTGTCGTTAAATATTGCACACAGCACTGGATTTATTATGTGGACACAAAATTTTAGCTAATGGAGTTAAACACACAAAGTGAATATTTGCAAGGGACAGACACACAGAGACACAAGTTACTTACTGTTGGTGTTCCCGCTGGAATGTACGTGATCGTGGTATCGCTCTGTATTGGGGTACCATTTTGCTGCAAACAGAATAATACTAGAGTGAAGTTGATGGCGCGTCATCACAAAGTACCCACTTTTTGGCCCAAAAATGTCCCAATGGGCATAAGAAAATTTACATTGAGAAGACCCCTGATGGTCACAGTTCATAGACAGAATATAATCTAGTACATGAAAACCAATCTGGATTTCGCAAACAGCACTCATGTCAAACTGCACTTAGGCTAACAAAGCTTGTAGATGACTGGATTTATGCTATTGATAATGGTGAAATAGTTGGAACAGTTTTGTTGGACCTTACAAAAGCATTCGATTTAGTCAATCACAATATTCTCCTATCAAAACTTGGACTATATAAGCTTGATTATAATTCATTATCATGGTTTAGATCATACCTTAACAATCGCACTCAACAGGTAGCTGTAGGAAGTAAATTATCTGAGTCATTGCCGATAAATTCTGGTGTGCCGCAAGGCTCTGTGTTAGGGCCATTACTATTCATTATTTACATTAATGACCTCCCACTTCATACCAAATACTGCTCAGCTGACATGTTTGCAGATGATACAACACTTACAGCCACAAATAAAATAACTTCAGTAATAGCAGCACATATTAATACAGATTTGGCTTCAATTCAGCAATGGTCTGACTCTAACAAGATGGTTATTAATCCAGCAAAGACTAAAGCAATGTTCATAACGTCTTGAAGAAAACAAAATAAATCAATTCCTGAAACATCAATCATAATCGGGGACTGTGAAATTGACTCATCAAATCAGGAAAAACTTTTGTGGGTTATAACTGATAATACATTATCTTGGCAATCACACATTGACTCAGTTATTAAAAAGTGTAACTCTTTACTTTTTCTTTTGAGCAGAATTAAACCATATTTATCCATACACACAAGGAAGTTGTTTTATAATGCATATATTTTACCCCACCTAGATTATTGCTGCACAATTTGGGGCAATTGTAATTCAGACCATCTCGATAGAGTGACAAAATTTCAAAAAAGAGCAGCTCGAATGATTCTAGACAAAGATCTTGAAACTCCTTCTGAGGAATTGTTCAGCTCACTTAATTGGATGACATTTCGTGACAGAATTCAATATCAAAAAGCAATACTTATGTACAAAACTTTCAATAATAAAGCACCTCAGTACTTGTCAAACCTTTTTCAACACACAAGTGATACACACAACTGCAATCTGAGATCAGTATCCACTGGGCTATTACAAGTTCATAAACCTAACACTGAACTATATAGGAAAAGCTTCGCTTACTCTGGTTCCAAGATATGGAACACACTACCAGAGCATTTCTCCATCCTTAGACAATTTTAAGAAAGCTTACATTCAATACACTCGCTCTAATACTTTTAACAGTATCTGAATGACATGATCGACAAAGGTCCATGCATATTGTACAGGGTGACCAAAATTTCTTCTTAAATCCTGCAGAATTTCATTCTTTAGTTTTCTACATATAGGTACATATACATATAGTACATTTTCAATTTCAGTTATATTATATTGACACATTTCTGTTTCATTTACTGTTAACCATTGTATGACTTATTTGAACGATTTTGCATATAGAATAACAACCATAGATCCGTGATGAAGCTAGCAAATCAGTAAACATATAATGCACAATTTTGGTCACCCTGGATGTATTGTATTGTATATACATGTCTGTCTTGTAAATAATGTTGTATTAAGGACCTCATGGAAGATTGGACTATGTCCAACTGAGTTTTCTTGTAAAATAAAGTCATTATTATTATTATTATTATTATTATAGACAAGGCCTTTGTCCTTGAAAGTCTTGAAAGTTTCAACGTTGCAATCATACCGGTTAAACAATTAGATGCATTTTTTTTAAATCAAGTTACTTACTGTGGATGTCCCTGCTGTAACGCCTGTCGCGTCGCTCTGTATTGGTGTGTCAAATTGCTGTAAACAGAATAATACTAGAGTGAAGGATTGATTGATTGATTAATGGTGTTAAACGGCCTATCAACAGCTATGGTCATTAAGGCCGGGTCAACGGGGTCAAATCCCGTATTTCACCTGTACGCATGGGGGAAATTCTCAGAGCTGAATGTTTACATCAAGAATGATATATTCAACACACATACATATTCACAATACTATACATTCAGCCCATTAGAATAACCCTGATCTGATGCCAGGTCCTTACCACACCAGAATCATTTAGCCTTTCCCTAAAAGTATTAGGATTAGTGGCATCAATCCTACTACTCTTATACGGGTTATAACCTGTTTCAACTCTCACATACAGGAAGCCAAAGATGTACATGAGGGCCAAACCAGGTTGAATGGGATCCCAGAAAGGATGAACCCCATCGTTAAAAAACCCTTCGCATTCTCCCGACCAACCGCCCACCTAGAGTGAAGGAAGTTGATCACAAAGTAACCACGTTTTGGCCAAACAAATTACATTGAGAAGACCCCTGACGGTCACAGTTCATTCACAAAGCCTTCTCATTGAAAGCCTTAACGAAGGCTGGAAATCACCCAGTTTCAACGTTGCAATCACAGCGGTTAAAATGTTTTAGACGGAACAATGAGTAAGAAAATTAGACCTTATGAAACTCATTGGAGGGTCACAACACAACGTCATTAATGACGTCATGTTATTTGTTCAAATATAAATGACTGCACTTTAAAACTTCCATATATATGTATATATGCCTGGAACCCCCCCCCCCCCCACACACACACACACACACATTGCAAAAAATGTAAATGTAATAATCTGATCACACTAATCACACAATGATATAGAATATTCTATAATAAAATATAATTACCATTTGGCTTGCACTTCCTGTTGTGCATGTTAGCTGCTCCGTAACAAAATCTGGCACATCGGACTGAAGAATACATTGAAATTTATTTGTTTGAGGTGACCATATTAACTTATAGCACTACCATCCAAAATAGTGTCATTATACATGCATAGGTGTAGTATCGATGAAAATATTTCATAATTATCAATTTATGGTATTGGACTTGTGAGTCGGACAAGTAATTTGCGGAAAAATGAACAAAGGGCCATAATTCAAAAATCTGGGATGCGAGGTTCGTCCTTCTTGCGCAATGCGGACCTTTGAGTCGTCATGTACGCATGTGCGAAGTTTCGTTAAAATATCTCATGCGGTTTTGGACTTGTGCTCCGGAAACGAAAACGTCTGTGGCGGACACAGAGGCGGCGGACGCGGCTTCATTATGACGTCAAATCCATAGCTTTTGTCTTAAATATTTTATGAACATGTTTTATGTATAATAGCAGAACTACCGTATTCACACTGAAGACCACACTGTGCGCTTGAACATTTCACTCGCCTTTCACCCAGGATGTTTACACGACAACATGGGATTTTGTCCAATGACATGTATATATGTGTAATCAGCTAGGGTGAATATGATATCCTTAGTTTTTTTATTATCCTCAAAGTGAAAGATTCTTACATCAAATATTAAAGCAGCGGGGTTTGTCATAGTCGCTGTCGCTGTTGGTAGGGTCCGTCTCCACGTGATTTCAGGTAGAGGAGGTTCCAAGTCCGAGTCCGAACTGTCAGTTTCCACCGAGAATACAGACTGCACAGACTGCTGAAATGACATGATGATGATGATGATAAACCAAGCTTCACGTCCCGTCAACATCCAGGGTCATATGGGATGGTCATCTGGGTAGAACCAATGCCTGTTAATTGTTAACTAGAAAAAGTGTGCCCCTTGTGCACGAAGGGCCCCGCTGGCAGCCATTTTCCATATAGGGTTGTGGTTCTTGTAAATGAAACATATTTGAGTTGCTATCTGTGCATGGGTGAAGTGTGGTTACATATTGCACACAGCACTGGACATACAAACAATTTTAGCAAGTAGGAAATCGTGTCGGTAGCAGCCATTCTAAACAAGAGGGCCATTATGGCCCTGTATCGCCAGTGTTCCTTTTCGGTATTTTTGGAATGGGTCCCGTGCCCTTGAAATTGGGAAAAATGCGTCGTAAACCCTCAAATTGGGAAAATCGCGAGAAAAGCTAAGCAAGCTAAAAAGGCGTGTATATATATAAATAAGCTGGCCACTCAATGTTACATATTAAATAGACACATGATGGAGAAAGAAAAATATTTTTTTCTTAAAATTGGGGAAAAAACATACTTTTTGGCATTGGGAATACGGACCCAAAAACGGCCAAAAAGGAACACTGATCACTCA
>JBEVXV010001010.1:0-7417 GCA_040505915.1 Sedimenticola sp. | reverse complement strand
TGTCGGTCAACGTGAGCAGGTGGGACAAAGGGTCAGAACGGGGTCATTAAGTGCACTAGTACTAAAAAAAGTAACAAATCCAGAAACTGAAAACGATTGTTTTATTTTCAGTTGTAGGTGTGCATTTCGGTCAGTAAGTGATACGATGCATATAATACATTGTCCATGCTACAATTTAGTATCAATAATGTCATTATGGAATGTTAACCGACCGAGAAAACCTCGAAAACCACGAAAACCCATGATATTACAAGGTACAATGTATATGAAATTATGGTGTCAACAAAATGATATAATGGCGTGATTGTGCATATATTATGGTTGCATACTGACATACAAATGTATATCCTCATTATTATTTTAGAAGCAATACCAATTTTTTTTATAAATCGGTAGTAGAAGCTAAATGCAACAGATGTAATATTTGTACATATATGCGCAAGTATTATCAAAACACATTTGATGGATACTATCTATATACGGTGAACGCATTTGCTTTGTAGGTGTCTTACTGTTTTCATTTTTTTTCACTGACAGTAGTTTCGTGTGCAATACGATTGCGTAACCATGGTAACTGTCGATTTTAGCCAACCAGCTTCCTACCGTACAATATAGACTAATTATCATCATGTGTATTTATCGGTATTTAAAGTCCATTCCCACACACATGATACAATCATTTCTATTAGAATAACTCGTATTTCAACAAAACAATATATCATCAGATGCATTGGTTTGTTGGTGGTTGTGTACAAGTGTGAAATATCAAGATAACGTATAACGCTATCAATGTGAAATCAGGAAAAATAATTATATTGAAACAATTAAGACACAATTGAAATCGCTCCATGAAGCGCAAAAAACATCTGTAATTGAACTGATTCAATGGCTTATTTTTAAAATAATTCCTGAAACAACGGTTAATCAGCGCGTTTAACCAACCCCTCCCCCTCCCCACACCTCCAAAAATGTTGCATATGTGAAGTAGACAACTGTCGGTTTACTATATACGTTTTAAGAATAAAGCAAACACACACACATAACTAACGATTAAATGAAAACCACTAATAATGACGCTCCACAAACATAAGATTACACCAGTTGAATTGCATTAGTTCATATAAAACAAACAAATACACGCTAACAATTACACCGTGTCTGTCATGAACATGATGAACTGAATACAAATCCATGAGGTAAAGATATGCACATACCTGTGGCGGAGACAATCCCCACAACAGCAGGTATGTGCACCATACCACACCGATTCGGTATCGGTTCAATATGATTAGAATTACCGATTTTTGAAAAATAAAATATAAATCAACTTTACAACTTTACAATGATCGCAGCATTTTATGAAATAATGTTTAAATCAGAAGACATTCATGAATTCTACAACCACGTACATGTAATTTTAATTTCCATAAATTCTGCTAGTTCCCGTTCTGGGATACTGGATCAATATGGTTTCATTTCCCATAGTTGTATTCTCCTAGCCGGTATGCCACTAATTGTCATCCAACTCGTCGTGCACTGGATTGTAACACTGTGTTCCAAAGCAACCACATGCTGGAATGCACTTTAGACCGTTGGTACGACATTTGCATGTCACCCTGGAACAATTTCGTTTGCAAGCACAAGAAATGAGCTCCATACAAGCCTTGGGGATTGCTTCCTGCGTTAATAGAATTGGCCGAATGCAATCAGCGTCGTCAGGATCGTGGTACCATCCGCATTCCAATGGCGAAGGCAGCGCCGGCTTTGGTGTCAAAGACTTGTACCATATCATTGCCTGGTAGCTAGCTCTAGCTATGTGCTGTTGCAGGGCGTCTTGAGTAGGTGGTAGACCTTCAGGGTTCTTGGAACGGAACATTACTGCTCGCACTTCATTCACAGACTCTACTTCTGTCTTTGGAGCATAGAGTTTCATGACGAACCTTTCAACAGACTTTATCACATCTGTTGACAAGTCACCTCTCCCTAGTCCATCTAAGAGCTCAGTATTTGCCGTATATGTTTTCCATGCAGTTCGTTTTCCATGACCAGCAAACTGACTTGTGGTATCACAACCCGTCAATGCGTGAAATGCCAGGAGATTAGCACATGCACCAGATTGTAAACCGTTGTGTATCTCTTGAATGGGTATATACTTTCGTTTGAGCTGTGTTCCTGCGCAGACCCAGATCTCTGCAACACCAAGCTGCCCATAAAAAGCAACAAGAAGCGCTATCACATCTGTGTCACGACAGTGAACAAATATGCGTTTGTAGCCTTTCTTTCCAGCATCCTGTATATGCAATAGCATTCGTGTGTCTGCTTCCTCGTGATCTGACACAAGACTGTCGGACACCTGGCCCTTTGTAGAAGTTACTATTTCATTGTCCGAATATCCGCCTGCTACTATCAGTTCAGCTTTTGTCTGACAGTTTTGTGCAATAAGAGGCAGTTGGCATGACAGAAAGTTTGTCAGATCTTTTTTGTTTTCGGTCATATCCATAAATAACTTCCATTGTTTTGGCAACGGAACATCACATCCGGAAATGACTCTTCTGATTGGCATATGGTGCTTGTCAGCCCTGTGAGCCCTTGTTGCTGACTTAATCGATATGGATGTGTAGTGATCGAAAACAACATCAATTCTGGTACACTGATCACTTTCATGCGACAGAACGCATTCTGAAAAGCATTTAGCAAAGTCACCAAATGTTTCAGCTTCTTTTGGCTTCCCTAGCTTTTGAACAAGCGCCATCGCGTCAATGATACTGCATGTAGGTACCACAGGTACATCCGGCTTACCAGATATAGCTGTGTCGCCTTCGAGTATATGTCCTAGTACAGACTTGTCTGTGGTCCGTAACGTTCCATCATCGTTCGTGAGAGATGTTGGGGATTTTGTCAGCTCATATTTCAAAATCTGATTCAAATCAATCCTCCTCCCACCTTCAGCGGCTACTATGATCCTCTGAAAGACACTACGGTCATCCTTCAGAGTTTTTGTTTGTTTCTTCGCTTTTTGAATACTGGAACCGTGTAAGTGTTTGAATGTTTTCGAATTCTGTTTTTCTAGAGGTGCGTGAATTGAGGTTTCAGCTCCTTGTGCAAGTCTTGACTCCACAAACTTGTCCACAATTTCACTTCCTCTGCTCTGAGCGGAAAGAAGTTGAACTTTGATTTTTTCCGTAGCCACGTCGTTTGTTGAGATGCAATACAATTGACTGTCTTCCCTTTCAAGCACGTTGAAGCGCCTAAACTGGTCTGCAAACGCTTCAACGTCAGCTTCGTCTTTCTCAAGCCTTTCTTTTCCTGTCTCTATATGCTCAGATTCATTCTTTACTTTCACACCCAACATATGTCTTGTACTCTCAGATAGCCTGGCCATGTCATTGTATGTGAGACACCATTTTTCACGCGCACTCTCTGAACGTGTGATTCCAATCAGACCTCCAGCCACCTTTCCTTGTTTGTTGACGTGTTCCAACGCCTGATCAACTGAAAGCTGATTGAACGTCTTTGAAGTCTTCTTGACAACAAAGTTCCCGTTCTCGAATTCGTCAAACACCCTTGCTGCCGTCTGTGGAAGTATGGACATGTCTGCCAGGTACACCAAACCCCATCTGGTATAATTTACATGATCATACACAGCAAACCATGGCAGCATTTGTTTGAAGGAAGACATGTGCAGCTGCCAGTTGCCTTCCCTCTCTGCTCGAATGAAGTTTAAGAGCATCTGTACAAGCTCAATGTATTGTGTCCAATATCTGAATGTTGGGAATACACTTTTCTCCTCAATGTATTCACTGAGGTCTTTCTTCATGTCTTGGATGCAAGCTCTCTGTGCTGACACTGCCTCAAGCAGGCTATCTTGGGTTCCACCAGCAAACGCTTGCACTACTGCATCAGTCAATTCATCGCCTGTCTCGGGAAACTTTCTGTTAGAGTCGTTCATCCATTGTACAAACAGATGCCACAACACCCGCCACAATGCTTCGTATGCCAGTTTATGACAACGTATAGCTCTGTTCCAGCCTTTTCCATTCAAAATGGTAGACACAACAGATGCTCCATAGACACCGGATTCTACCAGAACATCACTAAGACCACTTTCCTCGAAATGCTTTCCAATGACTTTCAGAAAATTCATCATGATATGGAAGCCACCAAGACGTAACACCAATCCCTTACACTGATCACTGTGGCACCAGACTAATTCTCTTGCCTTACAATAGAGACCTTCATCTACTGTAATTACAGTATTCTCTTGCCCTAAGTGTTCCGATACCCTCTGGCACCTTTGAATCACTGTCCAAATCGTATCATACTCTGTAGCTGGACTGGGAATGATGGGCATGTAGCCCGTAACCGACTGGACAGGCGAAACGGATGTTATCTTCTGGTTAAATGCTGTCCAGGACGGAACTACTTTCTCTTCAATTTCGTGGCAGTACAGTCGGTTCAAGATCCACGCCAGATCGATATCTAAAGGGATGGACTTTGGAATGCATGGACTTTGTTTAAAGTAGTCAGTTAGTATCTCTTCCGCAAATACTGCGCGTTTGGCTCTTTTGTTTGTGCTGTAATGCGATTTGTCCAGAGCATTCAGTTCGTGTGGCAATCCTCTTAAGGTACGATCGGATCCATCAATTGGTCTCGGTTGTTCAAGCTTTGCAGGAGGTCCTCGTTGAAATGCTGCCATTTGAGTGGCATGAAAGGTACCCTTCCCATCTACCGTCTCCTCTGCGATATCGATATTGTCAGCAGCGAACTGCACAAACCTTGATTTCACAAGGTTATCAGGTACAAATAATTTACCATTGCTTTCAAACTGTTCACATTGTTGTTTAGCAACCGTTGTTTCAATTGTTCTCACTTTGTCATAGCTTATAGTGTGTCCACTGGCATGTAGTAGCTGGATTAACGATTTCGAACGGGTAGCATGGTGCACAGCCAGGCCTATGCCTATGTGTTTCGGGGTTAACACGGTCCCTTTAGACGAGGTATATATTATGTCTTGCGCTATGCTTAATATGTGTGCTTTCTGTCTTTCGGAAACATCAGTTTCTTCTCCGTTATATTCGTGGGACAACAACATGCACAGAAATATATACAAACTCTCAGGTACCAATGCCTCGCAATGTTCCCGATCCAGGTGGTCATATGTATTGTGACTGGTAACTTTGGTAATGTCGTATTTTAGTTTGGCACTTACATGATGCATCGCTCTTAATATGGATGTCTCATCATCAGCTAGATCGCTCATCATCAAATCTTGTTCAATATCATTGTTGTCTATGACATCATGTCTCTCTTTCATCGCTAGAATAGCATCCGCAGTCGAAATTGATGGAATTATCAAAAGAGATTCTGTCTTGGATAGAGGTTGTATAAACTGAATTTTCTCACCGTAATGCTTCATTAACCGATGTTTCAATTGTCGTCGATTGTATGCATCTGGGGAAAGCTCATGCGTCTCCAGTATACTGTGGAAATGAGTTGTTACGTTAACGAGTGTGTATACCGCGCCACCGGCAAACCCTTTATCCAATCTAGAAGCCAGCTCAGAAAATGCTTGTTCATATGGATTGGTTTGTTCGTCAGGGCTGTCAGATATGTTCTGTACAAAACATTCTTTTTGTCGTTGCATTGCTTTAAAGCAGTCGCTGTGGTACTTCGCTTCATATGCGATCAGGTTAAGAGCCCCAATTTTGCAGCTCAGTGTACGAGTGATATCGCTATTGGCCATTGCATGGATGGTATTATTGCAATCGGGTGTCATTACCTGAGACAATGCTACACTGCCTTTGCATTTTCTTTTCTGACAGAAAATACATAGCTTCCAGTCAGTAGTTGGAACATAACTTCGTGTACTATGCGAAGCCACTTTGCCTATATCTGGCGATGATTGAGAAATACATACACGAGTAATCTCTGATTCTTTTCTTTTTCTCAGTCGCTCTATGTTCGTTTTGCTACAGAACACAGAATAACATGATTTTGCATGCCACATTGGCTTCATTACGTTCAGTGTGTCAATGATCAGGCTGATATTTAACATGCTCTGATCCATATCTTCCTCACAAATACATTTTCGTTCTGCATATCTTTCCTTGATTGTCTGAATCCCAAATGTGCTTCCTTTTGTAAGTGTTTGGTCTGACTTCTGACAAAAGATGCAGGCATTTTCATTTATGGCAGTACTCTTTCTCTTTTTCGTTGGTATTACCATTTCTGGTTCACATCCATCTGCAGTGGCCATTTTCTTGTCAACAAATTATAGGCTACTACTAGACTAGTTTTAACTAACTACATCTACATGTACTACTAACAACAGTGAATACAGCTATTAAACTTATTAATATTTGTACAGTTGGTATTCGATTTATAAACCGTTCACCGTGCACACTGAGGCTGTTGTATTGGTTAGACGTATGCAATTAAACACAGCGTTGTTATCCTATATTAGCCAATTGTGTGCTATCGTACGAAATGCAGCATAATTAACGACAAATCAATACGTGTATAGATGTAGTCACCCACTCACTGACTGAAATATATAAACGTTATTAAACGACGCAGCGTTCATATCTGGTTAATAAGTAATTGTTTGTGCATGGTTGGAAGCCTCTACGAGGAGCTAATCCACGAGCGTTAGCGAGTGGAATAGCGATCGTAGAGGCTGTCAACAATGCTCTAACTAATTAATCCCCATGGGCGTCACCAGCTTCCACAAAGGGGGGGGGTTCGAAATATGTATTGGCCTTTGCGACCAGTGTATACCCAGACCAGCCTGCGCATCCGCGCAGTCTAATCAGGTTCAACACTGGTCGCTATATACAGTAATTGAATAGACTGATGAATGAAAAGGGGGGTTCGTACGAACCCCTTGAACCCCCTCTGGCAACGCCCTTGATCCCATATGTATGTCTGTATCTTGCCCACGTCTCTTAATATCTGATGCACCAGTCACAAATAAGATGGCCATACAAGTTGTGGTGCATTTATGATTTAAATTGTGGTTATTACCAAGGCGTGCGAAACTGAACGTAACCAGTAATAAATGCAGTGGCATAACCAGCCTGTAGTTGAATGGGTGTGATTCATGTTAGAGGTGCATAGAATACTTCTAAGGGAATATTAGAAGGGTAGTGATGCATTTTCACGTATATCTGAACATATTATTTTTCTACTGGCCAAATTTTAGAGGGTGAAATCTCCCCATTTACACTTATCTGGCTACGCACCTGAAACGTACTAATTTTAGCACACTAGTCTCCATCGACGGCTGGAAACTGCATTTGGCATTCATATTTATGACGGGGACAATACTCCAAGTGTTATATGACATGTATTCATACAGATATGTGAAGTCGAAATATAGCATTTTCAGAAGCACAATTTTGACCTTTTTGACCTATAT
>JBEVXV010001009.1:0-2496 GCA_040505915.1 Sedimenticola sp. | reverse complement strand
CAATTTCGTATAATTCCGTAATTTCCATTTCCCATTAAAAAACCCCACCGGCTAAAGCCGGTGGGGTTGATTTGTTCAGTCTGTCTGAGTAAAGCGGTCTACTTTGATATCCGCTTCCTGGCAAACCCAACAAGACCGATAAGCCCGGTGCCGAAGAGTATTGCCGCACCCGGTACTGGTACTGATGTCAGCTGGAAGCCGCCGATAACTGCAGCTGCCGAGCCGTCAGCACCCAAATAGTTATCCACAGTTATGACGACCTCACCACTAAGAGGAACAATTACTCCGTCAATATAGGCATAGTTATCATGATGTACAAACGGGTAGTCACTGTTTACTCCTAACGAGAAATCAGATTTTCCGTCCACCGTGTAGAGGGAGTCATAATTGGTGTGGCTACCGTATACATACAGGTCATAGGATCCAGCGCTGAGGCCGGATATGGTTACATCAAACTGAGTCCATCCAACCTTACGAAATATTCTGTCCCCCATGAGTGCGTTTCCGCCATCTGAGAAGGGTTGGCCAGCAGTCCCCATAATATCAGTGGCCACACTGATACCGGTGGCAGCCGAACCGTCAGAGTAGAGCAGAGTTGAGCCTCCGTCTTGGTCCAGGCCGTTCCAGACAGTATTCGCTGCCGCATCGGGGGCTGCACCCAATCCATTGTAAACATTGGTCCCGCCAATACCAAAATCAACATTCAGTGTGGCAGAGGCCACCACCCCAGCACCCATAAGAAGTGCCGCAGCAAGCAAGTATTTAAAAAGATTTGTTACCATGTCCCTATCCTCTACCCACAATAAATTAAACATACATACTGACTTATACACACACAAGAGCGCAACGTCAATAAACAATACCCCTTTGCAGTGCTGACGTACGAATAAATCATCTAAGCAGACAGGTGCGAAAAAAGGTGAGGAGAGGGGTCAGTACCCTTTATTACTTTCTTGTTTGGCCTGCCTCGTTTAGATTGCCCCACTTTTACACCTAGTAACTGCTCTATATCCGCCTTAAAACGCTCATTCCCCAAAGGTGTGCCCGTCTGAACCGATATCTCTATCTCTCCCACCAGAGAGCTATCAAGTACTTCCTTAAAACTGTCACGATAACAACTAGCACGTTGCTTATCGTCATGACCTAAAGCCAAGTAAAGTGGGAGCGGTGTCAACAGTGGGTTGATTTTTCCAAAGGCATTGGCAACATAGCTCGACCAACGATACTCTGCTGGATTTTCAACCATATTTGCACGCACTGGATTAAGTTCGATGTAAAGTTGGCATGTGAGCAGATTAACCAGGAAAAAGGCGAAATTCATCCTATAAAAAGGGGTCAGTACCCTTTAATCAAACAGCTCGCATGTCCATGTAAACCGTCGGATAATGATTAAAGGGTACTGACCCCTTTTTACCTCTGACCCTAGTTTTCTCTAATGACCGTGGAGTTTTTCTTGCAACCACACCTTGATGAGGGATTGATACGGAACATCACGGGAGTGTGCTGCTGCCTTGATGGCATCCAGAAGGTGTTGCGGCAGGCGTAGAGAGATGGTCTTTGTCGTTGGTCTCAAGTTCGGCATAACCACCTGGTGAGCCTTGCTCCAGTCCAGGTAGTCTGCAGAGTCGCTCTGTTCCCAAAAAAGCCGCTCCTCCATCTCATTGGCAAATTCAGGAATGGGTTTACGTTGTTTTTTCATAAACTGTTCGCTCCTTCCGATGCATATCCCTAGCAGAAATGACACGAATCCGCTCTCCTGCATGGCGCAGAGTGAATGTGATATGCAGTCGCCGCCCATCATCCGATCTGCCCAGAGCATGGAACCGCTGTTCCAGGCCGCTGTGTTTGAGATCGCCTAACAATAGCAGAGGGGCGTTAAAAAAAATCTGTTCCGCCTCCGCCATGGAAACACCATGCTTCTCATTTTTTCGGGCGTTTCCTTCGTCCCAATCGAAACCTTTGATACTCTCCAGATCGATCATACATGTATATTATGGTCACATACACAAAAAAGCAACTAACGCCCTGTGAAGGATCACCTCCCCTCTGCATGATAGATAGATAGAGCAGGGTTAGTGCAACAGCCATCGCGGTAAGGTGGGGGGAGAATGATGAGTGCCATCCCTCTTTTGTGAATATTTTACTCTGACCCTAATTATTTGCCAAAAGCTGACTACGTGCCAAATTCTTTCGCGACTGAAGTCGCTCCTACAAGTAAACTAGGTGAAATTCATCCTAAGTCAGTGCCATTCTGGTTGGCGTCTATTGCCCACATGGATGTGGGCAATAGACGCCAACCCCCGGCGAATACAGTCTAAAAATAGGTATAACTGAATAATTATGTTTTGCTTTTTATTACTCGGGAAAACAAAAAACCCCCACCATTTGGCGAGGGTTTTGCGGCAACCGGGTTTTGGGGTTGCCTGAGCGATCCTAGATCACCCTATACAGATCAGGCAGCGATACCTTTTCTACGGCGGCTGATACATCCGAATG
>JBEVXV010001008.1:0-6352 GCA_040505915.1 Sedimenticola sp. | reverse complement strand
TGAAGGGTGTTGTGTCATAAATCAAATTATATTCTGGATTGCATTTTATAGAGTGGCTAGCAGTGATTTCTCCTCTCTGTTGTGCTAAATAATGAGTGGGGAAGAAATAGCTAATATTAAAGAAACCTTGTCAGTTTTGCATCAAGAAATTAGTAATTTAATTCAGCATTTAAAAATACAAGTGGAAAATTTAAACGCTACAACAAAAAGTTATAATGATATAATTGAAGTCTCTGTAAATGGCAAAGACAAACACATTTTTGAGTTAGAATTTGAAAACGCAAAATTAAAACTTGCACTAACATCTTCGGGTGACGAGTCAGCCGTCTATAAGCAAGAATAAATATCGCAAAATGGGTCCCAAAAGAAATGTGCAAAAAGACGACGGCAGAGATTCAGAGGAACCGGAAGTGGTTAGTGAAGTCGAAAATTTACGAGAAAACTTACGTATAACTGTAGATGAGAATACCAAGGTTAAAGGTGCTTTCTCGGACTTAGAACGTGAAAACAAGCGTCTCGACAACATGCTTCAAGACACCCGTCAGGAGGCTGATGCGGAAATACAGGCAATGCGTCGTAGGCTTCATGACCAGACAGAAGCCATGGAAAGGGAGCGAGAGAGGGAGCTTCAAGCTATGCGAGATGAGATAAGCGATACACGTTCTGCCTTGCAGGAGGAGCGACGGGCTCGAACAACTGAGCAGCAGGCTCCTACCTCCGATCCTTGGGCATTCGCGTCAGGTCATCACCCATCACAGTCACCTATTTATACCGGCACGCATCAGTCGCCACCGGATCCAGACCCCAGGCAAAGGAGTGTGGCGCAACCAGGGAATCAGCGCGGAAGGTATGACGTGCCTTTGCCCAGGCAGATGCTGTATGACGGGAAGGGATCGTACGAGACATTCATTCGTCCATTCATCAACATGGCGAAGGTGTGTAAATGGAGTAATGAGGAAAAAGTGTTTCGTCTCACCAACAGTTTGAGAGGAGAAGCTGCCGACTATGTGTTCAACCAGTTGGATTCGGGTGTGCGAGCATCATACTATGACCTGCAGCACGCTCTGGCTACAAGGTTCAAGGAGCGGCGTACAACAGCATCGTTTCTGGCAGAGTTAGAGAATAGGAAATTAGGTCAGAAAGAAAAGTTGATTGAGTATGTCGCAGATATAAAGTGCCTGGTAAGGAACAGCTACCCAACGGCAGACGGTGTTACGTTGGACACTATCGGCCTGCGTCATTTCCTAAGGGGGATATGTGATCAACAGATGGTACTAGCTGTCGGCATGAAAAATCCGCAGTCTATCGAGGAAGCCTGCGATATTTTGGAAATGTACAAAAGCCTTAAGGAAGACCCGTTTGGTAAGCCCGCCGCCGCAGCTGTTAGAATGAAAGCAGTGCAAAATGCAAAGGGTGATACCGAATTTGTCACCAAAGAGAGGTTTAACGAGTTTAAAGATGAAATTAAGAGCAGCATGGACAAGAAGTTAGATGAAATATCATCCACACTTAAAAAGGGACTATTCGAGAATCGTCGCCATGAGGCTGGAAATCGCACGTTTAAGAGGAGGAATATGTCAACGGTGGAGTGCTACGCGTGCCACGAAATAGGGCACTATGCAACCGACTGCCCAAACCGTCAAGCCGGCGCAGACAACGCAGTCACCAGGAAGCAGGAAAACTAGACGGGACCGAGGCAAACGGCCCTGCTTTGGTCCGAGAGTGTGCTAGTGTATATAGTGATCAGGATACTGTTATAAAAGTATCCTGTCGTGAGTTGGATAGTGGATTATCAATATTGCTTCCTATAGACATTAATTCTGTTAGTGCTAGTTTAGTTTTGGACACCGGGGCAGCAGTCACTGTGGTGTCCTCTAACATTTATAACAAGCTACCGCAGGACGTGCGTCCGGAGCTTAGAAAAGTGAATCCGTCGTTGAAGTTGGAAGTCGCCAATGATGAGCTGCTTCCTGTGCTGGGTACTGCAATGCTGGATTTTAAAATCAAGAAGGATTATTTTCAGTGGCAGTGTTTCATAGCTCCAATACGGGATGATGGATTGATAGGCCTCGACTTTCTTCAGGCCCACAATTATGTGCTAAGTGCAGAGTCTGGTCTGAAGTTAAATAAGAAAAAGTATCCTACAGTTATTCAAAAAGTTAACCTGCGTGCAATCAAGGTTAAGTGCACTGGTAGTGTCACAGTACCGGCATTCAGCGAATTAATAATTGAGGGGGAATGTGAGAAAGGATTAAAAACAAAATATGGCATAGTTTCACCGATAGAGGGATGTTATCAGTGTTTCATGGTAGGGCATACGCTCGTTGATCCGCATAGAAGGGACATAGGAATTCCTATTCGCATCCTGAATCCAACATCCTCGGATATTATTATTCACGAAGGCGAGAAAATTGCGTACCTCGGCGAAGTTGACGAAATCAAAAGCGAGTCTAATTCCGTGGAGGATAATACACAGTGTGCTGATTATGACAACAAAGTACTACCTGAGCATTTGTGTGAGCTTTTTGAATGTTCTAGTAATCAGTTAAATCCTAGTGAAAAAGAACAATTAAAGGCACTATTGATAAAACACAGTGATGTTTTTGCGAGGTCGTCAAATGACTTAGGCCACACGTCGGTTGTTAAGCACAAGATCAGCACGGGTGACAACCCACCTGTTAAACAGCGGCCAAGACGACCACCATTCGCCTTTGCAGATGAGGAATCCAAAATAATCCAGAATCAGTTAAAAACAAACGTGATTCGCGAGAGCTCATCCGAGTGGGCTTCCCCGCTAGTTTATGTTCGTAAACGCGACGGAACGACGAGGCCCTGTGTGGACTACAGACTGCTGAATGCTGTCACAAAGAAAGATGCCTATCCCTTGCCAAACTTGAATGACTGTCTTGACTATTTAGGCGGGGCCACCTACTTTTCCTGTCTCGACATTTTATCAGCTTATTACCAAATAGAGGTGGATGTGGAGGATCGACCCAAAACGGCTTTTGTGTGCAAACAAGGACTGTACGAGTACAACGTCATGCCGTTCGGACTTTGCAATGCAACGTCTACCTTTCAGCGGTGTATGGAGCTCATTATGCGTGGATTACAGTGGTACATATTACTCATATATCTAGATGACATAATAGTGCATGCCAGAACTTTTCGTGAGCATTTGGATAGACTAGACATTGTGTTCACCAGGTTACACGAAGCCGGTATAAAACTAAAGGCTTCCAAATGTGTTCTGTTTCAACGGGAGGTGGCTTTTCTGGGACATCTTATCACAGAAAATGGTGTGAAGCCATTGTTGAGCAAGGTCAAGGCCATCAAGGAATGGCCTGTTCCTAGGAATGTGACAGATGTGAGATCATTCGTCGGATTTTGTTCGTACTACAGGCGTTTCATAATGGGGTTTGCTTCACGAGCAAAGCCCCTGCATAGGTTGTTAGAGGCCGGACAACCATTCGAATGGAACGAAGACTGTCAGAACAGTTTTGATGACTTGAAGTCCGTATTGACGGGAGAAGAAGTGCTTGCATTCCCGCGTGACGATGCTGGAATGTTCATTCTTGACTGCGATGCGTCCGATTACGCGATTGGATCCGTTCTGTCACAAATGCAGTGGTGTGAAAAGTCTCAACAAATGGAAGAACGTCCTATTTGTTTCGCCAGTAAGTCATTGACTAAGCCGCAGAGAGCTTACTGTTGCACTCGCCGTGAGATGTTGGCTGTGGTTGTGTTTCTACAAGAATTCAGGCAATACTTACTAGGAAGGAAATTTCTGGTGAGGTCCGACCATAGTTCTTTAAGGTGGATTATGTCGTTTAAAAACCCTGAAAATCAAATGGCGAGGTGGATTGAAGTGCTTTCCCAGTTCGATTTTGTGCTTGAACATCGGAAAGGGGTAAAGCATGTGAATGCCGATGCCTTGTCCAGAATTCAATGCGATCCAGCAGACTGCTCATGTTATGATGGCACATCGGTCCTGCAAGCACTCCCATGTGGCGGTTGCAGTAGTTGCACCAGAAAGCACAAGGATTGGTCAGTGTTGCAGGAAATTGATGATGTTGTGCCCCTAATTTCGAAGCGGATCAGTGTTCGAACATGTTCAGTGGCTTTTTACCGTTACATAGGGATGTATATCAGTGTATTAAGCAGCATTCTTATGCGCGGGCTGGATTACCTGGGAGTGTGTGTCGGGCTATTATTGCAGTCCGTTTTCATGTTCCGCATCAAGTGGGGGCAAGTTAAGCATTTGAGGATTAGCCAGGAATCGACCACACCAGCCAGCAATCGTACTGATCTGGGAGCCGGCACTCTGGAAAAGGACTTCGGAATGTCAACACATGCCGGTGGACTGTTTCCAAATGGACAAGGTTGTGCAACCAGCGAAAATGGCCAAGCAAAGAATGTCAATGGCCAGCCATTTTCTAACTGGATTGGCTCATATTCGGACGCAGATATGGCCAAACTGCAACTTGATGATCCCGACATCGGACCTGTGCTGAGGTGGAAGATGGAGTCCGTGGACAGGCCGTCCAGAGACATAGTGGCTGGGGAGAGCCCAGTCACCAGAAATTTGTGGCTGTATTGGTCGCAACTGCTTATTCAGAATGGTGTTTTGTTTAAGAGGTGGGTGTCCACAAACTCGATCGAGGACTATGACCAACTAGTGTTGCCAACTTTGTTACACAAGGATGTGATGAAGCTAGTTCATAGTGCATTGCCATCGGCACATCTCGGGGTGAACAAAACGATTGACAAGCTTAGGCTTAGTTTCTATTGGTACCGGATGAGTGACAGTGTACGCCGTTGGATAAAGCAATGTGACTTTTGCGCGCAAAGAAAGAGACCAACCAAAATGGCAAAAGCCCCACTACAAAAGTACACTGTTGGATATCCCATGGATAGAGTGTCTACCGACATTCTAGGACCATTCCCTATCAGTGAATCTGGAAACAAGTACGTACTGGTGGTTCTGTGTAATTTCACAAAATATGTTGAGGCATATGCTATTCCGGACCAGACGGCGGTTACAGTCGCCAACAAGCTCGTGCTCGAGTTCTTCAGTCGAATGGGCCTTCCACTCGATATTTTGTCCGACCAGGGTAAGAACTACCAATCTGAATTGTTTAGGCAGATGTGTGTCTTACTTGAAGTCAACCAGACTCGATCGAGTGCATTCCGGCCTTCTGCCAATGGCATGGTGGAGCGGTTTAATCAGACTTTATTGAACATGATAACCACCTACGTGAATGCAGAACAGACAAATTGGGACATTTATCTCCCTCTGATGACATCTGCATATAGGTCATGTATACATCCATCGACGGGCGAAACTCCAAATAAGCTTATGTTTGGCAGGGAGGTGAACTTGCCTGTTCATTTCCTAGTTGGCAGAGCGCCGCACGGGACTTCGGCGAGCAAAACATACAATGATTATGTTGTAAACTTGGAAAACAAAATGTCGCAAATATATCGCCTGGTACGTTCAAAGCTGAAGGCAAATGCGGAAAGGCAAAAGCGAGATTACGATACTCGAGTGTGTACTAACAGTTATAATGTTGGGGACATTGTTTACTGTTTGGATACTACAAAGCAAGTTGGTCGCAGTCCTAAGCTCAAGCGTCATATCTGGAGAGGACCTATGGTTGTCGTGCGTAAGATTAGTGACCTATTATTCGAAGTGAAAGGTGCACCGAAGGCAAAAACTAAGATCTTGCACCACGATCGGTTAAAATTGTTCTGTGGACAATCCATTCCACAGTGGGTGATGTCAATACAGCGTGACTTGAAAGTTGGATCCTTCGCACAGTCTCAAGCGCAGGACTTAACAAGTGTGAGAAAGAAAGTCACACACACTGACAAAAAACGGCACACCGGATGTGACACAAATGTTGGGCTCCGTCGTGGAGAGCGGCAAAGAAATCAGCCTCAGAGACTTGTATTACAGTGAAATTTTCTAGCAAGTCTAATCAGAAAGTGTTGTGTCATGAAATAATGAAGCTAATAAAACAATGTGCCACACTCTGCAGGGACCTAGTATGTTGCAGAATGCAATGATTTGATTTGTCAGCGTCTCTACCTAGCATGGCTCAGCTCAGTCATCCGACCAAATATGGTGATCCGGTCCCAAATCCCCAAGCCTGACCTGCATCCTGTCCCAGGAATGACCCACATCCAGCTCCACATCGTCCAGGGGCCGGGGTATAAAAACCCACGGACTCATGGTTGGGGGACAGTATGCCAAGTCAGTTTGTTTGTGGAAGGTGTTCTAAGAATTTTGTTCATATTCAATCATTAAGGAGGCATTTAAAGAAATCGCATAATAATTTGTGTGTCCTTGGAC
>JBEVXV010001007.1:0-9346 GCA_040505915.1 Sedimenticola sp. | reverse complement strand
GATTCGGAAGTTATTATCGCCGTTTTATCAGGAACTTTTCAACGCGGGCAATCCAATGAATCGGTTGTTAGAGGCCGGACGACCGTTCATGTGGACCGATGAATGCCAGGAAAGTTTTGAAGACTTGAAATCCGTCTTAACAGGGGAGGAAGTCATGTCATTTCCCCAAGACGAAGGCTTGTTCATCCTGGATTGCGATGCCAGTGATTCGGGGATCGGAGGCGTGCTATCACAAATGCAGTGGAGCAGTAAAACACAACAACTTGTGGAGCGACCTATTGCTTATGCTAGCAAGTCACTAACAAAACCACAACGAAGGTACTGTGTGACACGAAGGGAACTACTCAGTTGTGTGACATTCGTGCAGATGTTTAAGCAGTATCTGTTAGGGAGATCGTTTCTTCTCCGATCTGACCACAGCTCTCTGAGATGGATAATGTCGTTTAAAAATCCGGAGAATCAGATGGCTCGGTGGTTAGAAGTACTATCTCAGTTTGATTTTAAGATTGAATTCCGGAAAGGTGTAAAGCATGTGAATGCTGACTTCCTGTCGAGAAAACCATGTGACCCAGAACAGTGTGATTGTTATGATGGAATCACCATTCTGGAGAACCTGCCATGTAAGGGGTGCAGCGGATGCCAACGGAAGCACGAAGAGTGGTCAATATTAGCAGATATTGATGATGTTGTGCCACTTATCTCAAAGAGAGTGCGCCCGGAAGCTACCTGTTTCTTACAAGTGGAGCAGCACTGTATTCCCTTGTTTATTTTACTCCTTGGTTACTGTAAGCTGAGCGTGCAGTTTGTGTTTGCGATGTTTATGTGGCTGTATACGGCTATATGCCACCACGCATCCAGTGTTGTGCATTCAACCAGGCAAGGTATCCAGCATATTGGGTTAAGTGAACCCAATTGGAGAATTTTGCATAAATTGAATGTATTCGGAAAAGCAACGGGGAGTATACGGCGGTTGCGTGCCCATGGAAGTGGGGACGGGACACCAGACCAACATGTCGTGGATTTACATACAGCAGATGCGACAACAAATGTAGGTAGTGGTGGTGGTGTAACTTACAAGTTTTCAAATTGGGTTGGATCGTATACATGTGAAGAGTTGTCAAAAATGCAAATGAGCGATCCAGACATTCGGTCCATTCTGAGTTGGCGGCTTAAGTCGGAATCACAACCATCGAGAGATATAATTGCATCAGAAAGTCCTGCGATTCGGAACCTATGGCTACAATGGTCCCAGTTATCTGTAGCAGATGGAATATTGTTTCGAACATTTGTTTCCACTGATGAAACAAAAAGTTATGACCAACTTGTGCTTCCATCAGTATTACACAAAGAAATCCTGCGAGCCACACATAGTAGTGTAATGTCGGCACACTTGGGAGTTAAAAGGACATTGGCCAAAATCCAGTTGAACTTTTATTGGTATAACATGAATCAAGCAGTGAAGTTATGGATCAAACAGTGTTCGTTCTGTGGTGGCCGGAAACGACCGGCTAAAAAGCCAAAGGCGCCTCTTCAGGAATACTACGTTGGTTATCCATTGGACAGAGTGGTAACGGACATTACAGGTCCTTTTCCCATGTCTGAAGCCGGAAATCGGTATATCCTAGTAATAATGGACAGTTTCACTAAGTTTGTAGAAGCATATGCCATTCCGGACCAAAGGGCGGAAACTGTTGCAAATAAAATCGTGTTTGAGTTTTTCGCGCGATATGGACTGGCATTAGATTTGCATAGCGACCAAGGGAAAAACTACATGTCGGATCTATTCAGGCAAATGTGTTGCCTTCTGGAAATAAATCAGACTAAGTCCACTACTTACCGTGCTATGTCCAATGGAATGGTGGAACGGTTTAACAAAACTTTGTTGAACATGATTGTCACTTATGTAAACGAAGAACAAACAAACTGGGATGTGTATTTGCCCCTGGTCACAGCAGCTTACCGGGGTACAGAGCATGCTACAACCGGGTATACACCGAACCAGCTGATGTTTGGCAGAGAAGTAAATCTTCCAGTGCATTTTCTGATTGGAGTGTCACCACACCGAAACAATGCCGAGAACACATATACAGATTATGTAGCAAATTTAAATGACAGAATGACACGAATTTACCAGATTGTGCGTCAAAATTTGAAAGGAAATTCGGAACGTCAGAAACGGGATTACGACACCAGAATAGCTACACATAACTACAGTGTTGGTGACATTGTGTATATAATGGACAGCACTAAAACTGTTGGGAAGAGTCCAAAATTGAAGTCTGAACTGTACAAGGGACCTTTAGTGGTCACTCGTAAGATAAGCAATTTGTTATTTGAAGTGAAAAGTGGACCAAAGGCAAAATGCAAAATAGTACACCATGATCGGATAAAACCATTTAACTGCGATACAATACCACAGTGGGTGTTGTCTTTGCAACAACATTTGCAAACTGGGACGAAACCAACACCAATTGTAGAAACGACTAAGGAACGGCGACGAAATATAATTAAACAAAGCTCATCAGCAAAGGAAACGACTGGGATACGTGACTCTGTACTGCGCAGGGGAACAAGGGATCGCAAGGTACCCCAGCGACTACAGTTGTAGTATGACTGTTACTTTATTGGTGGCTTCAGTTAGGCTGACACTTAGAAAGTACATTCCCGTTACACCACAAATCAGGTTGAAATATGCCAACTTAAATTGTATGTCAAAATATACAGTAAAACTGTCTGATAAATTTCGTTTACCGCTATAATATATGTTCTTACGTAAAATTATCGTGGGGTCCTTTGTGGGGTAGAGATAAAGACAACCCCTGGCAGGGACTGATTTTCTCATTATGTGTTTATGTCTGGCGCCGAGCACATCTACCAATGTGGATATTGCAACAAATTATATAAAACCAGGTTTAGTTTAAAAAGACACAAAAAGAAGTTTCATAGAGACAAACTGTGTTCCATTTTGGACATTATCATTTATTGCAAGGGGTGCAACATGAGTTATACAAATGTTGATGACTTCACTCGGCACGCAGACGGGACGCCAACTACGCCCTTACGTGATGAGACTTATTTTAACGAGCAGAATATGGCAGTAAATAGCGTGGGGCCGATTGCGTCAACATCAGCGGTCAGTAACGGCTATAGCATGGTGCCGCCTAGGGCGTCGACATCGGCGGTCAGTAACGACTTGGCCGATTTCATCACGGCATATTCGCCGATCTCCAATTGTGAGGAGATTCCGCTGCCTGCAGCGAAGCGACATCGAGCAGAAAACGTGACAAAGCCTCCTGTTATTAGTAGCCTCATAGAGGACAAGATAACAGAAATGTCACAGGGTATATCAACATTGAAACGGGATGTCGCTGCCATGCCGGGCGGCATAACAGAGACAATGCGGGATATGTTAGAGGGCCAACAGGACTTTCAGCGACAGCTGACTTCAGTTGTACAAAAGGAGCTACGGAATCTAACGTCTGCAATTTCAACTTTCAACAAGAATGCTGAGAGAGTGGTCCTGCCAGAGGAGCTGATCCGTTCGGTGACCAGCCTCAACCAATCGGTGTTGTCAATGGCGAACAAATAGTGTCGTAGTTATACAAGTGTTATTCAAGAAAGTAAAATCTATTCCTGGATGTATCATTCCAGAAAAGAGCATGCAGCATCATATATTCCCGACCGGATTCGGATTAATTTGTGTGAAGGCATTAATTTAATAAGTGTTTATTTTAAATTTAATTGAATGTGCTAATTTAAATACCATCTTTATATTGGATTAACGGGCCTAATGGAAATAATGGTATAATTGTGTGTTCTTTTATAAATTCCAATTGTGAAAAAAGTAAAAGTGTGGAGCTAATGGCGGCTATTAATATAAAAGTGGAGTAATCAACGCAGCCGGCATATACCACGATTATTTTCTCCATCTGCCGGATGTATTTCGGGCGTGCACGATTTGACGGACTGTCATCACCGCAGTCGACATACCATGGGAGCGATTATTTGTCCAACCGATGCCGCCGACGGAGACGTCATTGTGGACTATTATACCGTTACGTTTCTGTCTCTCAAAATGACAATGGATGCTCTTCACATCGTGGGGCGATTATTTTCCAACCGATACCGCCGACGGAGACGTCATTGTGGACTATCATACCGTTACGTTTCTGTCTCTCAAAATGACAATGGATGCTCTTCACATCGTGGGGCGATTATTTTCCAACCGATACCGCCGACGGAGACGTCATTGTGGACTATCATACCGTTACGTCTCACAAGCCGTAACAATGGCTACTTTTCACCTCATGGGACGCTACCCGTCTCACCATCCAAAATAACTTTCGTTTCGGATTTACATGTATATTTTCAACGGAAAATGATTTGGCCCATCCTACAGTGGCCAGGACACAATATACCAGTACGGGATTTCAACGTCAATCTATGGAACTATATCACTGGGATGCATGGGGACCCCATATTTCTGCCCACTACATGGGTGAACGATGAGCGCTAATATCCAGTTCATGTGCAACATTGACTTCATTGGTATATTTGGATTACGGACCAAGAAACATTATTTTGTAATACATGACATGTAGTAATTTCGGTGGTTTATTTACCTCCATATCACGAGCCAAATACCTACATTTTTGGATTTGTGCAGAAAGGATCAATTTGACTCACTGGCTAAAAAAAAAGGGTAGATAAAGCACCGCAGTAATGCTATGTTATGTCTTACATGTACATGCTATTATTTGTTGTAAATACATGATTTCAGTTCGTTTAACAAACAATTTACTTTATTATACAAGTCATTGCTGAGCAAAACAATAACATACACTTCATGAACTCAGTGCTACAGTACAGACAGTACGGAATTCTAAGTGTGCTTACGTGCGTATGAGGTATACTATTTCAGTAAAAATGCAATTATATTTCAATAAGTGTCAAATTTGAGTGGTTTAACATTCGCCACTGGTTTCAGAACAAACATGTTTAGTTATTATTTCTGTGATGGAAGCTATTAGGACATTCATGTTCTTTGGAGGTATACCACATGTGGATATACAGGACTTTCTAGACAGCTCGAGAGGTAATTACTATGTCATGTTGTTTCTTTATTTTCAAACTGTGTATATATATTTTAAAAGCCAGTAGAAACGTAGATTTGGACCATTATACTCGCATTTACTCATATTTACTCATATTTACTCGCATTTAATCACATATAATCAAATGTATATTGTAGTGAGTTTGATGAGAGTGTGTGGATTGAGTCTCATATTTTTTAAATCTCTATCATTGGTTTTGATTTGGTTTGTTATCGGGAGATAACAAAATCCAAGTCGGGGATAGTGTTGTGAAATTAGAGTGTCTACTTCGCACATGTATTTTGGAGCAAGCTGCTCCTAGGCTATATTTAGAATGAGCAAGCTACTCCATCGGAGCGCTCCCACCTAACCGGAGCATTGTCCTCCAAGTCGGAGCAAGCCGCTCCTAGGCTATATTTAGAATGAGCAAGCTACTCCATCGGAGCTATTCCCTCCATAGATTCATGTCCTCCAAACGGATGAAACTGCTCCATGTGCAGGTCACTCATGTCATAAATCAATGATAGGGGGTATTTAAACCGAGACTCGGGCGTGTGAAAGGAGAAATTGTGTGGTTTTTGGCAAGAGATGTTTCACGTTTAGGCATTGAGAGATCATTAGCAAATTAATTAATAGAAAGTAGGCTTTAATACAATCGAAACTATAAAATTGTTACTTGTTTAATGTTTAGAACCCAAATGATTTATTAAGCGTGATGTGAAATTTCACATCACTGGTGGCAGCAAAACCGGGTATAAAAACCATAACACTGGTGTCCAGCGGTGGGATATTGGACTTAGCACAAATCCGAGGAAAATTTCAGGTGTGTGTTTTACCAATTAGTGTCAAGCAACATGAGTAACAAAGAATTAGTTGAACTTCAGACCACATTGAGTGTGCTAGATTTGGAAATGAAAAATTTAATGGAACATCTCCAGCTTCAGGTTTCAAATTACACAAGCGTATTAGAGCAACTAATTAAATTAACGGATGAATGCTGGAGTGAAAAAAGTCATAAAATATCAGAATTAGAATTTGAAAACGCCAAACTGAAAGCTGCTTTGACAGGATCTGATGAGTC
The DNA here is from genome assembly GCA_040505915.1 of Sedimenticola sp. Classification (GTDB taxonomy): domain Bacteria; phylum Pseudomonadota; class Gammaproteobacteria; order Chromatiales; family Chromatiaceae; genus Vondammii. Next base: position 3,172 of record JBEVXV010001007.1, on the reverse strand, counting down.
TGATGTCTACAAGTGCGAATAAAAATGCCACCGAAGAAAATCCCTGAGAAAATTGTAGAAGTAGAGGAGAGGAGTGTAATGGAGGGTACAGGGGAGCTGGGGGACTTGAGAGAAAAACTTCAAGTTTCCGAGTCAGAAAATGAGGGAGTGAAACATGCGTTACATGACGTGGAAACTGAAAACCGTCGTCTTGAATGTTTGCTACAGGACTTACGGGATGATGCTGAAACTGAACGCCAAAATCTGAGCCGTAAATTCCACGACATGACGCGCGAAATGCATCAGGAACGAGATGACATCATCGTAAAATTACGCGACGAAATAAAAGACACACAGCGGGCACTACAACAGGAAAGGAGAGACCGTTTAATCATCGACCAACCACATGATCCCCGGGCCCGCCAACACCAAGATAACCACCAGTCTCCCAGTCGTAGTGCAATGGGAAATCAGTCACCAGGGCGTCACATGACAAGTGCCATGGGTAGGTACGATGTTCCAATGCCGCGACCAGTCTTGTTTGATGGAAAAGGTTCTTATGAATCATTTATTCGTCCGTTTCTCAGCATGGCACACATGTGTGGCTGGGATAACATGGAGAAAGCATTTCGGCTGATGGGCAGTCTACGGGGAGAGGCGGCCGACTTCGTGTTTAATCAGCTGAGTCGTGAAATCCAATCGTCTTACCACGAGCTTGAGTGTGCATTGGCGTCACGATTTAAAGAGCGCCGTTCAGCCACATCGTTTCTAGCCGAGTTAGAAAATCGAAAATTCACAACAGGGGAGAAAATTATCGAGTATGCAGCAGATGTCAAACGGCTGGTGAGGAAGAGTTATCCAACTGCAGATGAAAATACGATCAATACGATCGGGCTACGATATTTTTTGAAGGGTTTGGGAGATCAACAAATGGTAGTGGCAGTAGGAATGAAAGATCCCACATGTATTGATGAGGCATGTGATGTTTTAGAAACATACAAAAGTTTGCAGGAGGAATCACATGGAAAACCAGCGCCCGGTGCAAGAATGCGCACTGTGCAAAGCGTGACAGATCCTAAATTTGTCACAGAATCCCAGCTGGATGAATTCCGTAATCAAATAAGAGGTGACGTCAACAGCAGGTTCAATGAACTGTCGGCATTGGTGAAAGGTGCAATGTCGCAGGACCGGCGACCAGAAAATCGTCGAAGAAATCTGGCAACCGTCGAATGTTATAAGTGTCATGAAATGGGGCATTACGCCAACGACTGCCCCAATGCTGCTGCTGGTCGTCCAGAGCGTCAACAGGCAAACAACCAGGGAAACTAGAGTGGACTAAGGCAGTCGGCCCTGTTTTAGTCCAGCAACAGGAGTGTACAGTAAGTGATGCTACATGTACTGAAACAGTTGTGAAAATTTCATGTCGTGAGATTGATACTGGTTTGTCATTATTGCTTCCCATAACCATTAGTGAAACTATTAGTGCAAAGTTAGTGTTGGATACTGGTGCAGCTGTGACAGTTATATCATCAAATGTGTACAATAAATTGCCATCAGAGAACCGTCCACAACTTATGAAAGTGGGCCCTTCGTTTAAATTAGAAGTTGCAAATGATGAACTGTTACAGGTGCAGGGATATGTTGATTTGGAATTTAATATCCAGAAAGACACATTTCATTGGAGGTGTTTTGTTGCTCCAATCCGGGAAGATGGCTTACTTGGATTGGACTTTCTTCAAGCTAATAAGTATGTGTTAAGTGCTGATTCTGGATTACGGTTGAATAAGAAAAAGTATTCTACCATAGTGCAGAAAGTTCCATTCCGTGCAATTAGAGTGTCGTGTCAGGAAACCACGGTTCTCCCAGCGTATAGTGAAATGGTGATTTCAGGCACATGTGACGGAGTGTGTCAGGAGATAAATCAAAGCCTGGTGTCACCACTTACGGACACTTGTGATGAGGATTTCATAGTGGCGCACACACTTGTGGATCCAAACAGGGTTGATATCGGTATTCCTGTGCGTGTCATGAATACGACAAGTAGTGATGTTACCATTCCTGCTGGGAAGACACTTGGATTAATGCATGATGTAGTAGGTGTTGCTACAATATGCAATGACGTGGACAAGGCGGGATACAACGAGCCACACAATAAGTGTGTAGATGAACAACTACCAGGCCATCTCACAGAATTGTATCACAAGTCGTGCAAGGATTTATGCCATGCAGAAAAGCAACAGTTAAAACAGCTGTTAATGAAGCATGCTGATGTGTTTGCAAAGTCTGCTAGCGACGTAGGTAGGACGTCTGTGCTTAAACATAAAATTGAGACTGGCGATAACGTTCCTATTAAGCAGCGTCCTCGACGACCACCTATGGCATTCGCCAACGAGGAGGACAAAATTATCGATTCACAATTGAAAGCTGGAATAATTAGAGAGAGCACGTCACCTTGGGCTTCACCACTCGTATATGTTCGGAAAAAGGATGGTACAACTAGGCCATGTGTTGATTACAGAAAAGTCAATGCTGTTAGTAAGGCAGACGCCTTTCCACTTCCGAACATAACTGACTGCTTAGATTCGCTTAGTGGTTCGAGTCTGTTCTCATGTGTAGACTTACAGTCAGGATATTGGCAGGTAGAAGTGGAGGAGTCAGACAAGCCAAAGACCGCGTTTGTATGCAGAAAAGGACTTTACGAGTACAATACCTTACCGTTCGGTCTTTCAGGGGCCGGAGCCACATTCCAGAGATGCATGGAATTAGTCATGCGTGGACTACAGTGGTTAATTGTTATCATATATCTAGACGATCTGATCATCCATGCTAAGACATTTCCGGAACATTTGCGACGCCTAGACCATGTTTTCACTAGGCTTAAAGCTGCAGGATTAAAGTTAAAGTGCAGTAAGTGCTCTCTACTGCAGAAGGAAGTAGGGTTTTTAGGACATGTCGTTACGGAAGATGGTGTAAAGCCAGACATGAGCAAAGTTAGGGCAATTCAAGGATGGCCAGTACCAAAATGTGTGCGTGATGTGCGTGCATTTTTAGGATTCGGAAGTTATTATCGCCGTTTTATCAGGAACTTTTCAACGCGGGCAAGTCCAATGAATCGGTTGTTAGAGGCCGGACGACCGTTCATGTGGACCGATGAATGCCAGGAAAGTTTTGAAGACTTGAAATCCGTCTTAAC
>JBEVXV010001006.1:0-3645 GCA_040505915.1 Sedimenticola sp. | reverse complement strand
CTCCGCCACCACCACCAGAACCGCCAGAGCCGCCTGACCCGCCAATCAGAGCCAGATCGCCCATCCCGATGTTACTGCCACCCATACCGCCATTACCCACACCACCGGCGCCGCCGGAATATCCGCTAAAGCCCCCAACAGCATGACCACCGCCCCAGTTAGTTTCACCACCACCACCGCCCTGAGCATAAGAACCATCTGGATTAATTCCGCCACCAATGCCGCCACTCATGCCGCCACCAAGGCCGCCATTTACAACAGCCACTCCAACTCCGCCATTGCCTACATTCAACTGCGCACTACCGCCAACACCATTACTACCACCAGATACGCCAAGTGCTATGTTGGTATTATTGACCCCGCTCCCACCGGCACCGCTGGCCATGCCGGAGTATCCGTTGGTACCTGCGGTACCAGCGTAGCCGTTAGTTCCCGTGGTGCCGATATAGCCATTGGTGCCACTATCGCCATTGTCGTTAACCCAACCACCGCCCTCACCACCAGCACCCCCGGCACCCCCGGCACCGCCAGTGCCACCGGCACCGCCGGCACCGGCATTGGTTTGACCTGCACCACTGCTGCCACTTGCACCACCGGTGCCACCACCGGCCTGGCCGATACTGCCGATGGCACTGACATCAAAGGTCGCTCCGATTGCAATATTGGCATTGTTTGCCACCACCACCCGCACCGCATTACCACTGCCCACCACCGCACTGACGGTATCACCGTTGTAGACATTGAAGTTGCCCAATACCGTGTAGGTACGCACACCTCCGGAGAGGGTACCGGCCTGGATGGTGAAGCCGTCGTTGTAGGTCAGACTGCTGCTGAAAGAGGAGCCGGTGGAGAGTGTGCCGTTGTCCGGGTCGAATACCAGATCCAGAGCAGATGAGGGTGAGGAGAAAAGAATGACGCTAATGGCCAGTGTGAGCGCTTTGGATACGGTTTTCATACTTTTCCCCGGACAGTTAACAATCCGTGTTGAAATACAAAAATAGTACCTTTGTTACTAAAGCAGGGTAGTGCTTTAGTCGTTCCTAAGAATGGCATATAGTCCAGCCAAATTACCCACCACTCCAAAGTAGTTGTAGTGCCTACATGACTTTCTCGCTAAGGAGACCAGCAGTAATGGGGTCTTCATATGCCTGTTCTCCCTAATGTACTCCGATAAGGGGCTGCAAAACAATAAGAAGAATGAATTTCAACCCATAAAATCAACCAATTTCGCTATGCTTGGCAATCTATCGTGTCATCTCCACATAGATTTTAGCGAGCACAAAGCACTTTTCCTTGCCCTTTGCCGGTACAACGGTGGAAATCCACACCTAAATTCCGTCAAATCGAATAAAAGCCACAAGTTCAATAAGCAGACACTCAGGAAGGGGGCATAGAAACTTGCGTTATGAATACCCCATCAGCCCGGGAAGCCACAAGACGATACCCGGTAGCGTGATAAGAACGGCAATGGTGATCACGTCGGCAATGAAGAAGGGTGTACAGCCGCGAAACACATCCTGAACCGTACACTCGGGTCGTACACCAGCCACCACAAAACAGTTAAGCCCGATGGGTGGAGTAATCAGGCACAGCTCCGCCATCTTGACGATGATAATGCCGAACCAGATAGAACAACCCACGCCCGACACGCCAAAGGCGGACTCCGCCGCTAAGACCGCTTCACCGCCATTGAGTGCAATAACCGCCGGATAGACCACCGGCAGGGTTAGCAGCAACATACCTATGGCGTCCATAAACATACCGAGGACAGCATAGGCGCAGAGGATAAGCAGCAGGGTCAGCATGGGACTCTGATCCAGGCTGGTGATCCAGTCCGAGAAGGCGCTGGGGAGATCAGCAAAGCCGAGGAAACGAACATAGAGCAGAACACCCCAGATGATGGTGAAGATCATGACGGTGAGTTTTGCCGTCTCCATCAGGGAGTTTTTCAGCTCATTCCAGCGCATCCCCTTGAAGAGAGCCATACAGAGGATGACAAAAGCACCCAGGGAACCCGCCTCTGTGGGGGTACCCACTCCACCGTAGATACAGACCACAATAATTCCGATAACAAAGAAGATCGGCAGCGCACCGGGCAGGGATTGAAAACGCTGTTTCCAACTGAACCCGGTGATGGGTGGGCCAAAGTCCTTTCGGGTCTTGGCCAGAAAGACCACCAGACCACCATAGATCAGTGCTGATACCGCACCCGGCAGGAAGCCCGCCATCAACAGCGCCCCGACATCCTGCTCAACGATGATGGCGTAGATCACCAAAATCGCCGAAGGCGGGATCAACGAGGCAAGGGTACCTGCTGCAGCGACCACACCGGAGGCAAAGCGTTTGTCATAGCCAAGTTTGAGCATCTCCGGTACCGCGATACGGGCAAATACAGCTGAGGTGGCAACCGATGCTCCCGATACGGCAGCAAAACCGGCGGCAGAAAATACGGTGGCCACCCCCATGCCGCCAGGCAACCAGCCCAACCAACGTTTGGCGGCTTCAAAGAGCGCTCGTGTGAGCCCTGCGTGGTAGGCGAGAAAACCAATCAGAATAAACGTAGGGATTAATGACAACGCCAGGGTGGATACCTTGGAATGGGGAATCGTGCCGGCCATTTTTACTGCGACAAGAAAGCCTTTCTCAAACCCCAGCTTGGCTGAGAATATCCACAGCAAACCCAGAAATCCGGCCAGGGCCGCTGCAAATGCGACGCGGACGCCAAGTATTACAAACAGCAGCATCGCACCGGTCACCCACAGACCGATCTGGATGGGATCCATGCTGCCCATTGTTTCAATCAGGCCCATCATGCACCCCTCTTATTATTATCAATATCGCCAAGCAGAGACTCGGCCTCTTTGGCGGCAACGGCTGCGGCACTCTCAACCAGTGGCACGCCAATTGGCTCATCTGAACCCTCTTTTATGGCCCGTAGATAGCCCCACATCTGCAGTATCAACCGCAGTGCCAGGACGGTAAGCGCAAAAGGCACCACCAGTTTTGCTGGCCATGTCGGCAGATCGATATCCATGGATGAGTCGCCGATGGTGTAGGCGCGCAAAAAGTGCAGCCAGGAGCCATAAATCAGCACCAGTGTCACCAGGAACATCAAACAGACAGAGAGTAGCTCTACAGACCAGAGTACCCTGCCTCTCAGCCGGCCGATCATCATATCCATACGAATATGCCCACCGAGGCGCTTGGTATAGGCGATACCGAGAAAAGCTATAAAGGCCATGGCTTGCTCTACCCAGTCAACATAACCATCGATGGGTAGAGAAAAGATCCAGCGCCCCAGCACATTGGCCGTGGCGAGAAAAACAAGAAGGAAAATAACGACGCCGCCGGCAAGATTCAGAAACGATTCAAATCTGAAAAATGTTCTGTCGGCGAAACTGAGTCTGGAGCTGTCCTCGTGGACGGTTTCTGATGCGGACATGATTTTCCTCGTTCAGCGATTAAGGAACAAAATAAAGAACACAGAGTGCACTGAAAATCACAGAGCACTCAGAGGAAAATTATTTGTAACTATTCAGCTGGTGCTTGGGATCGCTGAATAGTTGCACATAGTTTTAATTCATTTGCGCAAGCACACACTCTGTGTTCTCTGCGCTCCTCCAAGTTCTCTGTGATCCCTGTTTT
>JBEVXV010001005.1:0-2943 GCA_040505915.1 Sedimenticola sp. | reverse complement strand
GCAAAACCTCCTGCACCGTTGAAGCTTCTGTTGTTGGCACATTCACTGTTGGCAGATACCCGATCGTGTCTGGAATAACTTCTACGTGATCTCTGGTAAGGATATTGAATCCTGTCCAGGAACTAACCTGTTCTTCCGTGTTATATGCACGCACCATTATCCATAGTAAGTCCCGTTGACGTCCACTTGACCTTGCTGTTGTAAGTGCGCTAGTGAGTTCAGATGGTACAACTGGAGGAGGGCTTTGTCTCTTCCCAACAACATATATTGGGAGGGGTATGTCCAATGGTTTTACTGTGCGTTTCTTGTCCTTCTTTTGGACAGATGACACGGGTGGTGGAGGAGCGCATGACAACGACATCGGTTGGACAATGATGCCGTTGACACGATGCGACGTGCCAGCTCCACTTAGAACTTCTTCCTGTCTGTCGATGTTATCAAAAGCAAGTACAGTGGGAACGGATGGATGAATACTAGTTGGGAGAGGTACTTCGCCCGATCCAGTAGATTCAGTCTTTTCTATACACAGCGCTGTATCGATCTCCTCTAAGCGGGTGTATGAACATCCGTGCCCAAGTCTGTTCACCATTTTCAGTAGTTCGGCATTACCAGTGAGAGTCTTGACAGCCCATGGCAGTAGAATGTGTTTTGGTGTTAACACTTCTCCTTGCGTCACAGCACTAACGATATCTTGTGCAACGGACCAGGTAAGTCTACATGTGCGAATGGATGGTTCATGTTTACCACTGAATAATGTAGTCAGGAATTCAATTAAACAGTCTGGTGACGAATAATATGATGAATCCAATTGTTCAGGATGTGGTGGCCACTGCTGTTCGTGTTTGCCGTTTTTTATTTCACTACGAATATAAAAGGCGACACGTTTGATTAATGATTCATATGTCTGATCTTCTTTGTACGTATCTAATGTATCCTGAAGACGTATGAAATCAATTATGACTGAGTCAGTGGTTAAATTATCTGGCCTAACATAAACACGACGACCAACTGTGATGAAGTGTAAGGAGTCACCAAATTCTTTTTCGATAGTTCTACGTATATTTTTCTTTGTTGACTCTGTACATTTTTCCATTGCGCTAGTGTCCATAAATGAGACAACGTGGTCAGTAAGATAGGTTAATGGAACTATTCGCGGGTTGGAAAATAGGTCGTCTCTAATATGAGCAAACAGTGAATTAAGAGCAGCATTCTCTACGTCTTTATACGGATCGACATTCTGTGTATGTACTTCCGGCTGTGGGCGTGTATATGCCCTGTAGCAGGATCTATGGAAATGTGCCTCCGCCGCTACAATATCCCGGGAAGTTACTGAAATGATGCGTTCATCTAATCGTTGTATCGCCAATTCGCGAAGTGTTTTGTCTGCTCTAAGGTCCACGGCTGGTTTCAGAGGCTCACGGAAATTTGTTCCTTTAATATATTTTGATGTCGTCTCACAGAAAATACAGACTCTGTCATACACTCTCGACTGTGAGCTGGACGCCTGTCGTGTTGATTGTCTCGGCGTTGAAATATCATTTGCTGATGTCGATGCCTGCTGCTTGGACAGACGAACAAGTGCTTTGTTGTGCGTGAACTCTGCTCTGCACTTCCTATGGTAGTGAATGTCAGGTACACCAGGCTGAGCGTCTCTCAAACTCAGAATGGGCGAAAACTGTCTAATTTCAGCAGCTGATTGTAGAACGTCCCACGATTGTTCGTCTTTTGGTACCGATAGTTCATTCAGGGGAGATTGTATTGTGCATATAATACACGTCTCCAGGGAGAATCTTATTTTTTTAGTGTTCACTTCGGATTCAGCCATTTCTGTTCTGTTCATTCATTATCTGAAGAAAAAAAAAACATTTTTCTTGTATTCAGCAATGCACAGGGTGGGTGGGGGTTAGGTTGGTCGGCGGGCATACGCGGGGAATTAGACAGTGGCAATTAGAAAATGAAATTATTTCCGACCTGCGGGAAATAGACATAATGACGAGGTAGGAAGTGCAAAAAAACAACAACAACAAAAACAAATTAACAAGTTTACAAGTTTTCAAGTTTATTAATAAGCTAGGCCCTAACCGGGCATGAGCATGATAATATCATAATAATATAATCATGAAAACAAACAACAAAAAACATATTAAACATGTGATACACTAAAAATAATGGCTGGAACTCGCGCTGGCACACTCCGACTACTCCCCTAAGGGAGGAGTCCCAGTGCACCAACCCCAGTTCCAAAACCATGCATGTGAAAGTGTATGTAAATGACTAGAAAATGTGAAATGAGAATGGAAGATGGGCTACCTAAACTTTTCAATAATTTTTTTTGTGAAAATTGCCAAATTTAAAATAACATGGATATTTGTATTTTGGAAGAGATTTTCAAAGTTTAAAACATTTGGTGTTACAAATTCCTGTGGGAGATATTTTAATCTGTCATTATTAAAAAATGGACATTGAAAAATATAATGATATTCATCCCCTAAAATATCCTGATGACAAAGGTCACATGTTCTTAGATCCCTTACTATATTTAGAAAACGTCCCTTTTCAATTGGTAGTTTATGGTTGCAACATCTATAATGACAAAACGAAAATGACAAATTTGACGGTAAATCAATAAGATACTTTTCAAACCCAAATGATTTCTTAAAAATTCTGTAATTGAAACATTTTGTGGAGATAGTAACATCATTGGACCATGACTGAATATATTGATCCTTAATTCTAGTTTTATAATGTTATGAAACTGTTGAGAGGACAGAATCAGAAAATCCTAGGTCATCAAGAGATGATTTGACATATTTTAGCCAAGGTGAATGGAAAATATTTTGCTTATCTAGTTCAAAAATTAAATTATACATTACATGACTTATTCTGTCACTTCTGCTATTCACCATTTTACACCAGTAATTTAGAATTCTAGCCTTTATCAAT
>JBEVXV010001004.1:0-3676 GCA_040505915.1 Sedimenticola sp. | reverse complement strand
TTGAGAATTTCGGGTTCTGTGAAAGGCACGTCCAGCTCACCATACACCGGCTCTCGTGCGTGAATGTTCACATTTTCATCAGCGCTGTCTACCATCATTGACTCAAAATATTGCTTGAAGTCTGCTGCCTTCAGGTTGCTTTTCATTGTGGTTTGTTTTCGCTTGTGGAATAATTGGTAAAACTGTTTCGGGTTACTGCGTTTCATATATGACAAAGCATTGCCTTCAACCAGTCGGAAATTTCGCTTTACCTTCAGGGCATAACGTTTATATACTGCTTTCTTATTGGATAGAGAAAACCTGTTTATATGTGTTTTGCTGTTATTAAAAATACATAATGCTCTCTTGTAGTCGCTATATAATTGTCTGCATTGTTCGTCGAACCACGGTTTGTCACATTCTGTATGTCTTGTTCGCGGTTTTGTATTTACGTTACTGTTTGTATGCAAACATGTGCACTGTTTAACTGTTATTTGCTTGACACAATATGGGTCAACGATGCTTTTTAGTGTTTCCGTGAACTTAGATACAACACAGTTTATGTCGTTCGACGAGTCTATGCTCTGGTAAAATGTGTCTTTTCCTTCCTCTAGAGCAGCGTTAATTGTCTGAATATTATCATTAGACCATGTCCTGATATTTACTTCTGTTCGTTTACAGCCACACGTGCAGCGATCGGGCTCTGTGTTAATACGCCTGGATATGAGTACTGTATCAATGGCTGCGTGATCAGAGAAAGTGTTAAAGTTTTGCACTTCAAAATATTTGACAATAGGTAGTGCACCATAATGTATGATTGCATAATCTATAACGCTTGTCCCGGCCCTGCTTTGAAACGTCGTTTTTCCGTTTGAATCCGATATCGATCGACCGTTAAGTATTCTAAGCCCACTTTCTTTGCACAAAGCAATAAGTCGTCTGCCAAAATTGTTAATATGTGAGTCTTCCGATTTTCTGTGTTTACTATAGGGCTCATTTGGGTATATGAAGCACTGTTCTAGACATTGTCTCAAATTATGTTCGATGTCGTCATTTTCGATCGTATCCGGTACTGCCGCCACCCTCGAGTTCAGGTCGCCTAAAATACCCACGTGACCGAGCGTCGAGAATCGCGCAATATCCGTCTCTATACACTCAAACAGATCGCAATCATATTTATTGTAAAATTCGTTATTTTCCGGAGGGATATACGCAAAACACAAGTATAAATCGTTATTGTCTGTGAATAGGGATTTGTCTAGTTTAACCCAGAGGAGACTGTCGTGTATGACTTTGATCACTGTAATATAATTCGCTATATGTTTTCGATAAAATAATACTAGGCCTCCTCCTTTGCACTTTTTTCGAGGGTAATGGTTTAGTTTCACATTTGGTAAATCGTAGTCATTTACATCAAACCCTTCAGGTATCCAACATTCTGACAGGAATCCTATATCACAGTCGTCGATATAATCAAGGAAGTCAGAGTCTTTTAATTTTCTATCAATACCCCTTTGAATGTTCCAGCATCTAATTTTTATTGTACACTCCCCTATTTCCTATTGACTTGCGGTTTTCTCAAGCGTGACGCTGCGATTATCACTCGAGTTTGGCTCTCCCGATGTAGTTCCGGTACCAGTTTGTACATCACTTTCCACACGCATGGGTGACGCGTTTACCGTACTTAGATTGTCGACGTTTGGCGTTTCGTTTATCGGTTCAAACGTGCGGGATTCCTTATGCTTTTTTGGCGATTGTTGTTCAGTTAAAGGGGAAGTAGCTTTTTTCTTGCGGTCGTTTGTCGGAAAGATAGTGTCTGTTTCCATCCTGTCGCCATCGCGCATTGAACGGAAACACGTTTCGTGTACGAAGGATCTCCGCGGTGTAGTTGCTAGTATATCACCATTATTTCCACAAGCACCACTGTTGTATTGCGACATATTATTGTTCTGAGTTTGTCTGTAAGATCCAGGAATGCCAGTTGGCGGAGGTATATTTCTGTTGAATGGGCGGTTGATAAAATTGTATGTGGGCGGTCGACGGTTGGGTGGGTTGTCATTTGCCAATCTGGGGTGATACTGTTTCCCGTCTATGTATAGTTTGTCCCGTACTAACTTCACATCCCGAACTGTTGGGTCATTTTTGGCAATTTTCATTACCGGGTATAGAAGTTTACGTTTCTGTTCTATCTCCATGGGGAATTGCTCTCGTACACTATACTTTCTGTCTGTTATACTGCTGCTTGATGTACGGATTTTTTCACGGTCTTTAAAGCTACTAAACTTGGCCACAATCGGTCTTGGTCTAATGAGATTACCCGATTGGTCAGTGCGTTGTCTGCCTAATCTATGCACTCTATCGAACGGTAAATTATCGACAAATTCGTTGACATTTCCGATGTTATCAAACTGATTTCAACCGCTTTTCAGGAAATCCTTTAATACTGCTTCGGTATTTTCCTGACTATCACGGTTGCCGCGCCGATTCTCGTCAATGCCAAAGAAAAGCAAATTTTCCGACATGGATCGGGATTGTATTTCCAGCAGCTTATCTCGCATTTCGCTATTTTCCCGCCGTAAGTCGGATATCTCGCTTCTCCTGCTCTTGTTCTCAGAATTCAGCTCATGGATACTGTCTGCCGTTTCCACTTTAGTGCTTATAAAGTCATCGCATACTGAGTTAATCGATTCACAGTATTGCTGACACTCACACACTTTGGTTTTCATATCGCTTTGTTCCTGTTTGAACATAATCACGTCTGAACGTACTAGCGAGATATCTTTTTCAATATTGTTTAATTTTGACATATTTTGCTCAAGTGCCGTAAAGCGGAGGTTCATCTGTGTCTGCATTTGCTGTATCAGGTCGGCAACGTAGTTGGGTCCTTGATTCTGGGCACCGCCACTAGCCTGGTTGGCGTAGATTGGTTGGTCACATCTAGGCTGGTTAACGTTTTGACCACTATACTCACTGTTCATAAACTGCCCGCAGTTCACTGCAGTCGGCTGAGCAGCTATGGTCCCTGGTACTTGTATATGGGGATATGGATTTATGGACCCTTGGAACATCTGGGCTGGTTGGTTAATCTGGGCAGTATATGTTTGTGCTACAGGCGAAGGCGGAGGTGCATAGAGACCGGGGTTTTGGCCGAAATTAGGGCCGTAAAGAGTTTCGTTTGCGCGGTTTAGCACATTTACAAGTGGCGAGGGGACACGTACGTTTGTCGCATTATTGTGACCATCAACTGATTGATTGTGAGTGTTAGCGTTTGGGTGAGCCTTTCTGCCCTTTCCACCCATATCAACAACGTAAGTACACGCAATGTACACACGGGTATCTGACACGAATCATGTCACTGAGCGTGCAAATCAAGCGTGAAGTCGAGTATAGCCGAGTAATCCAATACAAGCGGACCATGCTTACTAGTGCGTGACGACTTTTCGGACGTAATCTCCTCACACGTGCTGACATGAGTCCACAAACTACAACATGTAGGCCTCGGGGTGTGTTAATGGGGCGTCACACATTCTTTGTTACTTGCAACTTCGATTTTTGTTTATAAAATGAGAGTATGAGAGTATAATAAATATCGTTACCATCCACAATGTTAACATCCAGTCAATCGAACATTCACACACACGTCATCCGAATGTAGGCACAATATATTCCGTATTTTTGTTTTTAATCCAGAAATATG
>JBEVXV010001003.1:0-4656 GCA_040505915.1 Sedimenticola sp. | reverse complement strand
TCTGTGCAGAAATAAATCGAGCACACCCTCGTCGGAAACAGTTTGATCGCTAACCAAGTCTGCCTTTTTATGGCGACCGCGTTTTATCGTTGTTGAGGAACGTAATTAGAACGTTTTATTTAGGAAATATTGAAGATGCCACGACGCGGAACACGCCCGGGTCGTGCAAGGGCGACCCCCCCGTATTCTCGCAGGGGTAGGGGAAGGTCACTGCGCACCATGGCGCAAAATGACGATAGTTTGGCACCGGCGGAAGAGGTGGAGGTTTTGCGGTTGTGCGACGCCCCGGATGGTGGGGCTGAAACGGGTATAAATTTCCGGGACCTTGTTCAAACAGAGTCCTATAAAACACCTGATGTTGAATTTGTATTGCCATCATCTGCACTCTCTTGTGCTGATGATGATATGACCCTACATGTCCAACCAGAATTGTGCCAAAAAATTTGGCTGAGTCAATACGTAAATTTAAACTCATTGCTCAAAAAAGAACAGTCCAGCACCGCTAGCTTGCTATCATTAAATGAGCAGGGTGTCTTGGAAGTGAAACAAAAAACGGCCAAGTCGGTTACAAACATTCGCGACTGGACAGACGCATTCTTGATTTTTACTGCCATATTTATCAAGAAACACCCATCCATGGCATCAGAATTATTGGAATACATGTCCATAATCCGCGAAGCAGAAAGTCGGTCCAGTGGCAGTTTCGCCTGGCGTCTTTATGATGAGAATTTTAGGATGCGCCAAGCTGTAAAACCCCAATCATGGGCGAAAATCAACCCAGATCTCTGGCTTAGGACCATGACAAATGCGGGCAATGCGACCCCCGATTTAAGGTTAAGCTCCTATAATCGTCGCCCAACCGGGTTATGCTTAGATTATAACAATAAAGGTTGTTTCTTCCGTTCTTGCAAATACACCCATAGGTGTACGGCATGCAAAGGCGATCACCCTGAACCAAAGTGCCCTAGGTCGTTTAAATCTTTTCGAGGCCCACCCGGTAACAGTTTTCCATCCCAGCGGGGAAGTTGGCGAAACAAAACCAGATAGAGATATGTTGGGTAAATCACCAATTGATATTGCCGCGTTACGCTCGAAATTAGAAAATTTTCCAGACAGACCGGTAGCTGAGCAACTTGTCAATGGGTTTTCGTTTGGTTTTTCTCTTCATTATGTTGGGCCGCACAACTCCTTTCAGTCAAGTAACTTACCGTCTGCTAACAAGAATCCACAAATTGTCCGCGAATTTTTTTCCAAAGAGGTAACATTAGGTAGAGTAGCTGGACCATTTCATTCACCACCATTCAGTAATTTCAGGGTATCGCCGATTGGTCTTGTTCCAAAAAAGCAAAACGATCAATTTAGATTAATACACCACTTATCGTATCCACGAGGCGAGTCCGTGAACGATTATATTGATCCAGATTTATGCTCTGTCCAATACACCAAATTTGACGCGGCTGTGCAAATGATTCAACAATTAGGAAACGGCACATTACTTGGTAAAGCTGATATTAAGTCTGCATTTCGCCTGATACCAGTCGCGAAGGAAGACTTCCATTTATTAGGATTTAAATTTGATGACAAATTCTATTTTGACAAGTGTCTTCCATTTGGGTGCTCCATATCTTGCGCAATATTTGAAAAATTTGCAACATTCTTGGAATGGACAGTTTCCGAATCGTCAAAAAAGGGGAAAATTGAGCATTATCTAGATGATTATATTTTTGCGGGCCGACGGCGAACGAATGACTGCAATATTATAATGGATTCATTTTTTAGGTGTTGTAAAAGTTTAGGCGTGCCAATTTCAGAAGAAAAAACAGTCCGCCCGACAACGGTCTTGGTCTTTTTGGGGCTGGAACTAGACTCTATTGCCATGCAAGTGCGAATACCAATTGAAAAGGTCAACCAAATCGTACAGTTAATTCATACATTCCTTTCGAAGAAAAGCGTAACTCTACGAGAAATGCAGTCTTTGCTCGGTTCCCTCAATTTCATGTGCCGCGCGATCGTTCCGGGGCGCCCTTTTTGTAGACGTTTAATCGACGTTACGTGTGGAATAAAATGTCCCCATTATCATATCCGTATATCGAGTGGCGTGCGCAAGGACCTGACCACGTGGCTACAATTCTTTCAGTCGTTCAACGGTATCTCCGTTTTCCAGGAAAGGTTTTGGCTGACCAATGAAGATGTCTGCCTGTACACCGATAGTTCGGCGGCAGTAGGTAACGGTTTCGGCGCCTATTGCCAGGGAAACTGGACATTCGGAGTTTGGCCAGATTCTTGGCGCAGATTGGGAATCACTGACAGCATAACCACCCTGGAATATTTTCCTATACTGGTTGCAGTTCACGTCTGGGGGGAAAGGCTTCGCAACAAGAGAGTTCTTTTCAGGTGTGACAACCAGGCGGTGGTGCATATTCTCAACACCCAGACTTCCAAGGACTGTACAATAATGATATTAGTTAGAGAACTCACACTGAGATGCTTGCATTTGAATCTGTCAGTCAAAGCCGAACATATCCCAGGAGCAAGCAATGGGATAACGGACAGTCTTTCTCGATTGCAGATGGATCGTTTCCGACGTCTAGCTCCCGACGCGCAGCCCCACTCGGACCCGGTCCCATCCTATCTCTGGGAGATCTTCAGCAAGGAACGAGGCGACTCCTAAACGCGAGTTTGTCGCAAAACACACAAAGTGTATACAATAATGCATCCAAGCTGTTTGGAGAATTTAGACGCACTTACTCCTTAGTTGACAGTTGGCCGGTCCCTATTCACGAGTTGGAATATTTTATTTCCTACCTCTTTCAAAATGGTTATGCGTCAAAGACAGTTACCACTTACATATCGGCCCTTAGTTTCAAACACAAGCTCGCTAATGTTGTAGACACAGCTAAATCGTTTACCGTGTCCAAAATGCTTGAGGGCTACCGACGCTTGCGACCATCCAAGGACCGTAGAGTGCCAATTATATATGAAACTCTCGTTTTGATCTTTGAAGAGCTGCATAACATATGCTCATCCAGTTATGAAACCATCCTTTTTCAAGCAGCATATACGCTGGCATTCTTTGGTTTGTTCCGCGTTGGGGAACTGGTCTTTTCTTCTCATGCCGAAAACGAGCGTCCACTACGTAGAGACGATATCTTGATTGGTACCATTGAATCCGAGTCGGTAGACACCATGAAAATCAGATTAAGAAAGTCAAAAACCAATCAATCTGGACCGCCTGTCATGATCGACATACATGCGATTGGGACGAATGTCTGCCCTGTCAAAGCGATGGTTGCTTTTCTCAGAATTCGCCCGAACACATCTAGCTACCTACTCTGTCATCAGAATGGCTTTCCATTAACACGGTATCAATTCGCGGCCATCTTGAAAATGGTTACACGAGCCTTACATTTAGAAACAGCTCTATATGGCACGCATTCGTTTCGCATCGGTGCCGCTACTTGGTTAGCGAAGAGAGGGGTTTCTAATGCAACCATTAAAAAAATGGGGCGTTGGTCGTCTAACACATTCGAAAGGTACATACGGTTGTAATTTGTCATTATAAACATTAATTAAACATGTCGTGCCGATAGAGACTGGTTCAGTCAATGATTTCTACTTTCAACTCGATAATGCCTTGTCATACATGTTTATATATTACATTCACTTTTTATATTGGTAAATTTATGATTCGAGTTTGCCATTGCTAACGTATATCAATCATATCCTCATTGTTGTATAAATGTAAGGGAGTGAACCCATCGGTGATTGAACATAATTAAAAACGGTTACACAACTGAGATGTTTGTGTTATTTGTTTTCCATAGTAATTGTGTTCAGCTTTTCAGTTTAATTTTCACTCATTTCGGTTTCACTACAGATGTCTGGATTGTTGGCGATTCATATGTTCGTCGCCTCCACGAAAGGGCATGTCACCGCAGGATAGACAACAGCCTCCAACAGCCGCATATCCGAAACATCAATTGGATGGGCTATGGCGGGTTGCGGTGGGGGGCGCTGCGGCAAAAAATTCAATACGCCGCTATTCACGGATCAGCCCCAAAGGCTATTGTCATAGCGCTGGGATCAAATGACTTGGGGCTAACAAAAGGCTGTCCCCTTATCCACGACATGCGGCGGGATCTGCACGCCGTTCAAGCCATGTTCCCCGAAACCAAAATCATATTTTCAGCGTTGTTGCCAAGATTGGTTTGGTTACGCACTGACATTCCGGTAGATAAAATCGAGACAAAGCGGAAGCAGATCAATAGGACCGTCCGTCGTTTTGTTACCAATATCTTGCACGGTTCCTTCGTCAGCCACCCGGATATTACCGCTGACTGTCCCGGCATGTATCACACCGACGGCGTACATCTATCGGACATAGGGAACGATCTATTCATGCTTAACATTAAAGAGGCCTTAGAATATATATAGTTTTGTTCAGTGTTGTCAAAACATGCATGTTAATTAAGCTGACTGTAACTTTTAAACCATATCTAATATCGTTTGTTATGCATAATCATTTCAAGCTTAGTACGGAATTTTGGGGCGAACGGTTGTTCGTGTGGCGGAAAATTCCGGGGAGGTGTAATAAAATATAGTTCAAGAGCGCTGGTTAATTTACCAATCTATTCGAACGCAGGAAACATCTGGATT
>JBEVXV010001002.1:0-2908 GCA_040505915.1 Sedimenticola sp. | reverse complement strand
TTCATTAGCATTTTGGTACATAACAAAATAAGTTCATCTCGCCGATTGTCCGTAAGACGTACTGTCATTGTTTCCGAGCACAAAATAAATCCTAAAAACGTAACTTGTTTATGGGGTTGCAGGACTGATTTTCGCAAATTGATTGTCAGCCCTAGGGAATCCATGAGTCGAATGGTTGCTTGTACATTGTCGTGACATTCAGTCACTGTCGCCCCTTGCAAGCAGGAATCGTCAATGTAACTTGTGCTAATATATCCCCTCGCCCTCAAATGAGCAAACACAGGTTTCATAATCTTGGAAAACACCCGAGGGCTAGTGGACAGTCCCATTACCAGTGCTGTAAACTGATACTTTACTCCTTTGTAAATGAATCGAAGGTACTTCCTATCTGCGACCCTGACAGGGATGGAATAAAAAGCATCAGAAAGGTCAACACTAGCAAAGTAACAGTTGTGTCGCATTGATTCGGTCGCATATTTCAATGTTTCCATTTTAAAATGTGGTGGTGCCATGTAATCAGTGTTGAACTTCTTCAGATTCAAAATAATCCGTAATGCACCATCCTTTTTCGGTCTGGGGAAAATATTGGAAATATATTCAGCTTTCTCTGGTACCTGCACCACTTCAATTATTTCACAATTCAGAAACCGAATTATTTCAGTATCGATATTTTCCTTTTCGAATTCACCAAATGACAGCGGCGTTGGAATCACCATTTGATGTGGAGTATGTGTCACTTCTATTGTGTAACCACATATTGTACGTAATATCCACCTGTCATTTGTAATTTTTTCCCATGCATTTATGTTGTTTTTTGTCTTCCCGGCTACAAAGTTGTCAGTGGTATTTCGTAGAGCAAGGTGAATGTATGGCGAACTTACATTTATTTCCGTGTGTCCCTTGGTTTGGACCAGCCTCTCTTGTGTGGTGGTTGCTGGTTTTTCCAATACGGTTTTGCTTTGAAGGAACCCTGCTTGTGTTGGGGGGTGACCCGAGGTCGCTGGCTGTATGAGGCACCCCCCGTCTTTGACAAAAAAGACTGTTGTTGTTGTCGTTGTCGTAAGGTTGATGACGTCATCGGCACCGCCCTTTCATTCACGGATTTAAGATCATCTTTAAGTGTGTCTCCAAATAGCTGTGTGTCGGAAAGTGATGACTTTGTACAAACAGTTCGAAACTGGGGAAGTAATTCTTTCAGGATCTTATCCCGTCTGGTTTTGTTTATTAATGTCATAGTAAACGCCATCAATTTGAACGCATCACCAAAATAGCCCATGATGGTGTCCTTGTTCAATGGTGCATCGGAAACGGACTGGGCGTAATCAATTCCCCGGACGATCGGGACTATGCAAGTCCCAAACTGTCCTAATGCTTTCTGCATCTGGGCGTCAGCAACTTTTGACTCTCGAGGTAGTTGGCGCCAAATCGACGAATTGACAGCTGGAACCTGGAGATGTTGAAGATTGTCCGGCCGTCTGTATTTGCCTTTTATATCCTCAAACCGTTTGTCGTCGGCAGGCGCACGCAAAATTCGGTTTATAATCTCGGCAAACTTCACCGAGACGTTGTCCCCCGTGTCCATTGTTGGCTCAAAATACTGGTCCAGATCAGACAAAAATGTGTCATCCACACCCACATCTGCAGCTGGCGGCTCATCGGAGAGAAACCCGTCGAGTTCATCCTCGGCCGTGGCATGTGACGTGGAAGGTGCTGGAGAATTTGGACGTATTTGTTTCGCTGCACTATGACCAGAATCAGAGTTCCCATGACTGTCACTTCGCTTCCGCTTTAAATCCTGAACCTCCTTAGTTAAAGTGTTGAGAGACACCATAACTGTATGCAGCATCCGCTCTTGTGGAGACAACTCCACTACACACTCCGGAACACCAGGGATCAGTTGTGTCCCTTGGCTAGTGGCCTGCCTGCCATTGGCCTCCCCTTCAGTAACCTCCACACTGCCGACACTGCTGCAGGACCCAGGCTGGCAATCTGCCATGGTGTACTGTAGATATGACCCAGCACCTATCAAGTTACCAGTATGCTGCAAAATGATAACCCTGGTATGAGTACATAGCAATTCCAGCATATTGGCTGGTGGTCATGTAGACCAGCCTAGTGGCATTGGTGGCTTGATCAGACTCTGGACAATAAACATATGTTTCAAAATGCCACTCATGGTAATTTATGTTATGATAATGTGCACCAAGCCACCGCAGTCATGTGCAATAATATGTGTTGTACTATATCCACTTACACAATATAACGGCTAATTCCTGAATATGGAATGGAATTCAAGCCATGGGCCAGTGAAGAGCATAGACCTGCTCTGACTAGGTATATAACACCGGCCCAGCACGCTACTTTCTAGCCATGACGGCTGCGCAAATTTAATCCTTTCAAACAAAGGAAGCGCTACGTGCTCCAATTTAAGGTACATGTAGTATGCTATGTCTCCTGCAGTGCACAAACAGCAACATAGCTGAGCTTTTAACAAGCTTAACACAGGAAACCCCATACAATAATCACCATCTCATTCACATTGGAATCAAGAACTAACTAAACTTATGAAATTAATGATAAACAAATAATAACACATCTTACCTTCTGAAAATCAGTGAAATAAATCAGTCCTGTAACAGGTAATAATATTTGTATACTATACGGGCTCAAAAAACGTGACAATACAGGCCAAGGAACAGCCTCACAATGACATGTAGGTTGGAGCATGCTACGCTTATACTCTGTGTGGGGCACCAAAAGGTATGCTGTTGATAAAATGGTACCGTGTTGTAATGACACAATCATTAGCAGTGATAAAAGTACTGAACTAGAACGACAGCCGTCCCCGGCAGCATTGTATCCCCCTATTACCACCGCCATCCTCTCATTTGTAGGGTGGGGTCAGGTG
>JBEVXV010001001.1:0-3147 GCA_040505915.1 Sedimenticola sp. | reverse complement strand
TATTGTAAAGAGCAAGAAAAGGCAAGGAATTAAGGTGCCGGAGGTAACTTGTCCTCCGTGCCAGAAATGACTATCCTGCCCGCTCGCCATTCACAACAGAGAAACTCATGTCAGACAACGAGCAGCGCGCTATCTTTATCTTCCCCGGCCAGGGCTCTCAATACCCCGGTATCGGTAGTGATCTCTGCGCCGAATTCGCCTCCGCCCGCGCCGTCTATGAGCAGGCAAGCGATGTTCTCGGTTACGACATGGTCAAGCTCTCCCATGAAAATCCGGATAACCAAATAAACCTTACCCGCTTCACCCAGCCGGTGCTGCTGACCCACCATATCGCCTGTCTCACGCTCTATCGTGAGCTGGCAGGGGAACCCATTATGCCGGTGATGGCTGCCGGTCACAGCCTCGGTGAGTACAGCGCCCTGGTAGCCGCCGATGCCCTCACCTTTGAAGATGCCCTGCGCCTGGTCTCCCGTCGAGGCGAACTGATGGGCACCCACGGCGAAGGGGAGATGGCCGCACTGACTGTCGACCTGGAGACTGCACAACCACTCTCCGACAAGCACTTCTGCGGTATTGCCGGTCTCAATCTACCGGATCAGACGGTAGTCGGCGGTTCATCTGCCGACCTTGATGCCTTGGCCGTAGAGATGGCAGAAGTTCACCCCAAGAAGCGTGCCGTGAGGCTAAAGACAGAGGGCGCTTTCCATACCTACTATATGGTCACCGCCGCGCGCCACTTCCGTGAAGACCTCGACAAGGTGGAGATCAAAACAGCTCAGATGCAGGTGCTCTCCAACTACTCCGGCGGCCTTCACGAGGTGGATGCCGAAACGATCAAGTCGCGCCTCTTCTTCCAGCTCTTCCACCCCGTCAACTGGGTCGGCTGCATGCAGACCGCACTGGATGAAGGGATTAACCTCTTTGTCGAGTTCGGCGGTGGCATTGGCAACGGTGAAGGCCCGGCCGAAAAACGACCCAATCTGGAGGGGATCATCAAAAAATTCACCCGCCGTGCCAAACCGCGCCCTGAATATATCCCGGCCATCAATCTGGAGAGTATCAAAGAGGCGGCAGGTCGATAGCGTTTAAAAAGCAGAGCACCGAGTACGCAGAGAAAAACCTCTGCTATTGAACCTCATTTTCAGCGTAGGAGCGGCACCTTCGCCGCGATGAACGCCGTACAGGCGGTGCAAATCCTTTCGCCCCGAGGGCGGGGCTCCTACGATTGAAACCTGTCGTGGGGCTAGCAAAAGCTACGCCTGCTCCAGCTCTACCAGGGTGCCGCAGAAATCCTTTGGGTGAAGAAACAGCACTGGCTTGTTGTGGGCACCTATTTTTATCTCCCCCAACACCCGCGCACCTGCGGCCACCATCTGTGCAGCAGCCGTTTCGATATCGGCCACTTCGTAACAGATGTGGTGAACACCACCGGCCGGGTTCTTCTCAAGAAATTTCCCTATGGGGGAGTGCTCACCCAGGGGGTGAAGCAGCTCTATCTTGGTATTGGGTAGTTCGACAAAGACAGTGGTCACTCCATGCTCCGGCAGGGCCAACGGGGCCGACACCTCGGCACCCAGGGTGTCGCGATAGATCGCCGTACCCGCTTCCAGGTCGGGCACGGCAATGGCGACGTGATTAAGATTTCCAATCATTGTGGATAGAACTCCGTTATTAATTGTGCAGGTAGCACTGATAGAGGGGCTGAAGAGCGGCGTAATCTCCGGCGAGTTACGAGCTACTCCGCTTTAAAAAAAGATCGAGAAGCCGTGCGGCGGCTAGGGTAGGTGGCAGTTGCCCCTTGGAGACCTTCTCTTCTAGCTGTGGTATCAAGGCTTTGATCGCCGGGTCCTCCCTTAGGGTGGTGACCAGGCTGTCGGTGGTTTCACTCCACATCCAGTGACACGCCTGAGCAGAGCGGCGCTCCGCCAGTTCACCACTCGCTGTTACTGTTGTTCGGTAGTCACCGATCAGCGCCCACACCTCAGCAATACCGCGCCCCTCCAGAGCGGAGCAGCTCTTTACCGGCACCTGCCAGTTACGGGTGCGGGGGTGGAGCAGACTGAGGGCGGCAAGGTAGTCAGAGGCCGAGTGGCGGGCCATAGCCTCCAGGTCACCGTCTGCCTTGTTCATTAGGATCAGGTCGGCCAGCTCCATGATGCCGCGCTTGATCCCCTGAAGGTCATCACCGCCACCTGGGATCAGCAGCAGTAGAAACATATCAGTCATATCCGCCACGGCGGTCTCAGACTGACCGACACCAACGGTCTCCACCAGCACCACATCGTGACCGGCAGCCTCACACAGCAGCAGTGTTTCACGGGTACGGCGTGTAACGCCCCCTAAAGTACCCGCTGAGGGTGACGGGCGAATAAATGCCTCTGGCCGTCTGGAGAGGGTCTCCATGCGCGTCTTGTCACCAAGGATGGAGCCGCCGCTGAGGGCGGACGAAGGGTCCACCGCAAGCACTGCCAAACGCTCGCCCTGATCGATAATATGGTTGCCGATCGCCTCGATAAAGGTGGACTTACCCGCACCGGGTATACCGGAGATACCGATACGGATCGACCTGCCGGTATGGGGGGCCAGCCGTTGCAACAGCTCAATCGCCGCCTGTCGGTGATCAATACGGGTCGACTCTACCAGAGTAATAGCCCGAGCCAACGCTCTGCGGTTACCCGATAGAATCTCCTGACTCAACTGCACAGGATCAGACACTGCTCTGCCCCTTTAAACGGCTACAATTTAGCCGTGAATGAATGCGCATAAACGCGAGTACCTCGTTCATCACCAGTGAGTACAGCCTACCCATATTGTTACCGGTTATGCCGAACAATCCAGATGCCGATTTCAACAAGAACAAAGCAGAGATTTTAGGAACGAACTTGTTCACGATCAGCTCTGTGGCATCTTCCTCGCGAACAAGTTCGCCCCTACACCGGGTCACCTGATTATCTGGCATTACCACCATACATTTGCGTTCATTTCCTGCCAATAACCACTGCTGTCCCGTTAACTCCCTCTCCCCTTTGGGGAGAGGGTTGGGGTGAGGGGGATCAATAGATAAGTCGTTGATTTAATTCACCCTCACCCTGGCCCTCTCCCTCATAGGGAGAGGGAATGTTCTATTGCAGTATGTCATGTTGCTGT
>JBEVXV010001000.1:0-5148 GCA_040505915.1 Sedimenticola sp. | reverse complement strand
AACATAAGTCCTCAGTGACCTTGACCTTGGGTGTTCGGACGTGGGTCGTGCGTGAAACAAAGCAGCATCCGTAGATACACATTGTGGTGAAGTATTATGAAAATCGGTGAAGCCGTTCAGAAGATATGAAAAGAATGAAAAGTGTTACTAACGTACCCACGTACGTACGTACATGGACTAACGCTATATCCCCTCCTGCCTATCGGCGAGGGGATAATAAAACAATGAACTAACACTAATATCCCTTCACCTATGGCAAGGGGATAAGAATTTGGCACAATGGGCATTAGGCACTTAAACAAAATATGTTTGTTGTTTCTCCCAGAAACAATAAATGTTAATGAATAGGGTATAGTCAAATGTCTGGAAGGCCACATAACCGAGGAAACCATCAAGTGACATATGTAAAGCATCGACCCTGATCAGCCTGCGCAGTCCAGGCTAATCGAGAACTTCTGTTGCAGGAAATCAATACATATATTCACCCATAGGCGGGGAATGACTGCGTGGGGTGCGCGTAAGGTGATCCGGGTGGATACTACGCATATGTCACATTTTGGTTTCTGTTGGTGTTGAAAGGGTTAAGCCCTGGGGGTCAAATAAATAGGAACTCACGTCTGTATTACACATTATAGGAAAAGCTATATACCAAATAGTAAGATGTTGTGTTAGGATTGGCAACAGGATTTAACTTGAAACCTTGAAAATATTAGTCAAATTGTATAACTTCGCACCATGGCCTGAGTAAAGATGTTTGACCAATGTGTTTCGTTTGATTTGCCTTCTTTGTATATTAATATTGGTGAGACTGTCATTTCTATCCTGTTCCATTCAAAAGATAGCTTCCCAGTCAAAACTATTTCACATTGAAACTCATCAATTTTGGTTTCTAAGTGTTAATATATAACACTATTAGACTAAGTGTTAAATATATAACACTATTAGACAATTTGTAAGAAATGATATTTTGCCTAAAATCAACCTTAAAGGACATGGGACAGACAATGGTAATCTAAGGCCCCCTCCATTTTATGTGCTGGGACATAAATATTATTGAATCTATATTAATCTCAACTGGCAATATTCTGACTAGAAGCATAAATATTGGTATGTATACAGACTAATCATATAAACCAAGTTACTGACGGACGGATATACATTAACCCCCCCCCCCTCCCCCCCCCTCTGTCTTTGTGATAAATTATGAAACTATGGACTGTATCGATGTGGCTGCCGACGTTTCCTTCGGCTCCTCCTTGGTCCAGGTGGTGGGCTTCTGGGTGGGGTGTGTGGCTGCGGTGGGCTCCTGGGCGGGATGAGCGGCTGGTGCCGTGGCAGTGCAGGATGCATGGGGGCGGGAGATGGCTCCGAGATTGGAGATAGCTCTATGTTCCGTAACTCACTATCATTTTCACGGTTATTGCGATTTGCTTTGAAACGTTTATAGCAGACTCCAATGGCAATAATCGTGAAAATGATAACAGAGACCGGAACAGTGATGCTAATCACCAGTACATCTGTGAACGAAATTATTCTGTATTATATTTGATTAACAGTATTAGAATCACTGATAGAATAGTCACCGATCTGACTGCATAATTGCATCACATTGGCAGTCATGCAACTGTGCCAGGATAACTTACTAGCCTATATATCTGCATTAATAGTCATCCGAGTAAATAGATCTGTAATCACGATTGTTAGATGTGTATAATTGCAAACCACTCGTAGGAAGTTGTTGGTATGTTTCAATATTTGACTTGAAATTTATGAGAATTAACAAAAGTAGTTGTTTTCAAATAATTCCCTTCAAAATGCTTTCTCTGCTTGTTCACTTCTTCTAGACACTATTCAACATTGTGTTATTTGAACCGTACATAACATACGTATTACATGTGCAAGAATAGTGAAACATTAACCCATCATCAATAAACTTTATTATGAACTCTTCAAAATTGGAGGTAAAATGGTACCCTTCTAATCTGGTGTTATTCTGTATACATTATCATTCTATTTGGAAAATGCAGGGAAAGAACCGGGCGATGGTGTCTTTGACGGACCTCGTACTTGAAAAGAATGTTCATGATCATTTCCTTGCAAATGATTCCTCAGCCTGTATTAGCAAAGAAATAATGTTTTATTTAGGAAATGGGTGTGTGATACTTGAAGAGCGACGTTTTGAAGAGGTCCGTCAAATGACATCATCGCCCGGTTCAGATTGCACATATGAAATATGGGATGTAGGCATTATGTGGAGTAAAGCTTGTAGTATACGCACCATCTGTCTCCGAGCTGCTGTGACCAGCACTCGCTGGCCGACTGGTTGTCGTTGGCGGAGATGTTGCCGGTGTTGCCTCAGATGGCCGAGATGTTGTTGGCTGTGACTTCATTGTCTGGGTTGTCATTGGCGGAGATGTCGGTGTTGCCTCAGATGTTGGCCGAGATGTCATGGTTGTTGGCTGGGGAGATGTTGTTGCCTGAAATTATAATCCACCACCCATCATAAACAAGATGTACAACAAATGTATTTCATTACCATCCTTTATCAAAGTCTGAAAGTCTTTATGTATATCATAGCTAGTTTCCCTACAAGACAGACATTAATACTTTTGCGGCATTGTAGGGAATCCTGGGTGGTCCATAAGTCATAAGGCCAGTTTCCATGATAACAATAAACCAGACGTAGGGGCGATAGCTATATCCCCCGAACCTTATCGGTTGGAGGGGGGTAAAAACGATAAATGAATAAATAACTATGCTTACCGCTTACATCATTGATCATCAGTTATAAATCTAGCAGCTGCATTATGTCCACTTTTTAGTGTTTATACAATAATTTTATTAATATAACGAATTTGAAAGACTTGTAATTTATTGGAAATCTACTGAATGCTCCTTTCGGGTTAAATATATACAATTCACTACTGGTCACCTTCGAGATGGATAGGGTGGGGGTATTCATGGTATATTCCGAATACAACTTACATGACATAGCATTTTCCGAATTGGAGAGTTGTAAAACACGGGCAATGGATTGATCCAGTGATGTATAAAATGCTGACAGATCTCCCCAGAATCTTCCACTGGTGTAAGCAGTTTTACACCAGTAACGCCATGTGGTAGGGCGACGGT
This sequence comes from Sedimenticola sp., assembly GCA_040505915.1. GTDB lineage: Bacteria > Pseudomonadota > Gammaproteobacteria > Chromatiales > Chromatiaceae > Vondammii. Next base: position 2,016 of record JBEVXV010001000.1, on the reverse strand, counting down.
AGAGTCATGCAGTGCACCTCTAATACGGGCATGTCCGGCTTTATGTCCAGGCCACTCATACTGTCCTGTACACGTATTGTCAAAATCACACCATCTACTGCGACATGCGAACCGACAACACTTGTTATGTGGAATAATAATCACGATAATAATCACAATGAACAAACATTTGACAGACATTTTGGATAGACTTGATTGGATGGGCTTGTTGGTGTTTCGCACCGAATCCCGTTCGGCACCGAATCCCGTTCGCGCCTCGTGTCATTTCGCCCTTGTTCCCGTTCGCCTAGGGTCATTCGCCCCGGTCATAAATTTAGATATAAAATATGTGAGATATATAACATATGTGATTGTTTGGGAACATGTAACAGTGACGAAACGACCTGAGAATGGAAGACATTAAAGAAACAACACATGGGAGCATATTACTATATAATTTATTACAACATGATATCTATGACAATACATCCCCAAACCATAAGGGAGGCTTCAGCACTATATCTATATCATATCGCATCAATCGATTAGTCTTAATTATTGTGCCTTCCTCTCTAGTAATATTATGTTTTTGACAATTTCTTTGATGTGATCTCTCCAATCTTCCCGCTCCACGTGAGCAAGTAGCCACTCGTCGGTGCATTTATAAAGTTCATATTTGACTATTAGTTCAGGCGAAATATGTGTACTGGATACTTCAAAATGCCACTCTGGACAAATTTTCTTTTCTTCAGTAGCTTGCAGCATCTGGTCAAAGTACATATCGATTAGATCAAGTTCGTCGTCCATTATACACGAATGCTGTTTTTGACTAGGATGGTCGATCTGAAAAGAAGAAATAGTAGTTAATTTGTACAGTAATGGCAATAAGTCGGGCATATTAATGCTATGAGAAAATTTAACTCCGATTTATGAATTACCTGACATCCATTACATTCTTGTTTTATAATATGTTGCCTGATATCCGCTATAGCTTTTGCATAGAATATATCCATACATGAATCGAGTAATATCCAGTGTACAGTCGACATTTCCATGATTCGAGGTAATGAGTCTTGTTTTTCTGGCTCTTAGTGTCCTGTGGGTTAAATGTTTTATACTTAAGCAAATTGCGGTATATATACCTGTATAGTTGTAACATTGACCAATCACATGCAATTGTATATAATTAATCATGACATAATGGTATATATATATATATATTAGTAATGATCTAAATATAAATATGCCGAGTTGACAAAACAATATTCCCAGAAACGTTGTGTCTCGTCTTGATAGACGTCTCGCCTGTGAGTCTCGCCTGATAAGACAACGTATATAACTTAATTATCACAACTATTACTTAAGCATGGTGTCTCGCCGTTTATATTTGTATTGACAAATCACGCACGACTTTATATAAACAAAATTTTCCAGAAGACATTGCGTCTCGTCTGTGGGTCTCACCTGACAATACACCAAAGTATGCAACGTTAACAAAATCATGACTGGTGTCACCATTTTTCCAATTCATATTTTATTGCAATATGATGTGAAATAGTGTTGTACTAATTATAGTTATTACGTATTATAACTATTTTAGGTAATTACGTATTACAACTATTTTTAGGTAATATAACACTATATAAGCACATTGTGATTCGACATTCGTCTCACAACTGAACTCACCTCATAGCTGGATTGTCATAGCTCGAGTGTAGGATATACTGATAATTTAAAGTAAATATGGCATCCGCAAGATTTGAAATCGTACGAAAAGCTAATGGAGATGTCAAAAAGTTAACTGCAAAAATTAGTGACAAAAAGCAAATGGATATTACAGTTTTAAATAATAACGCTTATCTACATATATCGGATAGCAAATTCAGAGACATTGGTAAATTTAATAAAAAACAAGTCAGCCTGTCCATGAAAGAAGTTCAAACGATGAAAATGTACCTTCTTGACATTGAGACCCAAGTTCAGGACTTTCTCGCACAGGTTTGTTACGTAAATAACCAATGCACTTCATAATAAAGT
>JBEVXV010000999.1:0-10879 GCA_040505915.1 Sedimenticola sp. | reverse complement strand
ATCTACCCGCTAAAACGAAAAATATTTTTCAGTTAGGCTGGGAATGCATGGAAACATTGGGGTTGTGATGATGTGCGTCAGGGCTGCCGCTAGGGGTGTAGTCAGACCGGGTATTTTCTTTCTACTATACTTCATTCTCATAGGGAACTTTCTGCCGCCAGGCGTCCATATGCTATCTGAAAAAACAGCCGCACCTACCATGGCAGATAAATAGTAAGGGGGAGAGATGTTCCAGGAATACGTACAGAAAAGTACAAAAAAAGTACTCAATATCTTGGAAATCGCCGTTTCAGAGCTGGTATCTTTAAAGCAAAACCAACTCACTCCAGACTTTATTCTTCTTGCCTTGCTGTCACAGCCCGACTCTGATGCGATGAAGATCATCGAACAGATAGCTCCAGATCCGGTAGACACAGTCACCGAGATCAGGGGGCGAATACAGCAACACTACAAAAACGCCGCCCCAACCCAGGAGACACAGGTGATTGGCACCCAGGAGGTGGCTGACCTGTTTCGCATCGCCTATGAAGAGGCACAGCACCTCGGCGATGAGTTCATCTCTACCGGCACCCTGTTCCTTGCGCTCTTCGACCCCAAAATAGGGCATACAACCGATATTCTATTACAGGCAGGTATCACACGAAAACATGTCTATCTGGCAATAAAAAAGCTCCGCAGCGGCCGCACCATCACCAGTGACGACGCTGAATCCGAGGCAGATGTACTGACAAAATATACCCATGACCTCACCGAACTGGCGCGCAAGGGGGAGCTTGATCCCGTGATCGGCCGCGAGGAGGAGATCGGCTTGGTTATCCAGACACTCTCCCGACGAAAAAAGAACAACCCCGTACTGATTGGTGAAGCGGGTGTTGGCAAAACAGTGATTGTTGAGCGACTGGCCCAGCGTATCGCTGATGCCGACGTGCCGGACACCTTGCTCAACAAACAGCTGCTCTCCCTTGATATGGGAGAGATCATCGCTGGCGCCAAGATGCGTGGAGAGTTTGAAGAGCGTCTGAAATCGGTGCGTGATGCGGTAATCAAGGCCAAGGGGCAGGTGATCCTGTTTATAGATGAACTCCACACCGTTGTCGGTGCCGGAGCGGGGGCAGGCGGTATGGATGCCCCCAGTCTGTTGAAAACAGCCCTGGCTCAAGGCTCCCTGCAAGTAATCGGTGCCGACACCCTCGACGAATACCATCGCTATGTCGAAGTCGATAAGGCTCTTGAGCGGCGTTTCCACACCATTCTAGTACGCGAACCAACGGTAGAGGAGACCATTGAGATCATGAGGGGGATCGCCCCCCGCTACGAAAAGCACCATGAGGTCAGCTACCAGCCGGAAGCCCTGGAGGCGGCAGCCAAACTGGCTGAGCGCTACCTCACGGACCGTCGCCTGCCGGATAAGGCCGTAGACCTGCTGGATGAGGCGGGCTCTAGTAAACATATCAAACTGATATCTATACCTCACGACCTTAAAGAGCTGGAGCTAAAGGCACAAAAGCTCCAACTTGATAAAACAGAGTCGTTCAATGCACAGGACTTTGAGAGCGCGGCATCACTACAGATGAAGCTGCTACAGATGGAAGAGCATCTGCAGGAGGCTCGGGCAGAGTGGAAGGATGCACTGGGTGAGGTTGACGCGATTATTACCGCCGAAGATATCGCCAGCGTTGTCTCTCACTGGACCGGCATCCCAGTGGCACGGATGGTTGAATCAGAGGCGAATAAACTGACCCGTATGGAGAGCAACCTGCACAAACGGATAGTAGGGCAAGAGGATGCCGTTCACTCAGTGGCAGATGCCATTCGCCGCAACCGCTCCGGCATCACATCGCCAAGGCGCCCCATCGGCTCTTTCCTTTTTCTTGGCCCTACCGGCGTGGGCAAGACCGAGCTGGCCCGTGCTCTGGCGGCATTTCTACTTGACGACGAGTCACGTATCGTTCGTCTGGATATGTCTGAGTATATGGAGCGGCATGAAGTATCGAAGATGATTGGCGCCCCTCCCGGTTATATCGGCTATGGGGAGGGCGGCCAATTGACCGAGAAGGTACGGCGCAACCCCTATACGGTGGTACTGCTGGATGAGGTGGAGAAAGCCCACCCCGATGTTTTCAATATGCTGCTGCAGATCCTGGAAGATGGCCAATTAACCGATGCCCAGGGGCGAACAATCTCTTTCCGTAACACCATCCTGATCGGCACATCCAACCTGGGTACTGAATCTCTCTCGCCGGAGAAACGTTCCATCGGCTTCGTCCAGTCAGAGATGCCTGACTACCGGGACGCAAAGCACATGGTGATGCATGAGGTGAAAAAATTCTTCAAACCGGAATTTCTAAACCGCCTGGATGACATTATTGTCTTCCACTACCTGGAGGAGGCCCATGTAGAGAAGATTGCCGACATGTTTGTTCATGAGCTGATAGAGCGCATGGCGCAGCAGGCGATACGGCTCAACATCGACCATGAGGTAGTGTCAAAACTGGCTCACGATGGCTTCAACCCGTTCTATGGTGCCCGTCCCCTACGGCGTGAAATAGAGCGACAGGTGGAAAACCCTTTGGCCATGAAAATCGTCAAAGGTGAATGTCCGGAAGGAAGCCGGGTGGAGATCACCCTGAATGAAGGTGAAATCACCTTCGATATCAGACACTAAATGCAAATTTAAGCACTCACTAAAAAGAGAAGGGCGTAAGTGCAGAGACCGTTTACACCCTTTTCACTGTTGGTGCCGGTGATAGGAGTCGAACCCAAGACATCCTCATTACAAGTGGCTATGAGCTAAAGAGTTAATAGCTCTGTGTGAGATGCAATGGAGCTCGGTATTTCCAAAAAATCTGGCTTACCTGATGTGATGTCGCTTTGAATAAAGTAACGCCCAGGAACTCTAGCAAAAAGAAACAAGCTAAAATCAGTGGGATCGTCTAGATTCGGGATTACGTATGGATTAAGAACGACCTCACCAAGTTTGCGTTCATTGGCTGGGAATAACTGTGGCAGTGAGACCTCAACAACCCAAAGCCAATCCGGTAGTACCGGCCCAAGAATTTCTGGAATTTTGGAGTTTTCCTTATTGCCATCCCAATCATTAATACCTGATAGGTGTGCCAAATATCTTTCTGCACTTGTTGTTACAGCCCTAAGGACAACTTGTTGATTACTTGGCGCAATCTCTTCAGCCAATCGCTTTGCCCAGATATTCCCTTCATCATCAGCCTGAAGATGCGGATGAAGGGAATAGAGGTAAGATAAAGTCACTGCCTCAGCTTGTATTCCTGAAAACTCAAAACCAGCATGAAGTAACTCCACTACGTATTCTGCCTGTTCAGGACTCACATAAAGCCGAGGCACACAAAAGTTTGGCCCAAAATTATCATCGTGACCAATGAAACTGCTAGTCCAGCTTTCACTTGGCATGTAGCCAATGCCCCCTCCCACATCAAAATAAGACACCTCCGCATCAGGGGACCATGTATCTTTATTAAAGGTATGTCCATAAAATGGAATTATGTGACGTGAATCATTTGCCTTTGGCCCTGCCAACTTGAAGCCTAATAATGCACCAGCACCTGACTCTACACCTGCATACAAGTATTTCTGATAGGGAATGCGTTTTCTAATGTCAGGATATTGATCTTCCAAATCTGAATAATAGATATCTCGATAAGGAATGTTCAGTGTTTCTAATATATAACGTATTTGCTGTGGATTGAGGCCATTAGCGGGGTTGTATGGCTCAGTATAAGCAGCCTTTGCAAGCCTATTAATCTCTGAATAAAAGATATCCCCCTCATCAAGCGAGCGCGACAATAAACTTCTTAAAGCTACGTGGGCACACACCTTATTCAGTTGATTTTGCTGGCAGTAAAGAACTCCTGTTACCTGAAAAGCACCCGCACCAACACTCACTTCATAAGCTCTCATGTTCGGTACACAGTTGTGCTTATGTGGATATTTACAGAAAACTGCTTCAAAAATATGCCAGGACTCCACTCTTAGAGCAGGATCTTGACTAGAAGGGTATTGATCTCGCTTGACTATAGCGTACCCAATGAGATCATCAGTCGATTGGCTATTAAGCTCATCAGTAGATACAAAACCCGTTTTCCAAAAGCTTAGTCGCCTCAAGCCGGTCATGGTATGACCAAGGACATAATTTGGAATATCCAGGTTTTCATCACGGATTGCTCCCGCCTCTGGAATATCCTCCACTACCAAGGTCTGGAAGCCTGCTGAACGGGCTAGTGAAAAACAGCGGTGCACTGCACGTGAAGAATCAAAGTTAGACTCAATAAAACTAAAAGAGGAAAATGGAGCGCTAGCTTGGAATATCTCTAAATTATGCGCTGATACCAACCGATGTGAATCCATTCTTGCCCCAATTAAAGGTGTCCCTTTAACCCTTAAACATTTTTTTGACTTTGCCTGCCTGCTTGTGCGCTTCTTCTATCTTAAGGACGAATTCACCAACCTCCTTACGATATTTCATATCAACCGCAACAGTCTTTGCTTCGCTCCCGAACACTTTGACCATCGAATCTGCAATTTTAGGGCTGGTGAAGTTTGTATTTTGCATTCCTATGCTCTCCTAAATTGTGGACCGGCCTCCGCAAAACACAATATACTGTGGTTTCGCCTCTATATACATAGATTACGCGACGGAGTATACGTTAATAATCAATAAGTTACAATGGTCATTCGTAACTTCTCAATAACCCAGTGCAGATGGATAACTTTCAGGTGTGTGCAGTGACATCTTTTCAGGACGTACAGCAACAGGGACACTGCTGTGAGCGTACCGGGATCTGTTCACCGCGTCTCCCGAAAAGGTGTTACTGCACCCCTATGGCACGGACTTTTTGAGAAGTTACGATCATACACACGACACTGATTCACTGACTTTATATCCCAAATCCGCGTCCCTTAACATGAGAGTAGCGCCATCCCCACCAAGTGTAGGTCAAGTCTTGTTTTACCACCCCCCCCTCCACCAGGGCGAACCATAGCGGGGCTGTAGTTCCATGACACAGCTTTGCTAATCAACCACATTACCGGTCAAGACAGCATGTAGAGCTTGGTATCTGTGATACACCCCAGGCTATTTATTGTCGAGCTGCGCAGCCAGGTTAACGAGCCCTTCCAGCAAATAACCAATATCTGACAGGGCAGAGGTGCTGAGTATGTCCTTGTCAATCGTACCATTGGGCGCACCTCCAACACCGGCCAATACATACCCTATTCCCGCGATACCTCGGGTGATGGTTATCATGGAATTCTCAACAATCGCTTCAGCTTCTACCAGCCGTTTAAAATCAGAGCCGTTGATGAGCCTGCCATCAAGATACCACGCCACCATGAACAAGCACAAAAACAACGAAAATTTGACCCGTGCCAACCTGATGTATATGGAGATGATGAAGAAATAAACCTTCAGTGGGTAGGTGAATTGATAGGGTTTTGCGGTGATTTGTTGCGCTTTCTTGCTTTCAAGTGCGGCATAAGTGCGCCACTCTTTATTTCAAGCAATAAAAAAGACCTAGCAGTTAAGCTAAGCCTTTGTTTTATATGGAGCCGGTGATAGGAGTCGAACCCACGACATCCTCATTACAAGTGAGGCGCTCTACCAACTGAGCTACACCGGCATATTCAAGGTGGGCAATTCTAGTTTATTCCAGACGATGTGACAATGCGTGAACAGGGGTAAATTTGATGATCTATTTCAGGATACTGTTCGCGTAGCTGCTGAAACAGGCCCGCACTCTCACCTTTTCCGTCACGATAGTCGAGCCAGTAGGCCTGCCTTTCACTCTGCCTCGGCTTGATAATTACCTTATAACCTTTGGAAATCAGTGCCTGTCTGCGGTTATCTGCATTGCGCTGCCGGGAGTACGCACCCAGTGAGATACCATTTCTGTGCTCCCCACGGAAGAAGCGCCGAATATCTTTGATCCCCAGCGCTTTCAGCTCCTGAACCGTCTCAATTGCCTCCTCCTGGCTCTCCAGTGGTGGAATCATGACCCAGTAGCCGATAGTCTCGGTGTAGCTCCCCTGACGGAGTGAGGAGTCCATTCCCAGCCGGTAGACCTGATCTGCCAGGGATCTTGCATCTGCGCCCTTTTCAAATGGGCCGTAAGCACCACACACCAGTGCCGCCTCTTTGGGTGGAAAAGTGACCTCTTCAGGGGTGGCTAATGATGGCTCTATGACCAACTCAGTTGTTGATGCCCCCACAGCAACCACCTCAGCCACCTCCCCTCGTTCAGCCCCCTTGGCCTCGTCGATGTGAGGCGTAACCACCTCAACCTCTTCAGTTGGGGTTGAGGGGGAGGCTTGGGCCAACTTCTGCTCCAGGGTGGCAATGGCTATCGACGCTGGCGGCTCCTCTTCTATTTCCACTTCAGTCTCAGTCGGGATCTCTGTCAAAACCGCTACCGGAGCCTCCGCCATGACTTCTACAGCATCCTCTCGGCCATCGCCCGGCAAAATCTCTTTGGCTGCGTCTATCGGTGCATTGATCTCCAAGCTCACTTCAGAGGGTATCTCCTCCAACTGTGGACTTTTAGCTGCCACTGTCGGTGTCTTATCTATCTCTGAAAGCAGGCGCAGATTACCCACCACCGGGTACTCCACCACGATGGCTTCCGGCCTGGAACGCTCTTGCTGAAAACCCCATCCAAAAATAATGAGGTTGACTATCGCCAGCATGATAAAAAGCCATTTCATGGTCTAATGCTCTCTCCCGCTACCCGCCTCAACCCCTGCATTACCAGGTCGGTAAACAGCACACCGGTGTGCTCAACCGCCTTCATCAATAGTGGAGCACCGCTGCCGGTAAACATCAGTTTCGGTACTATACCTGTCATTGATGTGGTTCTCGCCATCACCCTGTCCACCAACGCACCAGCCGCATGCAGGGAGCCAGAGGCGATACAGCTGGCAGTCTCCGCACCCAACAGGGATAGCGCCGCAACAGGCTCAACAGCAGGGATTCTGGTGCCTGCCAGGAGAGCCTTATGCATCATCTCAAACCCCGGTAAAATCTGCCCACCGAGATGCCTACCGCCAGCATCTATGACATCTATAGTGAGCGCGGTTCCACTGTCGACGATACAAACAGGTCGGCTCCCCATAGCATGAGCGGCTATCAGGGTCAGCCAGCGATCAACACCCAGCTGTTGTGGCTGTTGGTAAGCCAGTGTCACACCAAAAGCCTTGGCTTGTGGTCTGATGATCTCTGGACTTAGCCCCCAGTTTTCATCCATCCACCCGTCTATCGCCTTTTCAAGTGCCATACCGGCAACATTTGCCATTAGCACCCGCTGCGGAGCAGTGACACTCCCCCAGCAGCTCTCTCCGAGTGCCACCACATCTATATCTCTATGAGAAGCTGAGAGAATCTCCAGCGGTTCATCTGCCGACAGCACCCAGGCCCACTTGATATTGCTATTACCTAGATCAATCAGCAGAATCTTTTGTGTCACCTGTATCTCCTCAGGCCTGAGGTCTTTGAATAACAGCGGCTTAATTTAGACTGAGACAAATAAAAACTCCTATTTACTCGATATAAGTCGAAATAGAGACCCTATTGCCGCTATCTCCAGAGTAAGTCAGGGTGACCCTGTTCAAAAAATAGCTGATCCTCTATAAAGAGCTGCCTGCACGGGAAGTAGATTAATCGCTAATAAACTCTAATATTCGAAAAAGCTCTGATAGTGGCCAGCATCCATAAAACCCCATCGTCCCGAGGGTGGGACTCCTACAGTGGAGGCCAACCTGAGGGGGGTTTGTTATTGCTCCGTCTCATTCATCCTACTACCTCGGCGCTGGTCGAACGCAAACTTACTTCACCACCATGATAGACCTTTATCAAGCCCTCTATTTCAAGCAGCAGGGCTCCAGTATCATCAATACCTCGATGCACCCCTTCAATGCACCTGTTACCCGCCTGTAAACTAACCGCTCTACCGTAGTAGATATCGTAGCGGTGCCACTCCTCCACTAGAGGCTTCAAACCGGCATGGCCAAACTGTGCCATAACTTCTAATAGTTGTGATAGCAGTACAGCGACCAGTTTGTTACGGGAGATACTGCCGGCCTCCGGCAGTTGCGATAAATCCGTCCATGGCTGGTCGATGTCGGCCCCCTGCTGCTCTGTTAACCTGGTATTAAGGCCCAAGCCTACAACCACACGGCTTGGGCCTCCCTGTTCACCAGCAACCTCCAGCAGCAGGCCTGCCAGTTTTTTATTTTGATAGAGTACATCATTTGGCCACTTCAATCCGACTCCGCTAACACCTAATACCTCAAGACCACGGACAACTCCAAGTCCCACAGCGAGGCTAAGACCACTTAGCTCAGCCATGCCGAGACTATAGCGCCACAGCAAGGAGAGGTAGACATTGCTGCCGAAGGGTGAAACCCACTGCCGCCCTCTCCTCCCTTTGCCGGCGCTCTGCTGCTCAGCCAAACAGACATGACCGGAAGCCGCGCCATCTGCACCTGCTTTTGTCAGGTAGCTATTGGTAGAGTCGAGACGGGACTCTATATCAATCTGAGTGAGCTGTAGCCGGGCACTGGGAGTAAGATTTTGCTCTATCTGTTCCTGATCAAGTAACTCCAGTGGGTGTGCCAGCCGGTAGCCCTTGCCTCGTACCGCAAACACCTGCAACCCTAACTCTCCTTGGATGACTTTCAGCTGCTTCCATATCGCTGCACGGCTGACAGAAAATGATGCAGCCATCTCCTCGCCTGAGTGAAAACGCCCATCTGCAAGCAGCCTGACAATCTTATATCGAGTCGCCGTATTGGTCGATGTTACCAAAGCATCATCTCCCAACTTGTGAGTGAATAATATCCGTCACAGCAGTCAACCATTCACCTATTCTATGCATCAGGATGATTCAAGTGGAGCCAATCACTGCGGTTGATCAACTGCTGACTGCCCGACCGCTCATCAAGCCAGAGATCGCAGGTGTCTAGAGGCGGCTTTTGGGGGTAGAGATCAAAGGTCATCAATTCATCACGTCTAAAGGCGTATACCACCTTTGCATCCATCGCTTCGACACTGCTTACCTGTTTAGCAAAGCCCTTCTCTGTGGTGCGGATACCATCAACAGCCAAAATCACATCACCAGCCGATAACCCTGCGTCCTGGGCAGCTCCATCATCGAACACCTGGGTCAGCTCTACACCCAGGGTGTGGCTACGATAGCGGGCACCCACTACTCTCAGCATTCTCTTATCCTGGTCACCCTCCGTTTTTACGCCACCGGTATCCTGTGCGTTATCTGCTGCACGCAAGCGAAAACCTAGGCCCACACTCCTGAATAAATCATCCAAGGGTAGATCCTCGGTAGTGTGGAGTGCTAAAGATAGAAAGGCGGAGCAATCGATTCCCACCGCAGCAGTGATGTGAGCACCGACTTTATCTTCTCCAATACCGGCACCAGTAAGGCCATAACGCTCCCACAGCAGACGCATCACATCATCTAACGAGTGTCTACATGCACTTTCTCGGCGAATCATAAGATCCAGTGCAAGCGCTACCAAGGAGCCTTTTGAGTAGTAGCTAACAATAGCATTAGGCGCGTTTTCATCTTGCTTATAAAATTTAGTCCAGGCATCAAAGCTGGATTCGGCCACCGACTGTTTGTGACGCCCATTGCCACGAATAACTCGGGTAATCACTTGAGCCAATAACTCCAGATAACTATCGACACTAACCCGTCCACTCCTCAAGAGTGCAAGGTCATCGTAGTATGATGTGACCCCTTCAAACAACCACAACAGCTGCGTATAGACCTCTGTAGAGAGATCCGCCTCCTGAAAGACCTTAGGGCGAATACGTTTCACATTCCACAGATGGAAATACTCATGACTACAGAGCCCCAGGAATTGACGGTAGCCTTCAGTTACCTCGGTCACTCCAGAGGCTGGCAGGTCATCCCGCTTACAGATGAGAGATGTGGATGAACTGTGCTCAAGCCCTCCGTAACCATCGCCTACCGCCATCACTTGAAACAGGTAACGTTCCATAGCGGGTAGCTCGCCAAATAGATCAATATGGCTCTCACAGATAGGTTTAAGGTCACAACACAGACGCGCCATGTCAGCAGAGTGCTTTCCAGTGATGGCTATTTCATGGGTCGTGCCATGTACCTTGAATGACTCATAGGTAAACTGCCCCATCTCAACTGGGTGGTCTATGAGTTCAGCGTAGTTATCTGCTTGAAACCCACCGAAGCTGAGGGGTGCTCTTGCATAACTTGAGGGTAGTGTAGTGGCGATCCGCCAATCATTGTAAGCATCACCCTCCGGCGGCAATATCTCTACACTACAGGCTTGATCCTCTCGACCGGCAACCCGTAGAAAGAGGCTGGTACCGTTGAAGTAGCCATGGGTGGTGTCGAGGTGAGCACTGCGTACCGAAAGATCCCAGGCGTAGACGGTATATCTGACAAGCAATTCAGCTGCCGTTGAGCCACACCACCAAGTCTGTTTATCTCGCTTTTGCACAGAAATATCACAACCCTCAGAGGAGGCCACCAAAGTGACGATATTTTTTGCAAAGTCGCGAATCATATAACTGCCGGGAATCCAGGCAGGCAAGAAGAGTGTTGTTCCTTCAGGTCCAGGATCACTGACTCTCAGCTCGACAGAGAAGAGGTGGGCTTCGGGGGAACTTGGCTGGACTTTGTAGTGGATCATCGCTATGTCATCAGAATTAACAGCTGAGACTGTACCAGACCGGTCTGATTTTCGCACTGTATCCATCTCGCGTAGGTTTAGGCTGCAGTTTCTCCCTTCTCTCGCCCAAGAAAAAACCCCAAGTCTAATTAAAGACTTGGGGTTTTTAAATTAAAGCCTGGCA
>JBEVXV010000998.1:8861-16020 GCA_040505915.1 Sedimenticola sp. | reverse complement strand
CCAAGTACAATAAAATGATGGTGTTGGTATCTATGTGTATGTTTTCAAGGTCGAGGAATGCGATGCTGAAGCTATTTTGCCATTTGGAGTACAACCTGATGACGTAAATCCAAGATGGCCACCAAAAATGGCCGCCATGAAGGATCAAAATCTAGATATTTCCATAACATTTGTTCCAAATACAATAAAATGATGGTGTTGGTATCTATGTGTATTTGTATCAATATGTATGTTTTCCAGGTCAATGAAGCCAATTATGTGGTTATTTTACAATTTTACAATTTGGTGCATACATGTGTCTTGATGACCTAAATCCAAGATGGCCACCAAATATATGCAAAATCAGATATAATTTCACAGGTTTCCTCTACGAAACATACATTTTCATGCTCAAACCCATTCAATACTAAGGACAACACACCAGACGACAATGATGACCCAGATGACCCGGGCGTTGATAGCGATGATGATGGTGAAGGTTGTGACTAGGTTACAAACAATATTATGTTGTATACAAACCGAATAACATTGTGTACAAACCCCATTGTGATAGGTACATACCTCATTGCTGCTTACAAAAGCCCATATTGATGTGCAGATACCTCATGATGTTGGGTACAATCCCCATTATGGTGGTTATAAAACAGATTATGCGTGCATACCCCATACTATTGACATGTAACCCATATAATGGTGGGTATACACCTAAATATGTTGGGTAAAAACACCATTATTGTGGGTAACAAACCCTTTATGGTGGATACATACCCCACAATGTTGGGTACAAACCGTATAGTGGGGGATATAAACCCCATAATGTTGGGAACAACACCTACAGTGATGAGTACAAATCCAAATGTGTTGGGTACAAACAATATGATAGTGGGTACCAACCACAGTATGTTGGATACAAATCCCACAAAGAAACCCCTTAAATTATGGAAATGCTGAGCACAACCCCTATAATGATGGGTACAAACCCCGATCTGTTGGGTACAAACCCTATTATGATGGGTACCAACCCCATTATGTTGGGTACAAAGGACACAATGATGGGCACACACCACATACTGTTGGGTACAACCCCTATAATGGTGGGACAACCCCCAATATGTTTGGTACAGACCTCATCATGGTGGGTACCAACCCATAAATGGTGGGTACAGACCTCATACAGTTAGGTACAACCCCAATTATAGTAGGTACCAATGCCATTAATATGTTGGATAAAAACACACATTCTGATGGGTACAAACCCCATAATGGTGGGTATAAACGCTATAGTGGTGGGACAATGGTTGGTACAAAGAATATTATGTTGGGTACAAACCTAATAATACTGAGTACAAACTCTAAATTGGTGGGTACAAACCTCAATATGGTTGGTACAACACACATTATAGTTGGCAACAACCCCATTATGGTAGATACAAACCCCAAAATGTTGGGTGCAACCCTGTAGTGGTGGATATAAACCCAATAAATTATGATGTTGGAAACATCCCCTATAATGTTGGGTAAAATCGACAATATGTTGGGTACAAACCCTATTATACTGGGTACCAATCCCATTATTTTGGGTACAAACCACATAATAATGGGTACACACCATAAGGTTGGATACAATTACTAGTATAGTTGGTACCAACCCAATTATAGTGAATACAGACCCAAAATGTTGTGCACAAATTCCATGATGGTGGGTGCAGACCACATAATAGTGGCTACAAACACCTTTACATAACACATTACCATGTTATAATCACCATACATGGGTTTATGCTTAATATAATGGGATTTGTACACACACGTATAGTGTTGTACCCACCATTACAGAGTTTGAGCCCAACATACGGTAATGGTGTTCTCCCCCCCCCCAACCCCCCGCCCCCATGATTGGGTTTGTGCTTTGTATCCAACCTAATGGGGTTTGCACCCATCATGAAACCTGTGAAATTATACCTGATTTTGCATATATTTGGTGGCCATCTTGGATTTAGGTCATCAAGATACATGTACGCACCAAATTGTAAAATTGTAAAATAACCACAGAATTGGCTTCATTGACCTGGAAAACATACATATTGATACAAGACCAGCATTTTATTGCACTGCAAACCAAAGTTATGGAAATATCTAGATTTTGATTCTTCGTCGCGGCCACTTTGGTGGCCATCTTGGATTTACCGTCATCAGGTTGTACTTCAAATGGCAAAATAGCTTCAGCATCTCGCATTCCTCGACATTGAAAACATACACATAGATATCAACACCATCATTTTATTGTATTCGGAACAAATGTTATGGAAATATCTAGATTTTGATCCTTCATGACGGCCATTTTTGGCGGCCATCTTGGATTTACGTCATCAGGTTGTACTCCAAATGGCAAAATAGCTTCAGCATCGCATTCCTCGACCTTGAAAACATACACATAGATACCAACACCATCATTTTATTGTACTTAGAACAAAAGTTATGTCAGTATCTAGATTGTGTTCCTTCGCGGCGGCCATCTTGGATTCTGAAAATGCCAAGCTTCTTACCAGTATCCACCCAGGCAAAATTTTATCGAAACACCAAGATCTATTGAAAAATGCAATAAAACGCTTGTTACCAGAGATTGCAAGGTTCCCGGACTCTGCCACCGGACTATATATGGTATTCAAAAAGTTGAATGTCGTGTGTTGAGCACGACATTCAAAAGTTGAATGGCGTATGTTGAGCGAACTTCACACACATAATTGAGTGACCTTTCACTAAGATGGTTCAAGCCGATATGATTTATAAAAAAACACGGTTTCCAGGATGCGAGGTCTGTGTCTTAACATGTATACAAGGTCAAGGTCAGATGAGCGAATAGGACCATGCTGGCCCTCTTGTGTATTTGTTTGGCAATATGTTATTGAAATGTTACATACTATCATCCGTATACTTTATTCGCAGGACAGAAAACGACGCATACAAGAAGTCCTGGAGAACCTTAGGAAATCCAAGAAGAAAAAAATAGCAATGCCTCAACAAAAGGGAGTTAAGGTAAAAGTGTTGACATGGAGGCATGTTTTTAGTCCTAAGATTTTGGAATACTCTAATGCCCATCATCTGTCCGTGCGTACATGCGTCCATCGATAATTTATTCAAAGAACGTGGGTGGTTGGTCGGGAGCATGCAAAGGTAGTTTTATCGATGAGATTCGGCCTTGCCAGAATCCCGTTGGAGACCTGGTTTGGTTCTCAGGTACTTGGTAAAGCTTTAATAGTCCATCACATGATTCATATGAACATATGCTACAGAATAATACCATACTTAATATGTTGACATTCACATAATTGCTGAAAAGACTTAGCGCTTTCGGTATTGAAGTTTGTAAGAGTTTCTTCAACTTGTTAGAACTTCTTTACAACTTGATGGATCGCTTTAATATTCCACCACATGATTCATATGAACACATGCTACAGAATAATACGATTAGTGGTGGGAATCGGTTGCAATTACATAATCGATAATCGGTTGCATGCAACCGATCGATGATTGATTATAATCGGTATTTCATTAATCGTATATTTGCAAAGATTAAATGGTATCATATCCAACTAGCTTGCATTATAAAAGAGTTGTGGTACGAGGGGCGTTCATTATATTTTGACAACGGTGGTGTAACTTTTTTAATACTAAACATGCAGAGTTGATTTATATATCAACTTGTTGCATTGCCGTTTGCCAGTTAAACCATTATGACATCAATGACGTTGCATGTGACGTCTCTGACGTTATGACGTCATCGTGACGTCATGTGTTACCATGTGCTTGGAAATATGGATTCAGCAAAATAAAATAATTTTTTTGCCATTTTCGCAAGGCTACACATCGGAGCAGGCGCGAAATCTATCTATGGCATTTCGCATACTGTATATACCATCACTGCTCTTTCAAATAAAATTGTCGCGATCTGCATCCGATCTGTGAAAAATTGCCGGGAAAGTGTGAAGAATACCCCTAGCAGTAATGCACATTACCGGGTTATGAACGAGCCACTGAATGTGAATATTCTAGAGTGTGTGCAAGATGGCTCAAATGTTTCTGTACCTGAATTTAGTTCAGATCTTCGTGTGTCAACTCGCACAACTTATTACGCTTTCTACGATGAACTTCATTTCAGAAATCTATGTGCTAAATGGGTACCCCATTTCTTAACACAGGATCAGAGAAAAGAGGGGGCAAACTTTTTCCGCATATTGCTGAATAAGTTTGGATCAGACGACCCCAAAAGTCTAACAGAAATGGTAAAAGGGGATGAAACGTGGGTTTATTTCTAAAGAATACCAAAAAATTGTTCTAACGCGATGAGGGTAAGAATAAATAACGAGCGACCGTAGATTTGTAGGCTAGAATTTCAGAGTTGGAAGCTTCCTTTTGACAATGTTGTATGATTATCAAGATGTGGCATACGTCGATATATCACCAGAGCAAACAATAGACATTGGACAATGCAATAAAGAAAGTGTATTCTCAAAATATGACTAAGGTAATTTATAAATGGCGTCCGAGTACTGGTACGTCACGAACACTGCCACTTCACGACAATGCGGCGCATCATAAAACAGCGCAAATTACTAGC
Organism: Sedimenticola sp.; assembly: GCA_040505915.1. Classification (GTDB taxonomy): domain Bacteria; phylum Pseudomonadota; class Gammaproteobacteria; order Chromatiales; family Chromatiaceae; genus Vondammii. Next base: position 11,402 of record JBEVXV010000998.1, on the reverse strand, counting down.
TATCTAGTTAGCAATGGCACTATTACTCTAAGGCACGCAACATACAGCCATCACTTTGCCCAATTGTGCTTGCTACGATGTGTAGCCCAGCGGAAACGGAAATTATTTTATTTTATTATGTCTGATCAATCTTTCCAATCACAGTGCAATCATGACGTCACAATAACGTCATGACGTCAGTGACGTCACAATCAACGTCGCCGACGTCATAATGGTTCAATTGGCAAAAAGGCAATGAAACAATTTGATATATAAACCAACGTTGTAGGCTTAGTATTGATAAAGTTATACAGCCGTTGTCAAAATATAATGAATGCCCCTCGTATATTATACAAACATACATTCTTTCCAGGCTCTGTTTAATTGGTTATCAATCAGTTTTGTTTAGTTCCGTACGTGTTACGCTCTTCGCAGTGTGCCAATCTCAAATAATATGTATCAAGTTCCAATAAAACTATGTGCATTGCATTTGAGACCAGTTTTATTGATTACGGTCATGCAGAAATGATGATATGGTGCTAGTTGACATGTACACATAAAGTTGAGATGAATCGATTGTCGCAAATCCGGGACCAATCGATAAAACATCGATTAAAATCGATCATCGTCCCATCACTAAATACGATACTTAATATGACCTTCACCTTTTGACATTACATAATTGCTGAAAACACTTAGCTTTTTCGGTTAAGAAGTTTGTAAGAGTTTCTCAAACTTGTCAACTATTTCCCCCCACACCGAATGTGCTGCCAACGGGGGCATTCGTGTGCCATTAGGCCACATTTCTTGTTCCCCCTGATACGGGTGAGGAATGGGACTCAGTCCCATCGACCCGACCTTGTATGACTGAACATATTGTTGATAGGTCGCTAAACCCAAATTCTCTCTCTCTCTCTCTCTCTCTCTCAAACGACTAATCCTCCTGTACCACTTGGCCGGTCTTAATGAATATTCACAGCAATGATACATTGGTGGTTCTCTACAGAAATAGCTAAATCTGTTCGGTCCGGTGCATTAGGTAATTACCGATACAGCGAAATTTCTTTAAACATGTTCTGTTCATGAACCAATAAGCCGAAATACATCAAACATGCTATGAATGATTGTTATGTGGTCCTCTACAAAATATAAATAAATAATGTCTTTGCATTTGTTTTACAGGCTGGAAGTGCAGCAGTGTCTACCACAAAGGGTGTTAGAAGAAGTGGCCGCCACAAAGAGTACACAATCCACTTCGGTTGGCTTCATTACAGTAAAGGCTCGCACAAACAAGTGAAATATAAACAAGGCGGTGGGACAAGAATTCTGAAATATGCCATTGATGAAAGTCAGACAGTGGAGTCATTACTTTCGTTAGGAAAGAAATTGTTTTTTCCTGAAGGGAGAAGTCAGTGTGGATTGCTAAGTGAAATGGAAGTAAGTTTATCACAATACGACGGAGCAGTACTTTCAGAGTTTAGAGATAGAAATGGTAATGAGTGCTGTTTCCAAGAGTTTCTTAAATCAAATGGATTGTATTCCTCACAGTTCTATCTGTACATAAAGACAAATATAAAAGAGTGTGAACATGAAACAGACATTAGTGGAAATAGTGAAGGTATTGTTTCCATATCTGAGACTGAATCTGTTGGAGAACTTGCATGTAACACGAATATTGAATCGCCAATGATAACTGAACACGAATCTCAGACTCATGAGAATGAAACTGGCATACTACTAGTAAACAACCAAGTTCCACAAAAGATGTTGGTGAAGTACACACGAGATACCATTTCTTCTTACAGTGGGCAATTAAGTTCATTACATAGTCAATCTCTGTTTGGCTGTGAAGGATTCTCGGGACAACCCCTGCAGGATGGGGATGATTACTCGCCTTTAGAAGATGGCTTTACTGTAACCTCCATTTCTGTTGGAAATAAACTGTACGTAAACAAACAAAAAGATGGGCTTTATATATTTCCACAGAGAGAACTAGATTCTGCAGATGTTATTTTACATGGTCCAAGTGAAATATGTGGAACAGAAGATGACGGAACTTTGATTATTGGTGTTGTAACAAAGGTACACAATTCGGGAGAGGGTATGTTCACTTGGTATAAATCTGGACATATCTTTGCAGCTGGAATAGATATTTGCTTAGTACGCATTACAGAACCAGGCGACTACAACCTGGCTGTGGAATACAAAAATGTCATTTATACGTTTGATACACCAGTTGCCGTTTCTAGGACCAGGAATGATAAGATATTTGGAAGTCAGGTAGCAACAGGATATGTGAATAATCAGATAATTGGAAATCAGGTAGCATCAGGATATGTGAATAATCAGATAATTGAAAATCCGGTAGCAACAGGATATGTGAATCAGGTAGCATCAGGATCTGTGAATGATCAGATAATTGAAAAGCAGGTAGGAACAGGATCTGTGAATGATCAGATAATTGGAAATCTGGTAGCAACAGGATCTGTGAATGATCAGATAATTGGAAATCCGGTAGCAACAGGATCTATGAATGATCAGATAATTGAAAAGCAGGTAGGA
>JBEVXV010000998.1:0-8761 GCA_040505915.1 Sedimenticola sp. | reverse complement strand
AACAGGATCTGTGAATGATCAGATAATTGGAAATCTGGTAGCAACAGGATCTGTGAATGATCAGATAATTGGAAATCCGGTAGCAACAGGATCTGTGAATGATCAGATAATTGGAAGTCAGGTAGCAACAGGATCTGTGAATGATCAGATAAGTGGAAATCTGGTAGCAACAGGATCTGTGAATGATCAGATAATTGGAAATCAGATAGCAAGAGACAGTGGAATTGAACTGTGTGAGACACTTTTTAATTATGAAACTAATAAACCTGTGAATACTGGAGCTGTAAAAAGAGGAAATATTGAACCAGACATGAATATACCAGATAAAAAACCAAGAATGAGTTTAAACTCCACCGCTAGCATTTTCAGAGAGCCGCCACCAGTAAAACAAAAGTACAATGCCTTGGAGGATAATATTAGTAACTTGCACGTCAAATATGAAGATTTCAAAATATTGGAAAAAATTGGGGAGGGTGGCTTTGGTGAGGTGTATCAGGGAAAGTACCTGGGCACCAATGTTGCGGTGAAGAAATTAAAAGTGAAACGCATGAAACTTGTGAGGCAATCAGTGTTACAAGAAGTTCAAATTAATAGCCACATTAGACATCCAAGCATTGTTCTATTGATGGGTTACTCAATACAAGCGGACAGTTTATATCTTCTTACAGAACTCATTACAGGTCCTAATTTGGATGATGTCCTGTTCGGGGACTTGGGGCATGAATTCACATTGACACATAAACATTCAATTGCATTGCAAGTATGTCAGGCAATATCGTACTTACACAATCGCAACCCAGTAATTATACATAGGGACATTAAGCCAGAAAATATCCTACTCTCAAAAAACTTCGAAATTGCAAAAGTTTGTGATATGGGACTATCAAAACTGAAGGTGATGAATACGATGACCACAACAATTGCAGACAAACGTCAGATGCAACCAGGAACCCCGGCTTATCAAGCTCCTGAGATTCTGCTCAACTTTAGAACAGCGAAGAGGCCATCAGACATATGGAGTCTATGTTGCACCTATGTCGAACTGTATGCGGAAAAAACTGCCTGGAACATGGATCATGCATGCATCGCAGACGACGATGGAGACAGTTCTGTGCAAATTATCATCAACTGCATGGAAAGAAAAGAAACCCCCCACGGATTAGTTCACTTGGAAACGGAGCCCTACATTTCATCTGAAATTATAGCCATTATCCGAGAAGGCTTACAATATGACATGACAAAGCGCCCATCTGCATTACATGTTTGCAAGGTGTTCTCATAAACTAAATTCATTATATAGTTTGATACATGATAAGAAAGAAAGATTGTGTAGTGTTAATATTTGATTTTTGAACTACTAACGTCATAGTTGTGATTGCAAGTGGTTATGCCAAGCTTTACCATTACAACGCTGGAAACAAGCATTGTGGTCTGCGAGAGGATAAACTTTTCGTCTCCTTTTTTCACTATTTACAATTTGTTCATACATACACATTTCTTAGCAGCACAGTAGAATCGTCTCCTTAGAGGGGGACGATTTCACTGTGCTTCCAAAAAATGTTTTGATTTGAAATAAGAAAAATAAATAAGAAAAAGCAGCAGAACAACACCAATATTTTTCATTTCCCGCGTTGTAAGGGTTCATAATGTTATTGGCATAGAAAAAAGAGGCCACTAGTGTGCTATGTTTCTTGTTGATTCATCAGTTACACAGCAAATTGTGCCACATGTGATTTTCATATGAAGAATTGTCATATTAAAATCATATGAATTTCATATGCAAGCCATATGATCTTCATATGCAGGGAGATTTATAATGTGTTTTATCTACATGGTTTTCATATGAATTTCATGTGATGTTCATATGCAATTCATATGAAAATCATGTAGAACAAGAAATGTGGCCATTCGGACCACGGATGCCCGGACGGTCCAAACCCTATATGCCACCGGCTCTCCAAGACCGGGGGCATAAAAAACTCATTATAAAACTCACTGCATATGAAACTCATATGGCTTGCATAGGAAATTCATATGATTTTCATATCAAATTCATATGTGGCACAATTTGCTGTATGCATAAAAAATCATATGTTTGGTGATTATGTAGTCATGGTGATGGAAAGGCAGACGGCAGAATGTTCACATTCAAGCGATCTGTTGGTCACAGATCTGTGAGGAAGGTACTGTTTATCGGACTACATATCTGGGATCTGGAACGTGTATGTATGTGTATAATGTTAGACGTGTAACTACATATCTTGGATCTGGTAGATGTAGGTCTGCGTACAATGTTACATGAGCTAGTACAGATCTGGTATCTGATATAAATGTACATACCTGGGATCTGGTAGATGTAGGTCTGTGTAAATGTTACATAAGCTACTACAGATCTGGTATCTGATATACTATAGATATGGGATCTGGTGCATGTAGGCCTGTGTATAATGTTGCACGAGTTACTACAGATCTGTGATGTGATGGATGTGGGTAGAGTAAAAAAAAATGACCCCCAAGTGTGACATTGGGGGTCAAAAATAAATCACGTCTGAGCCACTCTTGTTTTATCTCAGATCAATATATATATGTTGAAGTTCGCAAAACTACTTGGGTTTGGTGCATAACATGAAACAAATTTTTTTTCAGCATTTTTATTGAACAAAATTTACACAAAATGTAAAAATATTGGCAATATTTCTTCAGATGTTCCCATAAGTTTGCATTGAAGATAGCCATATGTATTTGGTTTTATGTGATGAAGACCTGCATAAGCTTCGATTTCATGCCATATTTACCAATGTAACTTACAAAAACAACAAATAACATGATTTTTTCTGGTTTTATACTGTTGTTAACAAGAACTGGGAAGACAAAAGTTTGTCACTGCTTCTGTAAGATGCGACAATAACTAGGAAGATCACTTTTTCTCAAACATATATGGTCACTAAACATCCACAGAAAATTTCGCACCAATTGTCCATCTGGTTGCTTTACTGTCATTCATTGAAAAACACCTACATTCATTTTGTTACACTCCTGACATTTATATTATTTAGTAAAAAGTAGTAATAGCAAAGGTAAATTAGTAAATGATATTTAATTTCATACAGTGATCATCATAAGACATATTGACTATTATAATGACACTATTAATATAAAAATAAAAAATAAATCCAAAAATTGTATGGTAAATTACATCGTTTCTAGGTTGCAGTCATATATTTTTCATTACAACCATCTTGATGGCATGGATATTTGTAGCTAATATGATACAACACATATATTGAGCAACAAGCACTACCTATTTTACTCATAGTTCAAGTGAAAATTACTATATGTGTATTAATAGTTACTTCCATAAACTTGGCTGAATGTGTTACACTCCTGACATCCTATCATAATGCAGTGATGTACTTACATCAGACAATCTACAAGTCTTATAATGATTTACTCATATTTGTAAAGCCATACTCACATAAATCTATGACATCTAAAGATCATATTGTCAATGCTTTTGAGAAAAAACTAAAAAATGTGGTGACTATACCTTACTTTTCAATAAAAAAAATCAGTACGCGTGTTAATCATGGAAAACTGTTGTTAGAAATGTGTGATATATCGCTACACATCATTACAAGTATGATATTATATCAAGAAGTATTATATATTGGATTATTCGTTGCTGTTGCAAAGCGTTACACTCCTGACATTTCATCGTTTGGCCATCTATGAAAGACCATTTGTAAAGTGAGGTCGCACTAATGATGTTTATTTATTCTTTAGGTCAGGATATCCTGAAAAATATTAAGAAATACAGGTTTCAACCCTCTATTGCACTATAATTACTCTCTAAATGGTGACATGTTACACTCCTGACATGCATAGGTGCCTTGGTTGGGATATCACACATTTAAGTTAAGTGTGTTAAAACAAATCATTTTTTTTTCAAGTTGTAGTTAACATGTAGCATTACCAAAATATGTGCTGTGAAGTGTGCCAAGTCATTGTAGTATGTCTATTATTTCAACATTTAGGCAAAATATTGTATTTTTACAATTTTGGAATATTTGCACACAGGTCTTATAAAATTGCCATTATCAATGCATAGAGAAGACAAAAAGACACCAAAATTGTCTGTAACACATATAGAAATGGTTCACATTCCTTAAAATCCAGCATGTTAATACATACATGTGTTAAAGTATGTTCTGTGAACATTCAAACACACAACATTAAAAAAAATGTCACACTTTTGTCAGGAGTGTAACGCCCTTTTTGACTACATTTTTGGCCGTAACTTTCTTATTTATGGACCGATCTTGATAAAATGTTCAGGCAAGCAAGCTGGTGTCCAAATACACATCAGGACATGTTTAGTTGATACTAAAGTGACATAATAAAAGCTAGAGGTGGGGAAAAAGCAAAGGGGTCATTTTTTTTTACTCTACCCATGTATGTCTGGGTATAATGTTACACGAGTTACTATACATATCTGGGATCTGAGAGACTAATTAATTATGATCTGGGATCTGGTACATCTGGTCTATTTATAATGTTACTTATTTGTTGCTACAGATATGGGATCTGGTAGATGTATGTCTGTGTTTAAAACAGGATTTTCTTTCGCTATTTTGGTAACATATGACCCATACCCAGCTTAGTAAAAGTACACAGTGACCGAAAAGTGCCAGTCCTACAGTGATGTCTGGCAGTTTCTGACGAGGACTGACACATTTTTCTGTCTTGTCAGTCCAATTAATGTCCTGCACATATTTTCAGTCGTGAAGTAAAGTGAAAATTGGAAAAAAAGATCGCTAACTCCGTACTTTTACTAAGCTGGGTCATGTTTCCAAAATAGCAAAAGAAAACCCTGTTTTAAACACAGACATACATTCTAGATCTGTAGTAACTCGTGTAACATTATACACATGCCTGCATGTACCAAACCCCAGATATGTAGTCTATCAGATACCAAATCTGTTGTAGCTCATGTAACATTGAACACAGACCTACATCTACCAGATCCCAGATCTGTAGTTTCTCAGATCCCAGAGCTGTAGTAATACATGTACGTGTAACATTATACCCATACATACATGTACCCAGATATGTAGTCCGATAAACAGTACCTTCCTCACAGATCCGGAACCTGCAGATCTCCGATCTGCTTTCATGTGACCAGTCTGCCTTCTGTGACGGAAAGTGGCGAGTTTGCCTTTTGATAGGGCATGATGAATGTCAGTACACATATTGCCGATATTTAGATGTTTATTGATTAACCAAAGTTGATACATTTGATATGATACAGTTTAAAATAATCACTACAATGTGTATATAAACGTCTTCGGACTAATATACACATATGTATATGGTGAGTATTCGTGTTCTAGTTTTTCTTTCGAAAACTCATTATATTATACTGAGCAAAAAAAGAAGCTTTACTGTCATTATTGTGTAATAACTGTTTTGTTCATACATATGTATATACACGCTACCGGTGTCAAAATGTTGATGATCAATAGTGCCCCTGTCTTGTGTGCATCTGATTCGTTATCATCGGACAATGTGTATCGATCGAATCGTCAGAAAGTCGTTTCGAGCCATGTACACGTGCTCGTGCTCAATGACTGGAAAATTCGGTTTGGCCTACCTGAGCAGACAAGTCATTCGGTACAAAGTCCAAAACATACCAAAATTTGTTTGACATATATGCCGCGTTTATCAGAAGCCAATAGAAATCAGGCAATTGGCATTGCTCTCGTTGACATCAGTAGAGTGTTTGGTTGCAGCCGCATAGCCATGTTCAATTTGATTACGTGTATGCAGCAAACTGGGGATGGTTCGTCATCCTAGGGTACTAGTCAGGCAATGGAACGCTATGAAGTTGAAAAGTTAGATGCCCAGACCCAGGGGAACCTACTAACTTGAGTAACAGCCATGTAATAGTCAACCAACAGTAGCTCAAATGGTTAAAATTTTGGTCACCGTGGGATTTCAACACAATATGGTTTAAAGCATCTTCGCTAGCCAATGGTACTATTGCCATACGCACCCTTGGCCTACGGCTTATGTGGAAACTGAAACTCCCACTGCGTTATTTCATTGGATGCGAGCAAGTTCTATCGCATCCAATCAAATCAAATCAGTTCTTTAATTCCCTAAACAAACATTTTAGCAAGTGTCCCAGCGTCTGTGCAAACAACTGTTCGGTGGGTATACACCTTCCCACAGATATATGCAACTTTCTATGGTACGCCGTTTTACTATTTATTTCCAGAAACAAGCTATCTACTAAACTTTAGTAGATATTTACTAAACTTTTGTAGATAGCTATCTAATGTAGTTTAGTAGATATCTTATAAACCCAAGTTTAGTAGATATCTACTAAACGTTATAAGATATCTACTAAACGTTATAAGATATATTCTAAACTATATACGATATCTTATATAGTTTAGAAGATATCTCATAAACTGTATACGATATGTACTAAAGAGAAGATATCTACTAAATTATATAATATATCTGACATACTTTAGTAGATATCTTATGTGAAAGATTAAAGGAAATATATTATACTTTAGTAGATATCTTATAAATCAAAGGTTAGTAGATATCTACTAAACTTTATAAGATATATGCTAAACTATATAATACATCTACTAAAGTATATAAGATATCTACTAATGTATATAAGATATATCATTTATTTTTTATGTAAGATATCTACCAAACTTTAGTAGATATCTACTAAAGTTTAGTAGATAGCTTGTTTTCGGGAATAAATAGTAAAACGGCGTACCATAGAAATTTACCATAGAATATAAGATATTATTATACGACCGGTATGTAACAGCCGTTCTCATTGGTCATGAGCAGGTCACATGACATGCCGTGGAAAGGTATATTCACTGGCTGCATGATGGATATTCACCTCGCTGGAAATTTGTATTCACATGCCCGATTTGTTGAATGACGTCAACGTCAAATATGACGGCAAAGTCAAGTATGACGTCAACGTCAAATATAACGGCAACGTCAAATATGACGTCAACGACGAATATGACGTCAAAATGACGTCAACGTCAAATATAACGGCAACGTCAAATATGACGTCAACGACGAATATGACGTCAACGTCAAAATGACATCAACTTCCAATTCGGCCTGCGGAGGGCGGGGATTACAATTGACTGGTGCATTGTTTCTTTCAGTTTCGGATTTCTCGCTTTCGCATTGTGCTCTCCTTCAGGGTGCACACACAACTGGTAGTAGGTTCGCGGAAGCGATCGAAGACGATTTAATGACATTGAAAGACGGGTGAGTCGTATAATAAAACAGTTATTGTCTGATGATTCGGTGAATAGCCAAATCTAAGGACCTGGCATATGGGATATTCACCTCCGCGCTACGCGCGTCGGTGAATATCCCATATGCCAGGTCCTTAGATTTGGCTATTCACCTCATCATCAGACAATATCTGTATAATATATCATTTATTTTGTATGTAAGATATCTACCAAACTTTAGTAGATATATTATATGCTTTTGTAGGAATCGGTCACAACAAATAGGACAAAGTCAAGCGATCCTTGCAAACCGCTGAACACAACTACCAGACTAATACGTCGCGAACAGGGTTTTATTCCGTTCGTTCGACATAAAAAGAGGCAAAAACATGCACAACTTTCAGAATGACACAAGTCAGAAGCCACAAATCACAAGTCAGAAGTTACAAGTCATAAGCCACAAGTCAGAAGTTACAAGTCATAAGCCACAAGTCAGAAGTTACAAGTCATAAGCCACAAGTCAGAAGTTACAAGTCAGAAATCACAAGTCAGAAGTTACAAGTCATAAGCCACAAGTCAGAAGCCACAAGTCAGAAGTCATAAACCACAAATCAGGTCAATAATGGTCGGAAATCACAAGTCAGAAGTCACAAGTCAGAAGTTACAATTAAGTCACAAGTCAGAAGCCACAAGTCAGAAGTCATAGGCCACAAATCAGGTGATACTGAGCGATGTGGATGATGATGGACAATCTAAATGGGTGTATCTTAAATATACTTGTGGATATATATTATATAGATTAGTAGACATATTGTATACAATATGTCTACTAATCTATATAATATATTTATCCCGTCACCGATGTGTCTACTAGACGTTTATCGGGGGTACAGTTATTTATTTTCATAAACGTCTAGTAGGACCGGCCGCATCACATTCATACACCGGACACTATTGGCTCTATTTTCACATGTAATCCTTAATAAATAAGAAAAAGATCTCGGTTGTTTTACAGTTTCATCCGTGTTAAATGGATAATTAGACCAGTTTATTATTAAAGGTGACCTATCCTGGAAAATACTTTAATGTGCACATTACAGGCATCGATAATCTAAAGAGAATGGTGAAAACCGCATGCAAATATTCCAATTTGTTAGAAAGTTATAGAGGTTTAAATAATTAATTAGTTTGGATTATGCGTGGATTTCTATGACGTCACAACCAGTTAATGAATAATATGCATATTATATTTCATTTATATTAATTTTATTTTTAAAGATATGTCTAAATTGATTTCATAAATTGATTATGTATGTTGAAATGCACATTTCAAGCAGAGCATTACATTTTGTTCCCAATAATATTGACTTTAATAACAATAATAACAAGAATGTCGCGTGTCCGACGACGGATGCCCCCTTCGAATGCTGGATGGAATAAAAAAAAAAAAAAAAAAAAGGGAAAAAAAAAAA
>JBEVXV010000997.1:0-4114 GCA_040505915.1 Sedimenticola sp. | reverse complement strand
TTGATGCCCATAAGCCAGCAACACCTCGTTCCTCCGAAGACTATGGGGTACTATGCCCCCTATCAATTGAATAGACCGGAAGCGGCATGAGTAATGACAACCTGCTGGGGCAGTTAAGTAGCCTACACCAGATGATGACGCAGTTGGTGGAGTCACTCCCAGAGACGGACTGCTACCAATCCTACAACCCGCAACTGGCCCCCCTTGCATGGTTCCTCGGGCGCGGCATGTACATCGAAACCTACTGGTTGAGAGAGATTGTCCAGGGTGACAGTGACATGACCAGCCGGGTGCGCGAGCTATTTATTCCCGGCATTCTGCCGAGCCAGGAGGAGTGGAAGCGGCTCCCCCCGAAAGATCACCTGCTGAACTGGGTAATGGAGCTGCAGGATGAGAATATCATGCGCCTGGCCAACCCCGGCAGCCTGCCCGATCACCCACTAATAGCCAATGGCCGCCTGCTCCACCTGATTATCCAGGGCCAGGCCGAAGTCTACGAAAAGATGCTGCAAGTATTGGCTGAGCGCACTCTGCATCAGCAAGGTTCCTACAAGGTGAAAAACCCACTGCTCAGCCACCTGCCCCAGGCGAACCACACGGGCATCTCCCAGGGCCACTACCGCATCGGCGCGAAGGGTGACCCCGCCGCCTTCGATAATGAACAGCCCGCCCAGATTGTCGAGTTGAGCAGTTTCCGTATTGATCGTCGACCGGTGGAGAACAGCGCCTTTCTCGCCTTTATCGAGGCGGGTGGATACGAAGAGGAGGCCCACTGGAGTTCTGCTGGCTGGAGCTGGAGCTGTAGAGCGCTCAAACACCCCCGCTCCTGGTGCCAGGATGACAAGGGGCACTGGTTTGGCAACGGCATCAGCGGTCCGTTTGATCTAGTCGCCGAGGATCCCGTTAGCGGTGTCACCCACTATGAGGCCAGCGCCTATGCCAACTGGACAGCCAGTCTCGGCGGTGAACTCAGTGGTGCCGTCCCGCAACATGAGTACCAGTGGGAGGCGGCCACAAGAACCCAGGGGATCACTGAGTTTGGTCGAGTCTGGGAGTGGTGCGCCAACACCTTTGAGCCCTACGCCGATTTTCAGGCCACCCACTACCAGGAGGCCAGAACCAACAGCTTCGACAATCACCACTTCCCCCTGCGCGGCGGCAGCCTACACACCCAGCGCGCCCTACGACGCCCCAGCTACCGCAAGGCCGCTCTCCCTGATGCCGACAGTCTCTTCTCGGGTATCCGGTTGGTTTATCCTCCAAAGTAAGCTCTCAGACACTGCGCACCTGGAAAGAACTACGCATACTCACGAAATACTCCCTCCTGACAACTGACAACCCAGCCCATGCTCAACTACGACTTGCCCCTCTACCGCCCGCCCAGCGAAAGTAACAACCTGATCATTCAGGCCACCCTGGGGTGCAGCTTCAATCAGTGCTCTTTCTGCTCTATGTACAGCTCTAAGCAGTATCAGGCACGCCCCCTAAAGAGGGTGCTGGAAGATATCGAACAGGCATCCAAGCGACTCCCAGATACCCAACGGGTTTTCCTTGCCGACGGCGATGCCCTAGCCCTGCCGATGGAGAACTTGCTGCCGATCCTTGACAAGCTAGCCGAGTCGCTGCCTCGCCTCAGCCGTGTCAGCTGCTACGCCACGCCAGCCAATATCTTGCGCAAATCAGCACAAGAACTGCAGCAGTTGCGAGAGAAAAAGCTCTCACTCCTCTACCTGGGAATTGAGTCTGGTGACAACCGGACACTGAAGCGGATCACCAAGGGAGCGACCCAGCACAGCATCCGCCGGGCGATGGAGAGAGCAGCCGAGTCCTGCCTGAAGGTCTCAGCTACCGTCATCCTTGGACTGGGAGGAAAGAACCACTGGCGAGAGCATATCGACGGTACTCTGGAGCTACTCAACAGCGCCCCCGTCACCTATCTCTCCACCCTGCAGCTCTACCTTGAAGCGGAGGCGGCAGCCGAGTTTGCAGAAAAATTTGGTGAACCCTTCATCCCCCAGGATGATCAGGCAATACTGGAGGAGCAGAAACGCCTGATCGCCGGACTCAACCCACCGAAGACGGTGATCTTCCGCTCCAACCACGCCTCCAACGCCCTTGCCATGGCTGGGAATCTACCCAAAGATAGTGACCGGCTACTGAAGCAGATCGAAGCTGTACAAGCGGGGCTGGGAGAGATACGTCCAGCCTGGCTTCGGGGGCTCTAGCCCGGATTATGGAGATCAGTTGGCAGCCTGTAGTAGATAAACATAGAAACTGCAATTGACCGCGCCCATATCACGTTCCTTACCCACATCCATGTGCGCAATCGACTCCGACACCGACCCAGAGCCCTGCTGAATGGTTACAAAATCTTCAAGAAAAAACACACTGAGGCAAGTGCTAACGATAAGGGTAGAAGGTCAGACTACATGAATTAAATCCTGGAGCAGCATTCCATCTAGCCGCTCATGCAGCCCTATGATTTTGTTAGGCTCAGACATGCACCAGGCGAAAGATTGCCAAGCTAATGTGGCAAAAGTCCTTCTGAAAGCCTCATGCTCCCTGTCCTTGTATGCAGTAACAAATGCGGCATGCGAAGAACCCAGTCCCGCATTAGTAACTAACTCCAATAAAGCATCCTTTTTATGGTCATTTATGGGACCATCTGATGCAACGACCTCCACAAAAACTATCAGGGTATGATCATCTTTTAGATCAACCAAGATAATATCTGGTAAGTGCTTGTCCGACTCTATATATAAACCAATATCATTAGCTAATTCTCTGTCAGCACGTTCTTCTTTTACAGCACTCTCGCTAACCCACAATACAGCGGGGTTGGATAAAAATCGGGGGGCAAAATCTTCTATTACCGCTTGCGAAATAGTCGAGCTAGGACCAGGCGCAAGCCTTCTGGTTTCTTGATTTGGGAATGTAACAAGGACATCTGATTTACCTTGCGCATTCGCCCTCTGTATAAGTTTTCGGCGAATATTCGCACTCTTAGATAGATTCTTATTCGCCCATTCATCTACAGCATGGTTAAATGCATCGGATTCCAAGCTGGGATTAAATAAATCCGCAAAACCTTTTTCTAAGGCATGACGCCCTGCACTAGAGGTGGTTGGTAGATCCTCACAAACTACTGCGGCCCCTGAAGCTCTTAGGGCATAACGAAGACAGTCATCACGAATACCCTCGCGTGAATCAACGCTATACCACTGCCCAACAATCTGCTCATCTTTAGGAATCCTGCGAACTGATTCTTTTCGCCATCCTAATCTTTCCGCGTTAGATCTCTTGTCAGCCTGCTCATCAGTCATACGGGTGACTTGATTGGGCCTAATCCAGTAATCATTCCCTTCAATTGCTCCAAGGTAGAGCATGACAAAAATTGTTCTGGCAGCAACAATATTTACATGATTTGCTCGATTTTTTGTACCTTCTGGGAATATCTTGGGTAAACGTTTCTGTATGGATGCTACATCAAGCAGCCTGGATAAATTGCTCACGATAAGCATCCTCTATCATCCGTTCGATTACATTAGTGTCTATTCCGCTTTCTATTGCTTCCTGAATCTGTCTAGCTCGCTTAAGCGGCGGTAAAAGTAACGCTTCAAGCTCATAAGCAGAAACTGCTACAGAACCATTCATTGCACGAAATAATTGATCAACAACACCACTTCGAAGAATGAAAGCTAGCGTTTTCAGTGAGATGGCAGCCTTACCCATGGGTCGTACCATATTTAGATGGTTTTCAACGACAACACCACCATATTTCTGAATAAACGACCTTGGTAACTCTGCGACATTTAATCTTGATTTTTGTTCTTTGGCAGTTGTTCTTTGTAGCAGCAAACATGGCTCATTACAGATGAGCCATTTATCTTTATCACCATTTATATGGAACCAGGGCTTGTGATTTCTACGTTCTGATTTATGTTGAAAAAAACCGCCTGGCATCACACTTTCAGCCCATACTAGGGGGAGAGCGTTCTTTAATGTTCTTTCTACTATTTGATCTTTGTGCCGATTCCAAACCAAGGGGCCAGTGCTAACTTTGTAGCCATAATCCGTTAACCGTGAATAATTCCTTGTGGCATTTTCCAAAATA
>JBEVXV010000996.1:0-6099 GCA_040505915.1 Sedimenticola sp. | reverse complement strand
ATAGCAATTACATTATAGCAAAACTCTCAACTATCTTTCCCGTTTTAATAATGCCAGCAACATATAAAAATTTAGTATACATCGTTTTGCAATATACTTATTTAGTACAGCAATTTTAAATTCTAAATAGCCGTTAATCTCGATTGCGTACAGGTAAGATAAATCAGTAGTTAATTATCTACGTTTCCGTGAAGGATCCGTGAAGGACATGGTGATTATCGATGTTTTCCGTGACGGATCCGCCACGGAAGAATTTGCAGTGGACAGGCGGATTTGGCTGCGCATGCGCGAGTGCAAAACTGTGTTCTTTTGTCTGTGTTAATGTTTTTGGATTTAATGCAATTAATACACACTTGTTGTCATTGATATTTGGTGATACTGTGTTTTAATACCTGATGCATGGACTACTACTAGTGAAATTACAGGTGGTAACGTTATATACTGTTTTGATATATTAAAACCCGTCGTGTTTAGTGTATAAGAATGTGAGTGAATGTCCCACTAACATTGCCCCAGGGCCTGTGTGTGTAGACGAGAATATGTGAATAGCGATCAGCTTACCTGCATACCCGCTATGATTAGAAAATCGTCACGCGCTACTGATTGAACGACAGAGTGAACATCGATTGGCCATTTGGACGCCACGCTTGATTGGCGCGCTATTCGTACTGACAACTGAAAGTGTTATGATCGGTTCCCACACATATTCTGACCGCGCAAAGATGCCCGAATATTATTATGGCGAAACATAAAACTTCCCAAAAACGAAACTAACTAAGAAGCAGGCACCGAACCACCCCTCACTAACAACACTATCCCCTGTCAAAATGCTAGCAAATTTAGCTACGACAAACGTCAAACATATAATCGGCAAAGCAAGTGATGTACTGTATCATGGTCAACAGACACAACCCATTATGAACATATCCGCCTCGCCACATCCACCGCAACATATCACTATGGCATCTGCACAAGTAAACACAACTACATGTACATATATGCCAAATAGCCAGTATATATTTGTCCCTAACGGAAACGAAATCGGAGGAAATATACCTTGTGCACAACTTAATACACAGTGGACACACGCAGCAACAGCCCCACAAACACAGACAAGTCAAAACACTGAACACAAGTGCATGGGCGATGAGACATTCGACCTGGTATGCTCTATTGGCGCACGCATTAAAACAATGGATGGTCATCTCTCAAAGTTGTCTATAATAGAGTCAGATAGTTCACGCATAAACATTAATGTCATAAAACGGGAGAAAGAAAGATAACGGAGAATTGAAAACAAAAATGTGCGATTTCGAAAAGGCCATGCAAACATTCAGCTCAATTTACGACGAACATGAAATGATGAAAGGTGAACTAATGAGACAGCATGGAAGCAACGAAAATTAGAATACGAAATTGAGTCATTAAAGACTGAAAACATATATTTGCGGGAATTTAACTTAGAACAACGATGTCGGCAAATGGAGAACAATTTATTAATTTTCGGTGTACCTGAAACTGAGAACGAGGAAACCGGTGTTGTGCTGCTTACATTCCTCAAAGACCATGCATTTACAGCCACAGAAGACCAAGAGAAAATACACAGAGTAAAATTTGACCGAATACACATACTGGGACGAATCCGAAATAGACAATCATACCCTCGACCGATCTTAGGGGCTTGCCAAACCTTTAGCGACAAATAACTGATAAGAAACTTCCATGGGAATATAGACCGACAATATAGCATCAGAGAGCACTTCCCAAAATAAATAGCAGACAGAAGAAAGAAACTGTACCCAGCAATGCGACATTATCTGGCAGACAAAAGAAAGAGAGTGCGCCTAGTCAGAGACAAGCTATACAAAAACAATATTCTTTACAATGAAGAGCTAAACAGGAATAACGCAAGCACAAACCAATGCCATGGAGCGGATCTCAATAAGTTTCGGCTTTCGGTCCAATCCAATTGTCAACTGTGTATATATTTACATGTGACTATTGTTTAATAAATATGTTTAAACCAAACCAAGGCCAAACACACTACTATCAACAACGCCACTATAACCATGAAACCAATATCCGACCAAATAAATATGAACCTGGCGAACAGTATCGATACCAAGCCCGAGCCAGCGAACCATACCACATTTATATGCTCCGAACGAACTATACACGGCAACACAGGGATATACCTAACGAACCCAAAACCCATGAAACCCAAAATGAAATCCGCGAAAACCAAGGTAGTGATGCGCTAATTGACTACACTACACAAAACCCTTTCATGCTACTGCAGGATCAGGACCCAACTGAAATACAACACCTGCACACAACAACCCCGATGCGTGGAAGAGACAAAAATAGACAACACGAAACGGAACCTGTAACAAGAGGCAAGAAAAAAGGCAACATCACCATTAACAATTGACGAAACATTACCAAAACAATTACGAGAAAATAGCATTAGCAATGACAATTACTCCCAAAACAGAACCATTATCCCGACCATTAGTGAGAACCCACCGAAATCAACAAATAACTCCCCCTCAAAATTAACAAAACGAAATACTGACTCACACCAGCAATCAACTATATGTGTATCGGAATTTAATTTACCCGTCGATAATTGTCTCGATGGCTCAATGCCGAGACAGTGTCATGCGACCGCGCAACCCAGCATAGTCGCCGTAAACCAACATAGTGACATAATATCACACCAGTCAGATCCTTATCGCACGCAGTTGCATGACAGGTTCATGTTGGTCAGCCACCGAGACAGGTATCGGCTAGCAATAACAATACAAACAATCAGTCTACCAGTCGTGATTATTCAGACGGACACGTTTCAGAAATGAACAATATATGCGCTAAGCCGCCGCGCCCTGAGTGTATGGACAGTACATAGGAACACGCGGGACGGTATAACGGTAACCACCGCATGAACTGCTTTGTAAATAGTTTGCAAAATGTTAGTTCGCATTCTATAAAGGTCATTGAATGTATGTGGTATCAGAACAAGACAAGCTTACCCAGAATTTACCGATTTAATCTCCAAATTTGACATAATATGTTTACAAGAAACTAAAGTTGATGACATAGATTCTTCTGCCATTGTTTTAAATGATTTTAATATTATGTTTACAAATCGAAAAAGTATGTCAAAATATAAGTCTGAGGAATTGACGTTGCTGTAAGCACAAATATTTCTAAACACATTCGGAAAATAAATACTGATAGTAAGCTTGTCATGTAGTTCACAATTTCTAAGAATTTAACAGGTCTATCCGACGACGTCTTATGCGGGGCCGTTTATATCCTACCAGAAAGAACCAAATATTCAGTAAATGATCCTTATTTAGAATTACAAAGATAATTAAACGCATTTTCCACATAATATAAGCATATTTTATTAATGTGTGACACAAATAGTCGTACTTGGAAAATAAACGACATTATTAACCCGGATGAGTTATTGTGTCATGAGCATAATTTAGAATTTATAATAGATGAATTTAATGAGCAGGAGTCCTATTTTCAAAACACAAATGTAAGCCTAGAAAGAATAAATTCCGACAAGGGAACGAACAGCTACGGATATGACTTAATACAGGAAATACACAGCATGTTGGATACATTAGTAGGGGACGTAACACAGCGGGATATTGACACAATTGTAAACGAGTTAGGATCATTGTTTACCACATGTGCTTATAAAACATTCGGGTCAAAACCACGGTTTCGCAATAAACAAGATCAAAATAAACATATATGGTATGGAAAAACAAGAAGAGATTTTCATAAGGCTAAATTTCAATATAAACTAAGACAAACAGAACATAACGAAACACAATTATGCCAAAAGTGCAAATTATACAAACAAACTCTTAATAAATATTGCAAAGAATATAAGCAAGACAAAGTAACAAAGCTTCGTAAACTTAAGAAAAGTAACTCTAGGGATTATTGGAAAATAATTAACGATAGTAATAAAGGTAAAATAGATATCGGATGTCCAATAGAAAAACGTTATACTCACTTCAAAAATATTGGTCAATCTGAAAGTGCAGACGAACGAATAGAGAATGATGAACAAATCAACATGGCGATAAATGAAGAAATAAATGAACCAATTACAGAGAACGAAATACTAAAATCAGTACGAAAGCTAAACAAGAACAGGGCAAATGGAATTGATTTAATTTTGAACGAACATATACATGTACTATTGAGTATAATGCTACCTACTATGTTAAACTCTTTAATACTATTCTCAACACTGGAATCGTACCTGAATCGTGGACTGTTGGGATTATAAAACCAATTTATAAAAAAAATGTGGATATAAATAAGCCGGGAAATTACAGACCTATAACACGTCAAAGTTGCTTCGGAAAGTTGTTCACGGCTGTAATTAATAACAGGCTAACTAAATTTGCGGAGGAAAATGATGTAATTAGGGATTCGCAGGCCGGTTTCCGTAAAGGATAGTCTACTGCTGACAATATATTTGTTTTATATTCACTGATACAGACTCTAATAAATAACAAAAATAAGCTGTTTTGCGCATTCATTGATTTTAAAGCCGCATTTGATAAAGTCTGGAGAAATGGACTTTGGATACAACTATGTAATCAAAATATAAATGGCAAATGTCTAAGATTAATTCAAAATATGTATAACAATATCAAGTCATGTGTGTTTGCAAATGGAAAAAAAGTAGCCTTTTCACGTGCAATTTGGGGTGTTAGACAAGGAGAGAACCTGTCTCCCCTCTTATTTTCTTTATATCTAAATTATTTAGAAGAGTTGTTGACAGACAATGGAATAAACGGTGTTACTACTATATCACATGATTTAGATAACGAACTAGGACTATATTTGAAACTTCTTATTTTGTTATACGCATATGACACTGTATTAATAAGCGAGACAGCAGCCGATTTACAACATTCTCTAAATAAGTTTCAAGAATATTGCACACAATGGAAATTAACAGTAAATACAATGAAAACTAAGATAGTTATTTGTTCGAAAGGAAGAAGTGAACATAGGTTTGATTTTATACTAAATGACCAAAAACTAGAAATTGTAAAATCCTATAAATACCTTGGAATTTTTATGTGTCAAAGTGGCTCTTTTCTACAAGCAAAGAAACATATTGTAAACCAGGCTACAAACGGCATGTATAGCCTACTAGCAAAAGTCAGAAAATTCGATCTACCTATAGATATTCAAATTGATCTCTTTGAAAAAAACTATTAAACCCATACTACTTTACGGCTCCGATATATGGAGATTCGGTAACAACGAAATTATTGAAAGGGTGCAACTAAAATATTATAAATACGCCTTAAACCCAAGTACAACCATATACTGAGAACTGGGTATTTTTCCGATACAGGTAGATATACACACAATAATGACTTCCTTCTGGACTAGCTAATAAACCAGGAAAACAACAAATTATCAACATATATTTATGCAATGCTTCACAGTATACACACATATGCAAATGTTGAAATTCCTTGGATGACATGTATAAAACAAATTCGGATAGAATGTGGGTTTTCTGGGGACTTCACATTTTGTTTATAATGAAAAATGGTTTGTTTGTAGCATAAAGCAGAAGTTGAAGGATTTATATTTAGTTAAATGGAGACAGGCTTTAGATTTAGACTGCACCTACAAATTATTTAAAGAAAATATAAATATTGAACATTATTTAGTAAACTTAAAGCAAAGTGAATACAAACCCATCTTACTGTTTCGTACTCGTAACAATAAATTGCCAGT
This sequence comes from Sedimenticola sp., assembly GCA_040505915.1. Classification (GTDB taxonomy): domain Bacteria; phylum Pseudomonadota; class Gammaproteobacteria; order Chromatiales; family Chromatiaceae; genus Vondammii. Next base: position 303 of record JBEVXV010000996.1, on the reverse strand, counting down.
AGAAACCGGAAGATGGGCCCGAATTGAAAGATCAAAGAGAAATGTACTTTATGTAAAACAGGAATGGGTGACGAATTTCACTACCTATTGAGTTGCCAATAATTGAGGTTCACACGCAAGAAATACCTAAAACCATATTATTATATAAGAACAAATATATTAAAATTCCACCAATTAATGAACACCAAGAACCAGAAAGAATTACAACAATTGTCCAAATCCTTGTCTCATATTATGAAGTTGTACTCTAGATAATTATCGAATAATATTTGCATTATTTGATGCCGTAGTTTGGTGGAGTAT
>JBEVXV010000995.1:0-16271 GCA_040505915.1 Sedimenticola sp. | reverse complement strand
CGGGTTGAAGGCTGTGATCTGTTTGTCGCTTGTGCGGCAGTGGCTGACTATCGTCCTGAATCTGTGGTGGGGCAGAAGATAAAAAAGAGCCGGGAGGAGATGACTCTGCGGCTGGTGAGAAACCCAGATATCCTCGCTCAGGTGGCGGCTCTCCCGGATGGCCCTTTTACCGTCGGCTTTGCAGCGGAGACTGAGCGACCGGTGGAGCACGCCGAGGAGAAGCGCTGCCGCAAGGGTGTAGATATGATGGCTGCCAATCTGGTAGGCGGTGATGTCGGGGGGTTTGATCGGGATGAAAATGCGCTAACCGTTTTGTGGGCTGGGGGGCGTTGTGATCTGCCGATGGCAAATAAATTGGCGCTGGCAGAGCGTTTGGTAACACGGGTGACTGAGCATTATGAACAGAGAGATACAACTAAAAATACTTGATGATCGCCTGGGCGACCAGTTTCCTCTTCCCGCCTATGCAACAGAGGGCTCAGCGGGAATGGATCTTAGGGCTATGCTGGAGACGGCGATCGACCTGCTTCCGGGAGAGACTCATCTGATTCCCACTGGCATGGCAATCCACATTGAAGATCCTCATCTGGCGGCCATGATTTTGCCGCGCTCGGGCCTTGGGCATAAACACGGTATTGTCCTTGGCAATCTGGTGGGCTTGATCGACTCAGATTACCAGGGGCAGCTCTTTGTCTCCTGCTGGAACCGGGGGGATTCGGTCTTTCATCTGGAGGTGGGTGAGCGGGTTGCTCAGCTGATGGTGGTGCCGGTGGTACATGCAGATTTTGCTATTGTCGATGAGTTTACCTCCTCTGAGCGGGGGGCGGGTGGTTTTGGTCATTCCGGACGACACTAATGTATTTTTGGGTTAGAGGTTAGTTATGACGATGTTAACAGGTCGGAGCAGCGGAGCCTTTGGCCGGGAGCGGGGTGCTGCCACTCTCTTCAGCTACTTTTTACTGTTAATGGTAGCGACCATAGTGATTCTATCGCTGAGTGCCTGGGTGGTTTTTGATGCCCAGGGGCAGGCGCAGCAGGATACGGAAGAAGAGCAGTTGCCGGTGGTTGCCGCGCTTGTCGCTGCCCGAGTCTCTGATGTTGTCGCTTTTCACGCGCGTCTACTGGAAGGTTTTGTTGCTGAACGGGGTGTCAGTCAGCTACTTCTGACTGAGAGCGATCAGGGGCTGCGTGATTTGGCGGTGAGTCTGAAACGGCTGTTACCTTCAGCAAGCCGGATCAGCTTGCTCCCTTTTGAGCAGGATGTGCGGCAAACTACCGAATCGGAACCGATGAGCTTTGCCAGGCTTAACCTAATTCGTGCGGTGGAGAAGAGCGGGCGAACGGCACCGGCGGAGATACATCAGGTCGGCTCCCTCCAGCAATATATTGCTTTGGTGGTGCCCGTTAAATCGGAGGATGGCGACAGGGTGGCAGGCACTCTCCATGTTGCGATCTCCTTCGAACAGGTAAGCCGTGTATTGAAGGAGGTAGCGACAGTTGAAGGCTGGCTCTCGCTACGGCAGGTAGCGGGAGGCAAGCCGGTCGGCCTTGGCTTTGCCGGAAAAGGTGCTACAGGCACAGATATAGATGGCCGCAGAGCTATCGCTGGAACCATCTGGGAGGTGGTTTACCGCTTGCCGGAAGAGCGCGTCGATATGGGGGGACGACTGATCTCGCTGGCAGCCATGGGTAGTGCGGCATTACTCATTATCCTGCTGTTGCTGATTCAGTCCACTCGCCTGAGGCTGGCGGTTAAGAGTGATCTGGCAATTATTGTCACCTTGGCGGAAAAGCTGTTTGGCGGTGAGCCTACAGGCGTTGAAGCAAAGATGCGTTTGATGGAACTTGATCGTGTCAAAGAGTTGCTGCGCGGTGCCGGGCAGGGTACTGGTCGCAGACCGGCTCAGAAGGGGCTGGCTAATCAACGGAAGGATGAGGGTGATACATCGGCACCACCGGCCACCGCTGAGGTTGCCACACCCGGGGCTTTGGTGGGTGAGGGTGCCTCGGGGTCACCTTTTGGTATTCATGAGATCAGTGGTGTCGTCGGCATCAATATGACCGAGACGATAGCTCAGGATATTGGCCGCGCCATCGGCAGTGAGGCGTATGAGCAGGGCCAGCAGACGGTGATTGTTGCACGGGATGGGCGTGACTCCAGTATTGGCTTAACCCAAGCGCTGTGCAAGGGTCTGGAGGCGAGTGGTCGAGATGTGGTGGATATAGGGTTGGTGCCGACTCCGGTGCTCTATTTTGCCACTCACTTTCTTGGCACTAACACTGGGGTGATGATAACCGGCGGCTGCAAAGCGGCAGAATATAACGGTATGAATGTGATTATTGCCGGGGAAGCACTCAACAGCGATTCTATACAGAAGCTGCGCAGGCGTGTCGAAGAGGGTGACCTGATGGAGGGTAGTGGCACATGTCAGGAGCAGAGTCTGCTGCCAGACTATATTGGCAGAGTGACATCGGATGTGCAGTTGGCACGGCCACTGAAAGTGGTGGTTGATTGCGGTAACGGTGTCGCTGCACTGGTGGCGCCGGCATTGCTGCGGGTGCTCGATTGTGAAGTGACCGAGCTCTATTGTGATGTCGATTTCAGCTTTCCCAACCACAGCCCCGATCCGGGTTGCCCGGAAAACCTTGCTGCACTGATCCGCACAGTAAAGGAGGAGAAGGCGGATGTTGGTATCGCCTTTGACAGTGATGGCGACCGTCTTGGCGTGGTCGACTCTGCGGGTAATATTATCTGGCCGGACCGGTTGCTGATGCTGTTGGCGCGTGATGTATTGGAGAGACAGCCCGGTGCCGATGTGATCTATGACGTGAAGTCGACCCGCCACTTGGCCTCAGAGATACTTGCCTACGGTGGTCGTCCCATCATGTGGAAAAGTGCCCACGCTGCAATCAAGGAGAAGATGAGACAGACCGGTGCGCTGATATCGGGTAATGCCGAAGGTCATATCTTCTTCAAGGAGCGCTGGTACGGCTTTGATGATGGGTTATACTCTTGCGCCCGCTTGCTGGAGCTGCTGTCGGTTGAGGCGCAGAGTTCGGAAGAGCTGTTTGCGGCGCTTCCTGGGGGTATCGACACCCCGGTATTGACCATGCCATGTGAATCAGAAAAAGCGGCTGCTGAGCTTATGGATCAGCTGCTTATGCAGGGGCGCTTTGACGGTGGTAAAGTGATCGACATCGACGGATTACGGGTCGAGTTTGAGGATGGCTGGGGCGTGGCAAGCGCCTCCAGTAGCACGGCCGCTATCAAGTTCCGTTTTGAAGCCGAAACCCCTCAAGCGTTGATACGGATTCAGGAGATATTTCGTGATCAGCTGACAGCCGTTGGTTCGGCCCTAGAGCTGCCGTTTTAACTTTTTTGTAACTGTTCAGTGGGTGCTCGGTGTCGGGGTCGATTGCGGGTAAATGCACTGTTTTTCGCCGCAATCGACTCCGATCCCTGGTACATTTTTTGTAACTATTTAGCATCAGGTATCACGGCTGTCCCGTTAACTTTGTAGTATGTTGCAGTAACTCCTTGTGTGGAGGTGTTTTTTAGGGCGCATATATCAACAGCAACATGACATACTGCAATAGAACATTCCCTCTCCCTATGAGGGAGAGGGCCAGGGTGAGGGTGAATTAAATCAACGACTTATCTATAGATCCCCCTCACCCCAACCCTCTCCCCAAAGGGGAGAGGGAGTTAACGGGACAGCAGTGATCAAGTATCGATATTATCGTAGGAGCACCGCCCTCGGGGCGATGGGTTTTGCAGGGAGTGTGCAACGTCCATTGCAGCGGGGGTGCCGCTCCTACGGTGAATAGCTACAGCGTTTTCTTATAACGGTATCTTCGTGATATCCCTTTATTGTCAGAGAGTTTTAACCATGAGTCTCTCCCCTGAGTTGGCCCGGAATTTTGCACATGTATTGACCGAGGCGCTGCCCTATATCAAGCGTTTTCGTGGCAAGACGATTGTCATCAAGTATGGTGGTAATGCCATGATCGATGACGATCTCAAAGATGGTTTTGCCCGTGATGTAGTATTGATGAAGTTGGTTGGCATCAATCCGGTAGTGGTCCACGGTGGTGGTCCACAGATCGGTAGCCTGCTGGATCGCCTCGGTATCGAGAGTGAGTTTGTCCAGGGAATGCGGGTGACTGACAGCGACACTATGGATGTGGTGGAGATGGTACTCGGTGGTCAGGTGAATAAGGAGATCGTCAATCTGCTTAATCGCCACGGCGGTTCCGCTGTCGGATTAACCGGTAAGGATGGCGATCTGATCCATGCCAGGAAGATGGTGGTAAGCCGAAAAACCCCTGATCTGGATGTGCCTGAGATTATAGATATCGGACATGTCGGTGAGGTGGAGCGTATTGATGCCTCGGTGGTAGATATGTTGGTCGGCGGTAATTTTATTCCAGTGATCGCCCCCATCGGGGTCGGACGAGATGGCCGTTCGTACAATATCAATGCCGACTTGGTGGCCGGTAAGATGGCGGAGGTGCTGGAGGCAGAGAAGCTGATTCTACTGACCAACACCAAGGGTCTACTGGACAAGGAGGGTCAGTTGCTGACCGGGCTGAACAGTGAGCGGGTGGATGCGCTGATCTCGGATGGTACTATCCACGGTGGCATGTTGCCGAAAATAGGTTGTGCTCTGGAAGCGGTTAAAAACGGTGTCGGTAGCGCCCATATCATTGATGGCAGAGTAAAGCACGCAGTGCTTCTGGAGCTGTTTTCCGATGAGGGTATAGGTACCCTGATTCGCTGCTAATGGTGCTTGTTCCAGCTGCATTCTGTTGCTTAGATATTTTGTAACTATTCAGCAATACCTGAATTTTGTGGCTATTTTCACCAGGGGTCGGAGTCGATTACCCACATGGATGTGGGTAATCGACTCCGACCCTGAACCAACGCACAAAGGCGCAGGGAGTGTTAAAGATCGATGTAATGTGCGGTAGCACTGGTATGGAACATCAGCTGGAACAGGCCTGTTTTTCTCTACATCTTTGCGCCTTTGTCCGAGGAATTAACCTTAACTATGAGCTCATCTGAAACAGCCACCAAGAAAGTCCCACGCAAACAACTGATTCTGGAGTCGCTGGCGGCTGAGCTGGAGCGGAGCCCCGGTGAGCGTATTACCACCGCAGCGCTGGCGCGTGCGGTAGGTGTCTCAGAGGCGGCGCTGTACCGCCATTTTGCTAGTAAAGCGAAGATGTTTGAGGGGCTGATCGAGTTTGCCGAAGAGGCGGTATTTGCCCGTATTAACCAGATTCTTGATGATGAGAAGGGTACTCGGCAACGTTGTGCCAAGGTGCTCTATCTGCTGCTTGGTTTTGCCGAACGTAATCCGGGTATTACCCGGGTCTTGCTGGGTGATGCCCTAGTGGGTGAGACCGAACGGTTGCACACGCGTGTGGAGCAGTTCTTTGCCCGGCTGGAGACCCAGCTGCGCCAGATTCTCCGGGAAGCAAGGTTGCGTGAAGGGGCAGTGGCTGATGGGGCAGAAGCGGGTGCGGCACTGATGCTCTCTTTGGTAGAGGGTCGCATGCACCAGTTTTTGCGTACTCGCTTTCGTGTTACACCCTTGGCTGAGTGGGACGAACAATGGGCATTGGTTGAGCGGAGCCTGTTTCCCTAAGCGCCTGACCGAGAATAGAAGCCGTAGCGAGGAGTTTTTGCAGTAGGCTTTCTGTTTTTGGGCCAGCTTCCGGGATTATAGATTGCCTTCATTAATAAACGGCTGGAAGCCCTTCTGGATCGTCCTCACCGTGTCAGTCTTACAGAAGTCTGCCCCTCGGGGTGAGTTTTTACATGTCAGATCCATGAAGATCTTTGCCCCAGGCTCATTTTTGTTGACGATGCGTGAGACCGTAATACTGATGTCATTGTCATTGACGGGTGCAGCAGTCATGATGATGAAGTTGTTCAGCATCTGCAGTCGGGTGGTGGCGTGTTTACTGACATAGGCCTGGACCTGACTCCAGAATTTGTCACATGTGCTCTTATCTGAGCAGATCACCACGGTATCGAGTAGTGAGAGTAGCTCTTCGTCAGATACCAGCTCCTTATCCGGGGTATTGAGATTCTTCAGGTTGCGGAAGCGGGTCAGATCTCGTGCGTAGTCATTGCGTATACGCTCTTTCTCCTCCTCCTTAATAATGATTGAGGCGTAGCTCTCCTTTAGTTGCAGGCGCGTGCTCTCGATATCCTTAACCAGGTTCTTTGAAGGTTTGCGGCCCTGAAGCTCTAGGTCGGCGGCTGACTGCTGTATGCCGGTTAGTCTCTCCTTCATGTTTCGGATATTGCTGCGGATGATCAGAATCATGGTATCGATGGCGGTCAGTTTGCCGTTACGTGCCATCAGAATGTCATCTTCAGTACGGAAGGTTCGCAGCAGTACCATATCTTTGGAGCGTTGCCGTTCGATCAACACCTGCTGCTCCTGGCGCAGTTTTTCCAACTCACTCTCCCTTGCAATCTCCTGGGCACTTTTGGCCGCCTCAGTACGTTCTACCTCAAGGCCGCGCTCATTGAGTTGGCTACGGGCGCTACGAGAGTGCTCCGTCGGCACATGGTCGGAGTAGTGTACCTTGCCCTGTTCATCTACCCAGCGGTACATTCTGGCGGCATCGACCATGCCTGCGCAGGTGACCAGGAGGAGAGCGCTCAGTGCTCTAATTATGTGAGTGGTCTGTTTCATTCTATGTTATTGAATATAATTACTATTTAGGTAACTATTCAGCTGGGTTCGGGGTCGGAGTCGATGGCGCCGTAAAAAGGTGCATTTTCCACCCATCTTGACGCAATCGACTCCGACCCCTGGTGAAAACAGCCGCGAAATTAAGTATAGCTGAATAGTTACCTATTTAGTTATACGCCGTACTCATTTCGGTAGCGCTGAATAGCGGCAAGGGATGCTTCATCACCCTGTTTCTCCTCCAGATAGGAGACCAGGTGGTTAAGGCGAACAATGGCGGCCACCGGCATACCGTAGTCATCCTCCACCTCTTGTATGGCGGAGCGCTCACCCGTACCGCGCTCCTGGCGGTCGAGGGCGATCACTACGCCACAAGGGGTGGCATTCTGGGTATGGATGGTCTCCATCGATTCACGGATGGCGGTGCCAGCGGTGATAACATCGTCAATGATCATGATGCGCCCCTCCAGTGGGTGACCAACGATATTGCCCCCCTCACCATGGGCCTTCGCCTCTTTTCTATTGAAGGCGTAGGGAGTATCCAGCCCGTGGTGGTCGAAGAGGGCGGCGGCAGTGACGGCGGCTAGTGGGATGCCTTTGTAGGCCGGGCCGTAGAGCACATCAAACTGAATCCCTGAATCGACAATCGCCTGGGCGTAGAAGCGCCCGAGCCGTGCCAGACTGGAGCCGCTGTTGAATAGCCCGGCGTTGAAGAAGTAGGGGCTGATACGGCCTGATTTCAGGGTGAACTCACCAAAGCGCAGGACACCTACTTCAAGGGCAAAGTCGAGAAATTTCTGTTGGTACTCGTGCATGAATAACTCCACATAATAGTGACCCTATTTTCCGTGTGTGTGGATTTGGATGCAAGCGATCATATTACCTGCGCTATAATCCACCTCCCGAAGGAACTTCTGGATAAGTCTGGCGAGTTGAATTGCGCTTTCTGAGCGCATGGTGACCGGTTATATCTTGTTCAAGTTCCCTGAATCCTGGAGTGTGGAGTTCCGATTTGTTTGATGCTGATACCAAACCATCCGGTAGAGATATTCTGGCTGCGATAGTTAGTGGGCGAATGCTGGTCTCTGCATTGATGGGGTTTGCCTGTGGGCTACCCCTGCTATTAACGGGCTCACTGTTACAGGCCTGGATGACTGAAGAGGGGGTCGATCTGGCGACTATCGGGCTATTTGCCTTTGCAGGACTCCCCTATACGCTGAAGTTTTTGTGGGCACCTGCGCTGGATCGTTATACTCCCGTTTTTCTCGGGCGACGGCGGGGCTGGCTTATTGTGTCGCAGCTGGCGTTGGTTCTGGCGCTAGTCTGGCTCTCGTTTTCAACGCCTGCTGTCGATACCTTCGGCGTTGCCTTGGCGGCACTGCTGGTCACATTTTTCTCTGCCAGTCAGGATATTGTGGTTGATGCCTATCGACGAGAGGCACTCTCCGATAATGAGCAGGGGTTGGGTGCATCACTCTATGTGAATGGTTACCGGGTGGGGATGCTGCTGGCCTCTGGTGGCGGCTTGATCATGGCTGATTTCATGTCGTTCGCCTCGGTTTATCTCTGTATGGCCGCTATTATGTTGCTGGCTATAGGTACAACCCTGTTCGCTCCTGAACCCGAGGTGACAGAAGCCAAGCCAAAAACTTTGCAGGATGCGGTGATACTCCCTTTTTTGGAGTATTTTCGGAGAAATGACGCAGTGGTCATTCTGCTGTTCATCCTTCTCTACAAGCTGGGCGACACCATGGCGTCCCACATGACCACCCCTTTTTATCTGGATATCGGTTTCTCCAAGAGCGAGATCGGAGCGGTGGTGAAGATGTTCGGTTTTTGGGCCACTATTGCCGGCGGCTTAATTGGCGGCGTGATGATAATGCGTATCGGTATCTACCGGGCGTTATTGGGCTTTGGCATACTCCAGGGTCTCTCCACCGCAGGATTTTCAGTGCTGGTGCTGATCGGCGACAGCTTGCCGGGCCTGGCGGCAGTGATTGCATTTGAGAACTTCAGTGGGGGATTGGGGACTGCGGCCTATATCGCATTCATGGCGAGTCTCACCAATAAGAAGTTTACGGCGACGCAGTATGCGCTGCTGACCAGCTTTATGGGCGTGCCGAGAGTGATTGCTGCGGCACCCACAGGTTTTATGGTCGAGTGGATAGGGTGGTTCAACTTCTTTGCATTTTGCACCCTGATTGCTATACCGGGTTTGTTGCTTTTAAGCTGGTTACATCGGCGGGGGTCGACCCAGCATAAAGAGGGTTTGCTTTGATGGAGGTGTGGCTGCCCTACATGAGTGCATTTGTCGTCGGCCTGCTCGGTGGTGTCCACTGTGTCGGCATGTGCGGCGGTATCGTCGGTGCATTGACCTTTAGCCTCCCTGAGAAGCGCCGCAGCGCTGCTGCAATGCTCCCTTTTCAGCTCGCCTATAATATTGGGCGAATTCTCAGCTACGTTGCTGCCGGGGCAGTGATGGGTGGCATAGGTATGCTGCTGGCCCAGCTGATGCCGGTCTACTATGCCCAGCGGGTGCTATTGGCGGTCGCCGGTATTTTTATGATTCTTCTTGGCCTCTATCTCTCCGGTTGGTGGATGCTGCTGGCCCGTGTGGAGCAGGTGGGGGGAAGGCTCTGGCATCGGATTGAACCGATCAGTCGGCGGCTGATGCCAGTGAAGAGCCCACTCCAGGCGCTGCTGGTGGGGTTGGTTTGGGGTTGGGTCCCCTGCGGCCTGGTCTACAGTATGCTGGTCAATGCGGTCTCGTCCGGTGGCGCGCTAAAGGGTGCGGCGTTGATGCTTGCCTTTGCTTTAGGTACGCTGCCAAACCTGATGCTGATGGGTGTTCTGGCTGGTGCGGCAGCGAGGATATCCCAGTCACCAGGATGGCGTAGGGTGGCAGGTGGCACGGTGATGCTGTTTGGGGTCTATACCCTGTGGCAGGCGCTGTAGGGCCTCCGCCTCAGGGCGATGGTGTTGCGGTATTCATTGAGACGAGGGCGCCGCTCCTACAGGCCTCTCATCCATCAGTGGTTTCATGGCGTGTAGCAGGTTGGGGAAGAGGTGTTTGTTGGCGTGCTCTTCACGAGCCAATAGCTGCTTCATATGCATGCGCTGGGTCGGGGCATCAAAACAGGCGGGGCAGCTGTCCGGCACCACCGGCAGGTCGCTTTGTGCGGCGAAGGCGGCGGTCTGGGTTTCGCGGCTGTAGACCAGGGGACGGATGATGCGAACATCCCCTGCATCATTGAGGTAGTGGGCCTTCATCGTGCGTAGCTGGCCACCATGAAACATCGACATCATCAGGCTCTCTGCCAAGTCATCCAGATGCTGGGCGAGGGCAAGTACATTGTAGCCCTGCTCACGGCAGGTGGCGTACATAATGCCCCGTTTCATGCGTGAGCAGTAGGCGCAGAAGGAGTCGCCATCCATGCGGCTCTTCGCCTCCTCCATGATCGGTTGTGGGCAGTAGTGGTAAGGGACTTCCAGTTCACGGTAGTAGGGGATCAGTGCCTCGGGATCGAACCCCTCTACCTCGGGGTCGACGGTGATCACTCCCAGCTCGAACTTTACCGGAGCATAACTCTTAAGATGGAGCAGTAGATGCAGCAGCGTCAAGGAGTCTTTTCCGCCAGATACGCCGAGGAGGATGCGATCACCCTCACGAATCATATCGAAATCGGCAATCGCTCTGCCCACTTTACGCAGTAGGGTTTTTGGTGGTTTTTGTAGACCGGACATATCACACTGGACTCTATGGGTTAAGGTGCCATTGTAACCCGATTATTCCAGGTTTGGGGGCGGAGTCGATTACCCTCATCCATGTGGATAATCGACCCCGACCCCCGCCGTGTTTCGGTGCGGCCCCTGCCGTGAAAATCAGCTATAGCCGAATCGTTATAAAAATAGTGGGTTTTCACCCTACACCGGGCTCCGATCTTATTGTAGGAGTGGTCTCTCGGACCGCGATGAAACGACCACCAGGGTGCGACTATCCATCGCGCTTCGAGAAAGCGCTCCTACAGGGAAGTGCAGCATAAAATATGCCCGACCCCTGTCGTGAAAGCAGCCACAAAATTAGCTATAGCTGAATGGTTATAAAAATAGTGGGTTTTCACTCTGCCTGGAGTAGGTATACTCTTCTCATTACACAGAAAAATAGGGAGTGGCGGTGATGGATATATTTGTTCTCTTTGTACTGGTTTTGGCGGTGGTTATCGTAGTGCTCGGAGCCAAGCGGGTTCCTCAGGGGTCTGAGTTTACGGTGGAGCGGTTTGGCCGCTATACCAAGACCTTGCGCCCAGGCCTCAACCTGATTGTGCCGGTAGTCGATATTATCGGAGCCAAGCTCAACATGATGGAGCAGGTGCTGGATGTTCCCTCCCAGGAGGTGATCACCAAAGATAATGCGATGGTGACGGTTGATGGGGTGGTTTTTTTCCAGATACTGGATGCTGCCAAGGCCGCCTATGAGGTGAGTAAACTGACCCACGCTATTCTCAATCTCACGATGACCAATATCCGTACCGTGATGGGCTCTATGGATCTGGATGAGTTGCTCTCCAAACGCGATCAAATCAACGCTCAACTTCTCAATGTGGTGGATGATGCCACCACCCCCTGGGGAGTGAAGGTAACCCGCATTGAGATCAAGGATATCTCACCGCCACGGGATCTGGTGGAGTCGATGGCAAGGCAGATGAAGGCGGAACGCGAGAAGCGTGCCACCATTCTTGAGTCTGAAGGCCAGCGCCAGGCCGAGATCCTTGAGGCAGAGGGTAAGAAGCAGGCGACTATCCTTGAGGCGGAAGGCGAAAAAGAGGCGGCATTCCGTGAGGCGGAAGCGCGAGAGCGGCTGGCTGAGGCAGAGGCCAAGGCGACCATGATGGTCTCCCAGGCGATCGCCAAGGGTGATATCAACGCCATCAACTATTTTATCGCCCAGCGCTACACTGAGGCCCTGGAGAGCATCGCTTCAGCAGAAAATCAGAAGGTGATTATGATGCCACTGGAGGCGTCAAGCCTGATCGGCTCCATCGGTGGTATCTCTGAGATTGTTAAATCGCTCGGTGAGAAAGGGTCTGGAGGGCAGGCCTGATGTCCTGGTTTGAGGGGTTGACCTATTGGCACTGGTGGGTGCTGGCTGTTGCGCTGGTTATTCTTGAGGTCTTCTCTCCCGCTGCTTTTTTCCTCTGGATGGGCGTTTCGGCCAGTGTCGTCGGCCTGATACTGCTGCTGCTGCCTGAGCTGGAGTGGGAGTATCAGGTACTCGCATTCTCACTATTGAGTGTATTCAGTGTGGTTGCCTGGCGCCTGATATTGAAGCGAAATCCTACAGTGACAGATCAGCCTACACTCAATAGGCGCGGGGAGCAGTACCAGGATCGGATGTTTACTCTGGAGGAGCCGATGATCAATGGCCAGGGTAAAATTCGCGTGGATGATACGACTTGGAAAATCCATGGGCCGGACTGTTCGGTAGGTAGTCAGGTGCGGGTTGTGGGTGTTGATGGTGTCGTCTTGCGGGTGGAGCTGTCTGATTGAGGCGGGTGTCAAATTTCTCTCAAGACTGAAGTCGCCCCTATGACTCCAGTCAGACAGAAAGTATTGCCTAGCGCGTACCGAATACGACGATAGTTTTGCCTTTTACATAGACCAGTCCCTGCTCCTGCAGGTTCTTTAAGACTCTTCCCGCCATCTCCCGTGAGCAACCGACGATACGGCCTATCTCCTGGCGGGTGATACGGATCTGCATACCATCGGGGTGAGTCATGGCATCCGGTTGTTTGCACAGCTCCAGTAGTGTGCCAGCGATACGGCCAGTGACATCGAGAAATGCCAGATGCCCCACTTTTTGGCTGGTGTCGAGGAGCCGTTGAGTGAGCTGACCGCCGAGAGCAAACAGCAGATCTTTCATATAGGGCTTGAGATCAGTTTCGAACAGTTGATCCAGCCGCGAGTAGCTGATCTCTGCCAAGGTGCAGTCTGCGCGCGTTCGTACCAGGACGCTTCGGTTTGAGTGGGGAATAAACATTCCCATCTCTCCAAGGAAGTCTCCCTTGTTGAGGTAGGCTAGAATGATCTCCTTGCCTTCGTCATCTTCAATCAGGACGGTGACCGAGCCCGCCTCTAAGTAATAGAGGCTATCTGCCATATCTCCCGGGTGAATAATATCCATCTTAGCCGGATAGCGCCGCTTGTGACAAAAAGAGAGGAGGGGCTGGAGGAATGCAGGTTCTTTTATGGGTGGTTTTATTATGCTCATAATCCAAGGTTCCCTATTCAGAGATGCAGGAGCACTCCTGCCGTTAGGATTCTAGGTTAGCTATTGACCGATGTCGAATTTTGCTAGAATAAATATCAATTTTTTCGGGGGAACTGTGATGCAAGCACGGGTTAAGTGGGTTGAGGGTGCAATGATGGTGGGCGAGTCCGGCAGCGGACATGCGGTGGTGATGGATGGTCCACCGGATTCCGGGGGGCGGGATATGGGTGTTCGTCCTATGGAGATGTTGCTGTTGGGGCTGGGGGGGTGTACTCAGTTCGACGTGGTCCATATCCTGCGCAAAGGACGCCATCAGGTGAGCCTGTGCGAGGTGGACCTGGAGGCGGAGCGTGCCGATACCGAGCCCAAGATCTTCACCAAAATTCATGTTCACTTCACTATCTCCGGTCCCGGCCTGACGGAAAAGACGGTCGAGCGTGCGGTGAAACTCAGTGCCGAAAAGTACTGTTCTGCTTCGCTGATGCTGGGAGAAGTGGCGGATATTACTCACGATTTTGAGCTGGTTGAAGGGTAGGCTTGAGCAAAAAAGTGTAGGAGCCCCACCCTCGGGGCGATAGGCTCCGACCCCAGGTACTCCTGGGTCGCTCAGCACTGGACCATCTGCCGCTCAATCAGCTGAATCGGGTGAAGCACCTCAATATCCAGGCCAGCCTGGCGAATACCGGCGGCCAGATGCATTGAACAGCCGGTGTTGCTGGTGGCGAGAAAATCAGCTTTCATGGTTTTCAGCTTACCCAGGCTTTTTTCCCGTAGTTGGTCGGCCATCTTCTCCTGGGTCAGCAGGTAGCTGCCAGCGGCTCCGCAGCAGCCGCCGGTATCACCAAGTGGCTCAATAGTGAGCCCAGGAATCTTTGCAAGCAGTTGTCTGGGGGCCTCCTCGCCATGGAGAATGTTTTTCAGCGTACAGGGGGTGTGTAGGATGACGGTTTTTTCCAGTGGCCTCAGCGGTAGCCCTTTAAGACCATGCTCAAGGATGAATTGTGAGACCTCAATAACGGGTGCATCAAACCGCTGCTGCTGCTCGCGGTAGCTCTCCAGGTGGGCACCGCAGCCGCTCGCCAGGTAGACAATAGCGTCTGCTCCCTGGCGGTTGAATGCCTGTAGATTGACCTTGCCCATCCTTAGTGCCGCTGAGGGCTCTCCGCTATGTTGGTGCATGGCACCACAGCACCCCTGATCTTTAGGGATAATTACCTCAAACCCAGAGCATGTCAGTACCCGGATTGCTGAATTAAGGGCATCGCTTTCGATCAGGCGACCCGCACAGCCGGTAAACAGAGCGACCCGCCCAAGTTGTTCACCTTGGGCGGGGTGGCTTGGTTTGGTGGCCAGTGCGGTGATCTGTGCGGGTAGCATCTGATCCAGGCGGTGCCACTTGGCGCCACCAAAAGCACGCCCCAGTGACCTTACTCCAGAGGTTAGGTAGAGGTGAAGCAGATGTTTGCTCCACAGCTTATAGGAGGATTTCGTGAGCAGTTTTTTCTGTAGCCTGTCCAGATATCCGGCTTCTCCTGTGTAGAGGCTGCGGGCGGCATCAATCAGATTGCCGTAGCGAACACCGGAGGGGCAGGCGGCTTCGCAGGCGCGGCAACAGAGGCAGCGGTCGAGGTGCCGCTGGAGCCGATGAGTGTTTACCGCGTCCCCCGCCAGAGCTTGGATCAGTGCAATACGGCCTCTGGGTGAGTCGCCCTCATCATGAGTCAACTGATAGGTGGGGCAGTGGGGTAGGCAGATCGCGCATTTAACGCAACGGTCGGCCTCTTTTAAAATCTGATCCCGGTTCACAAGGGGGCCTCAGGTTGGCATGTAACAGTAACAGGCTAAGGAGGAGAGATTGTAACTGCCCCCAAAGAGTTTTTCCCGCTAAAAAAACCGTTGACAGGCTTCTTATAATATTAGAAGATACTAACACTGATTGCCTAGTGCAATCGGTATACCTCCATCCTCCTTTGGTGGTTTTATATTTGTGAGCGCAACGTCCCCGTTGCGCTCTTTTTTTTCTACTGTAAATAAAGTGGCGTCCGGGCCTTGCCAGTTGCTCTGGAGTCCGGTAATATTTGCGCTCTTTTTTCAAGCGCTTTGAGCCTGAAGAAACTTGAAGATCTCCTTTGGAGCAAGTCAAATGACGACTGTTAGTACAAAACCAGCTGAAGTGCGCCGCGATTGGTTTGTCGTGGACGCCGATGGGAAGACTCTGGGCCGTCTTTCCACAGAGATCGCGCACCGTCTGCGCGGTAAACATAAGCCTGAATATACGCCTCACGTAGATACCGGTGACTATATCGTCGTAGTCAATGCCGAGAAGATCCACGTTACCGGCAATAAACTTAAAGACAAAATGTACTATCATCACACCGGTTACATCGGCAATTTGAAGTCGATCAACCTGGAAAAGCTGCTGGTCAAGGCACCAGAGCGGGTGATTGAGAGTGCAGTTAAGGGCATGCTGCCCAAAAACTCTCTGGGACGCACCATGTTTAAGAAACTTAAGGTCTACGCAGGCCCTGAGCATCAGCATGCGGCACAGCAGCCCCAGGTGTTAGACATCTAATCGGCACCCCATTGGTATCGAACGAGTATTCGGAATAGAAAGATGGCAGAAACCAAGAATTATGCTACCGGTCGCCGCAAAACCTCCACAGCGCGCGTCTTCCTCAGTGCCGGCAGCGGCAACGTCACGGTGAATAACCGTCCACTGGATGAGTACTTTGGCCGTGAGACCGCACGTATGGTCGTCCGTCAGGCGCTCGAAGTGGGTGATATGCTGAAGTCTGTTGACATCAGCGCCACCGTCAAGGGGGGGGGAACCACCGGTCAGGCCGGTGCTATCCGTCACGGCATCGCCCGCGCACTTGCAGAGTACAATGAAGAGCTGCACTCACCCATGCGCAAGGCAGGCTTCCTGACGCGTGATGCCCGTTCCGTAGAGCGTAAGAAAGTCGGTCTGCACAAAGCGCGTAAGCGTCCTCAGTTCTCGAAGCGTTAATCCGTCTCTTTTGAGTTCACGGCTTCATGGAGTGAGGCTGGGTCCATGGTCATGGAGATTCGGTCTGGTTGTCAATGTCAGAGTGGCAACTTATAGGCTGGATTAATTTCCCGACTGTAGATGGAGAAATTGGAGGGTTTGCTTCGATTATGAAAGCAGCGGCCCAATTCTCAGATTCAAATTGGGGATTCGTCTAATGGTAGGACAACGGTCTCTGACACCGTTTGTAGAGGTTCGAGTCCTCTATCCCCAGCCAATATAAAAAGCCCGCTTCAGCGGGCTTTTT
>JBEVXV010000994.1:0-6640 GCA_040505915.1 Sedimenticola sp. | reverse complement strand
TCAAGTCTTTTCGATGAATTCATAACACGTCCATGGTACCATAAGCCGCACATTAAGTCCTTCTAATTATCATTAGTTAAAACTCAAGTCTTTTCGGCGGATTCACAACACGTCCATGGCGTGTGGTGTATTGTTTGTCATTCACCGTGTCTGGTGTTCGCAGTGAACTATCATGACCAGGTGAATGACAGACAATAGAATCTGTTCCCCTGTCCGATGTTCGCAGTGAACTCTGGACAGTGGTCTCCAAAGCCTCTCTGTTGCTGGTCCCAATGCCTCTCCGTGGTGAATGACAAACAATAGGATCTGTTCCCCTGTCCGATGTTCGCAGTGAACTCTGGACAGTGGGGGTGATGGTCCCAACGCCTCTCTGCGCCACTTGCACCTCGCTCCGAATCCGGTTTACCCAGTTTGGTATATCCTCGGCATGGTAGGCTTTCAGCTTATCGTAATGTAGCACCCTTGTCTTCTTGTTGTTTCTAACCTCATAGATGACTGGTCCGAAAACTTTGGAAACTACATAGGGTCCTTCGCGAATACTTTGTAGTTTGGGGCATTTTCCTTTAGTCTTCCCACTGATCAAAACATATACCAGGTCTCCAACGTCATACTCTCTCTTCAAAATATTCACATCATAGAGTCTCTTCTGTCTACGCTGTGCTTCTTTCAAATGATCTCTTGCTATATTTTGGGTCAGTCTCATGGTTTCTTCAAGTTTTTGAGCATACACATGTGGTTCGGCTCTAACTTGTTTAGATTGAGGGATGTGAAACAGCAAGTTGTGGGCTTCATGAACTTCGCGTCCCAACATAAGTCTGTTAGGAGAGAATCCTGTTGCCGGGTGGGGTGTGCTCCTATAAGCTGCAACCAGTAACGGAAGATGTTCATCCCAGTGGGTTTGTCCCTCCGAAAGATAACACCGAATCATTTGCAACAAGGTTCGGTTGAACCTTTCAACTTGCCCATTAGAAGATGGGTGGTATGGCGTTGTTCGTGTACGGGATATCTGGAGTAGACGGCAAACGTCCCGAAACAGATCACTTTGAAAGTTTGATCCTTGGTCGGTGTGCAGTTCTAGAGGTGCACCAAATGTCGCTATGAACTCATTGACCAATTTCTGTGCAATAAGTTCACTACCTTGATGTGGTAGTGGATACGCCTCGACCCATTTGGTGAACTGATCGATTATAACCAGGATGTATTTGTTTCCATTCTTGCTTTCAGGTAATGGTCCGAGCACGTCCAATTGTATTCGGTCGAGTGGTGCCCCACACAGATACATTTGCAATGGTGCTTTCTGTTTTCGACTATCCTTCTTCTCTGTTCCACATTTTCCACAGTTATTCACGAAGATCTTGACATCGTCGTCCATCCCAAACCAGTAAAATGATCCTTTGACCCTTGATGCTGTCCTTTGGATGCCCTGGTGGCCAGAATATGTTGGGTTGTGACAATATTCTATGACTTCGCGTCTGAAACTCCTCGGCACCACTAGCCGCTTTGCGGATAGTCCAGTACTGTCTTCCCATCTGTAGTATAGTATCCCATCAACTAGTTCAAATTGATTATGCGTGAGCCAATATGCTCTGGCGGCTGGAGCAGCTGACCTAATATTATCATCCGTTGGTAATTTATGATTTTCGACCCAGCCGCGAACTGCAACAATCTCGTCATCTTCGATTTGGGCGTCCTCAATTTCTTTAGTCGAATGTACACTCAACCAATTACAGGCCACGGTTTCATCTGCATCTGTGACTTCTATCCTCCTAGTGGCAATTGGAATCACATAGTCAACACTTTCCTCAAAGCGTTCCCAACTTCGATGCAGCTTCTCACAGTGTCGACAACCTCCACATGGAAGTGACACAAGTTCGGCACCTGCATCATAGCAGTTGCAGCTGGCTGCGCCCCAATCCTTCCTAGACATGGCGTCCGCGTTTGAGTGCAATTTTCCAGGACGATGCTGTACATTGAAGCTGTACTGGCTGAGCTCTTCTAGCCATCGAGCTAGTTGTCCCTGTGGTTGTTTGAATCGGAACAACCAGGCGAGTGACCCGTGATCAGTCCTCAGCTTGAACGACCTGCCAAGTAGGTAATGTTTAAACTGGTTTGTAAACACCACAATGGCAAGAAGTTCTCTACGTGTGACGCAATATCGTCTTTGTGCTGGCCCCAGAGTCTTACTAGCATATGCTATGACCCTTTCAACCCCATCCTGCTCCTGTGAAAGCACAGCACCTATGCTGCTATCAGATGCGTCCGTGTCAAGTGTAAAGGTGCCGTCATGTGTCGGGTAAGCGAGGACAGGAGCCGATGAAAGTGTCTTCTTCACATTTTCGAAGCTACCAATTGCATCTTCATCCCACAGAAAATTGGCCTCCTTCCTTACCAACAGGGCTTGTAGTGGGGCAACGAGTGACGCATAGTCTTGTATGAATCGTCTGTAATAGTTTGTCAAGCCAAGAAAGGACTGCAAATCTTTCTTACATTTTGGTTGTGGCCAGTTCATAACATCACTGACCAGTTCTGGATTAGTTGTCACACCATCACCGCTGACTACATGACCAAGGAATGGTACACTCTTGCGGAATAACCTGCACTTGCTTGGCTTCAACTTCAGCCCGTGATCCAGCAATCTCTGGAAAACTTCTGTTATGTTCTCTATGTGTTCCCTGAATGTACGGCCAGTGATAATAATATCATCTAGATATATCAGAACGATGCTCCACTGGATGCCTCTAAATACCAGTTCCATGGCTCTTTGGAAAGTTGATGGCGCATTGCATAATCCAAATGGCATTCGTGTGTACTCGAAAAGCCCGTGCTTTGTTATAAACGCTGTCTTTGCCATATCTTCTGCATTCATTTCAACTTGATTGTAGCCACTCATTAGATCCAGTGTTGAAAATAAACTTGATCCACTCAATGTGTCGAGACATTCATCGATTTTGGGAATCGGGTAAGCGTCCTTGATCGTGACAGCGTTTAACTGGCGATAATCGACGCACCAGCGCACACTGCCATCCTTTTTACGAACTAGGACTACTGGAGACGCCCACTCGGACGCCGATGGCATCACAATCCCAGTGCCCAAGTCTCTTAAAAGAAGTTGGTGTTCTTCCCCTTGAAATGCGATTGGTGTTTTTCTCGCAGCCTGCCGAATGGGTGCCGCATCCCCTGTGTTAATTTTGTGAGATACTGACTTGAAACATCCAAGATCATGATCTCCTTCTGCAAACACTTTCCGAAATCTACACAAAAGATTGAGGACTAGCTGCTTCTCTTCTGCATCAAGACCATCTTCCACATCTTTATATAGTGGCTTTAAGTGTCCTGGAAGATCATCTTCACAGTATTGTTGCTCTGTGTCTTTGCTGTCCCTACCTGCGTTGTCCTGGCATGTTATTTGATCGTCGTCTACCTCTACCAGCTTTCCGAGGTGTTCGCCTTTGTTCAGTTTCATTGGCTTACAGTCTAAATTGAGTACTCTAACCGGTACCTGATTTTTCGCAGTTACGAGGACTGATCCTACTTGCAACCCGTTCTTAATTCTGCTAGGATCCAACACCATAGTTGTATCGTTAGGTATGGATTGGGCAACTCTGCCAATAACAACTCTTTCCGAACCAGGTGGAATTACTTCATCCTCCTTTGCCAACACACTCACTGGTTCTTCCCCAGTGCTTGTTCGCCCAATGACGAGGTCTTCTCCTAGTACCAGGTCACCTTGTTTGACCAATATTTTAGCGTCTGATCCACGCAAGAAATCTATCCCTAACAGTACCGTGTCGCGGATGGGTGCAACATAAACAGGCCATTCCCATACCTGCCCTGCGATATGGAGTGTCGCTGTGACGCCCCCATACGCTGTCATTTCTGATTGGTCAGCAGCACTCAGCAACTTGCATGTCTTGCTCCTGTCAGTCAGTGAGATATTGGCTTTTTTGGCAATATCGGTCGAGATTACTGTTGCATCTGCCCCGGTATCTACTACTGCTGATGTTTCAATGCCGTTTATTTTCACTGGCACCATTATTCCTCTTCCAACACAGTCTAGGTGGGAAACATTGATCGACTTCCAACTCTGCGGTGTTTGTTGCTTGGGACTGGGACTTCTAGAACGTTTAGGACACTCCCTTGACATATGGCCTATTTCGCCACACTGAAAGCAACTTAAATTTGTTTTCTTGGCGATTGATGATGTTGCTGTGGGTTCCACGTCCAATGTCTGAGCCGGCTGAGGACAGTCACGCACCATATGACCTGGTTCACCGCAACGGAAACACAATGTACTCTGCCTGGGACTTGGGGACCGAGTTCTACCTCTGTATTGTTCATTTATATGTGTCCTTAACAGCATTTCTTCTACCCTCTTAAGCCGTGAATCTAGTTGGTTAACGGTGACGTATGTCGGTTTATTCTCATAACCAACCCGATTTACTGTTGCACATTGCTCATATTCCTCCTCTGTGTCTGCAAAATCTGCCCAATTCACTCTTCGCGTGACCTTATCTCTTCTGTCGCCATCCCTTCCAAGTGTCGCCCTATAGTTGTGTTCCATGAGAGTGACATCATTCAGTGCATGGTTGAGTGTTCTTGGGTTCTTGTTAAGAGCTTCATATGCAAGCTTAGTGTTCTTGTATCCTCGCAAGAAGTATTCTGCTGACAGCTGGTCAACCATTTCCATAGTGACATCTGGGAATGCCCTGGTAACGAGCTTGCTTATTTCCTCTGCAAACTCTTCATTTGTCTGATTACTTCTTTGACGAATATCGCCTAACTGGCGCCTTATTGTTGATGGTGGGTCCCGTATACCAAATCTTCTTACTAAGTGCTGCTTCAATAACACATAGTTATTGATAACATCATAAGGAAGCCCGCACAAAAAATTCATAGCCGGTCCTTGCAGGCACTGAAATATGCGGTCAATTTTGTCCACTTCACCCCAACCATACCGAGCAGCAAGCCTCTCGAAAGGCGTAAAGAATACAGCTATATCAAGTTTTCCTTCATATAAGGGTAATTTGATATTCGGTCCATGTCTGCTGGTGCTTGCAATGTGATGCCTACCGCCAAAAGGGTCAGATTGGTGCATCGTATGTTCGCTTCTATACATGTTATTGTCATCTGGCTCATACCGCGAATGTGTTTCCCGAAATTGTTTCTGATAGCCGTCTTGTGGTCTCTCCCTGGAAACCTCTGTCTCGCACGCCTCCGGAGATGGCATTTGACTGTGTTGTCTTCGAAGTTGTTGTCTTTCTATCACTTTCATTTCTGCCTCAAAAGGTGTCCTGGATGGTGTACGACAGGGAGGTGAGCTTTCTGTTTTATTAATTTCTCTAGATATATTGTTGGTAATGGTCTCAGTCATCTCACTGAGAAAATGCCTTAACTCGGTTTTTGTAACATATTCGGCCCCTGCCGACTCCCCACATTCTTCGCGTGAAGAATCAGTTTGCATTTTCAACTAAATTGAACGCCTCCAACTCCTGCGGATCCACAAATATTTCGTCTTCGTTGGATGCAAATGCTTCTCGTACAATGTCTAACTGAATTCGTCGTAACCACTTTCTTGCTAATAAAATATCCGGATGAAGACCGTCGGTAAGAAATCGAAAGTTAATTGTATTTCTCTTTGTCCTAGATTTCACCAAGTCTGCATTAAATTTCAATGTGTTACGACCAAGTTCACTGTTTAATTCCAAAATGTTTGTGTTTAGGCTCTGAATCTGTCTGTTAACCTCCTCGTCAGCCTTCTTTTCCTCTGATGCACCACGGGGATCCCTATGTTTGTTATAAAGTGTAACAGAATACGTTGGCACGCCAATGAACTTGACGCGTCCACCACGTTGCAGTACAAATGATATAATTTCTCTATATATTTCAATTACACTATTGATGGTCCTATCACCAGGCGAGCGGACAACAATTGTACCACGATTGTTGGATGTCGATCGTCTAGTAATATCACATGTACCAGTCCACACGTACACAATTGCCGGCTTTTTGTGTTTTTGTTCAATCTTTGGTAATTCTGAGCGCAGTAACTCGTAGCATTCAGAGGTGGTTGCTCCTTTGCGGTACAGATATTCCAATGGAAAATTCTGCAAGTTATCCGACAGTTGCTTCAAACGTGCTGCTTTGCTGTCTGATAGTAGAACACAGATATAACTGCTTTCCCTCTGTGGAACTGTAACCAGGTGCCGCAATAAGAAATTGTCTATGTCTTTAACAGACATGAATCACGTTTCGTACAAGTACTGCTAATATAGTATGTTCTGTATACAACTACAAGTTCTGACAAATATCTAACTGAACAACACAGTGAGACAACGTGTATGTGGTTCGCAGTGAACTCAGATACACTTCGACAGCACGGTACACCACAATTATTCCTATATATTTCCAGTCCGGAAACAACACAGCGAGACGTGTATGTGGTTCGCAGTGAACTCAGATACACTTCGACAGTACAGTACACCACAAATAGTTTTCGTTTGTATACTGTAAAATGGTGTGCATATGAATCACAGTTAACACATTAATACACATTGAAAACACAGTACAAACATGAATGATAATGAGATATTTGATTTATTTAAAAAAAAAAAAATTATTATTAATATTTTACCTAACAATA
>JBEVXV010000993.1:0-4067 GCA_040505915.1 Sedimenticola sp. | reverse complement strand
GTACTTTTAACTATATGTAGTGGTAAAACGCAGTTTTGTGACTAGATTTTGCTGATATGAGCATTTTTTGGAGTTGTTGACATTGATCTATAGATACCGCCATACCCCACCCACTGGCAATTCCATTGTTCCGGATTTTCAACAGGTGAGCAATCTGCTCGCGGTCAATTCGTCACGCTCTGGTGATTGGTGGTTGATTGGTGATTTGTGATTTACCGAGACATTTGAGGAGTGGGACTAGGGTCTATTTGTGATGGCGTCGAACGCAGTAATTGCGGTTGGTGAATCCGAGGCGTACGTGGAATCGGTGATGGGCTCACAGCAGATTTCGGCTGTATCGGACACGAATACCACACCGACACCTGAACATAGGACTGCTGATGTTGCGCTAATAACGTCATTAGTACCAACATCGTGCGCGACGTCTGCTACGACCGACGGTGGAAAGAGGAGCATCATGGGTAATCGCGGCGCGGAGAACAATCGTAAACGTCCGCTATCAAATGGTGAAAATGACGATCAAACACTAGAGACACCAGTGAAAAAACGGGCATGCAACGACAACGCGGATTCGGAAATTATCCAGCAAATGCGATTAATGACAAACGAAATGAAAGATACATTTGCGTCGAGATTTGATCAGCTCGAAGATAGATTACGCAATGAATTTATGAGAATGGTGAAAGGGGAGATAACAGCCGTAAGAACGGAGTTTAATAACCGAGTGGATAACCTCTCTAAGAAGATAGAAGAGAAACTCGCGACGAGGGCCACTGATCTTATCGAGGAGAAGGTATCAGCCGTTCGAGACAAAGTGAACTCCGACATTGAAAGGCTCAGTGGTACAGTGGATAATGTGCGAAAGAGTTACGCTGAGGCGACTGCGAATTCAACAAGTGATAGGACACATGAAAATCTCAATGTTGTAATACGCAATATGGACTGCGATCCGAGAGAGGAACATGACACAGCCATTACGCGAAACAAAGTCAACGGATTAATTAGAGACGGCATGAAAATAAATGACATTATCATCAAATCTGTCTCGCGCAAAAAAGATTATCCTGATAAGAGACCAGGTGTAATTATAGCCACAGTTGAGACGGGGGCTCAGAAGTCCAAACTCATGAAACACAAAAACTCACTTAGGCAAAATCGCACATTTCGTAACGTGTACATTGAAGACGATAGACCACTAGAAGTACGCACAAATGAGTCCAACATTAAGACAATACTATCTGAGATTGGGAAATCGGACAAATATATCAACATTAATGGGAGATTTGTCAGGAAACGTACGACTACTGACAACACTAACAATCAACAGAGGGTCAACAACAACAACAACAACGAAAACCACACCGGTAACAACAGAAATAGAGTCGCCCCACGTGACAATCCACGCGATAACCCGCGTGATAATGGGGCTCGCGGAAATAGAAATAACAGTAATACTGGACGTCGACCGGACAACAGGGGACGATAGGGATGTATACGGCTTGGTGTTTGGAACGTGGGCGGTTGGTCGCTCATAGACCACGACAATAGAGTGTTTCGCGAAACTGTGTCACGATCACTAAATCTGGATATCATTGCCATTTGTGAAACTTTCTTACGTAAGGACGATAAAATAACGCTCGAAGGCTTCAAATGGATAGGACACAACAGAAGTTATACCCACCCCAATGCGAGACGCGGTGCCGGCGGTGTAGGGTTCCTCGTTCGTGAAACCTTGCTGGAGGACTACGAGTGTATATTGATAAACAGAGATCTACAGGACGTATTATGGGTAAAACTTATTCCTCGACGAGTGGCACATGAGCCCATTTGTATGTGTGTGTGTTACCTACCGCCTGATGGGTCAACTCGTACGAACGATCCAGAGCACTTCTTCGACACAATTATGAGCCAAGTCTACCAGTACCAAAGCGAGGGTCTAATACATGTATGTGGAGATTTTAACGCGAGAGTGGCCGATGACATAGACTATATCGAAGGCGTTGATATGGTGCCACATAGAGAAGTTATCGACGAAGGTAGTAACAAATATGGCAGTCTGCTAATTGACTTCCTAGTAGATTGCAATATGTGTATGCTTAATGGACGTATTGGTACAAACGGCTTTACTCATGTTTCACATAGAGGAAGGTCGGTGGTGGACTATATGCTGGTTCCATATGAACAGTTGTCATCTTATGAAGGTTTCCAAGTACACACAATGACTAAAATAATTAGTGATTTAAATCTTCAGATTCACGAGAAAGTATCAGATCACTCGTTAATAGAATGTACATTGTTGCTATCACATACACTTATCGAGTCACAGAGTAATCGAGATGATAACACGACCGCACGTTTTCATGTTGATACGCTGCCCCACAGTTTCCTTAACGACGAAGCAGCTCTCGTAGAAATCCACAGTACAATACAGGCCATTGAGAATGCCATTCAGATTGAACAAGATGCGAATTTGGCATATTACAAATTTACTCTGTTGCTTAAGAATGAGATGGCAACCAAACTACGTAAGAAACGTCTGCATAGTGGTAAGTGTAATAAGTCCATGCGTAAACCTTATTGGAATGAGGAACTACAGGAACTGTGGGATAGGGTATGTAGAGATGAAAAAGTGTGGTTATCATGCAAAACCCCTGGTATTGCGAGACGAAGGTTGAAAGAAACATACAGTAACACTAGAAAAGTTTTCGACAAGGTAAACCGTAAATATAAGAGGAAATATCAGTTGCAGAAACAGACTGACATTCACGATAAACTAATAGATAGTAGCAAGACCAGGGAGTTTTGGAAGGATATAGGTCGGTTAGGTATGGCTAATGAAAGGCCTAATAGAATTCCATGTGAAGTTATAGATGTAAATGGTGAAGTTATCACTGATAAAGATCGGGTATTGAATCGGTGGAAGGACGATTACGAACGTCTGTACAGTAGTGAAGGAGAAGGCAATGATTTTAATGCTCCACATCTTGATAATATTAAGGCCGCTATATCAAATAGAAACGGTGCTACGTTCCAACAGCAAAACTGTGACGATCTTAATGTACCGATAACACGTGCTGAAGTTCACAAAGCCGTATTTCGCACAAAGTTGCATAAATCCGCTGGTGTTGACGCTATACCCGCAGAAGTTATTCGTAATGACACTTGTGTAGATCTGTTGCATAAAATCATTGCATTCGTCTTCGCATCCGGTAATATTCCAAGTGAGTGGAATAAGGGGATTATTCAACCGTTATCCAAGGGACAACGTGATCTACGGGACCCCCTTGGATATCGGCCGATAACCCTTATATCAGTGCCATGTAAGATATATGCCGCTATACTCAACGCCAGATTGACTAAATGGTTAGAGTCCAACAATATAATAAGTGACTACCAAAATGGCTTTCGTAAAGGTAGAAGCTGCATGGATCACGTGTACTCTTTATATTCGATTGTTAATAACCGGAAAACAAAGCGCAAAAGTACATTTGTAGCTTTTATAGATGCTAGAAAGGCATTTGATACTGTGAACAGGGATTGTCTCTGGTACAAGCTAATGTCTGTTGGTTTGCATGGGAAAGTAGTTGGGGCAATTCAGTCACTTTATAGTAACGTGTCCTGTGCAGTTCGTGTCAATGATGATTTGACAGAATGGTTTGATGTCAATCTAGGTGTTAAGCAGGGCTGTGTCTTGTCGCCAACACTATTTTCACTTTATGTGAATGACTTAACAGAAGCAATAGATGGTCTGCATTGTGGTGTTAATTTTGATGATGATCGTGTGTCGATGCTATTGTATGCAGATGATATTGTTTTGATGTGCGAAAACGAAACCGACCTGCAACGAATGTTGGATGTTGTAAATGATTGGAGTAGGAAGTGGCGAATGACAATTAATGAAAACAAGACGAAAATTGTACACTTCCGTCCACCATCATTTCCAAGATCTAACTTCGTATTCACATGTGGTAATAGGGTACTAGCCATCGAGTCATCATACAAATATCTAGGACTCTGGTTAAATGAGTTTCTTGATATGAAATATAGTGTTAGAGAAACAACTAAAG
>JBEVXV010000992.1:0-3295 GCA_040505915.1 Sedimenticola sp. | reverse complement strand
GCAGCCATGTTCCTCTGTGTCGGTGTCTTATATGATCGTCTGCACAGCCGTGAGATTTCGACCTATGGTGGTGTAGTTCACACCATGCCGGTGTTTGCCGGGTTTATGGTCTTCTTTGCCATGTCCAACGCCGGGCTCCCTGGTACGTCAGGGTTTGTCGGAGAGTTCATGGTGATCCTTGCTGCTTTCCGTGCCGATTTCTGGTTCGCCTTCCTTGCGGCTACCACGCTGATTATAGGTGCTGCCTATACCCTGTGGATGGTCAAACGTGTGCTCTTTGGTGCGGTGGCAAGTGAAGCTGTAGCGGGTCTGCAAGATATTAATAAGCGTGAGACCTTCATCCTAGGCTCATTGGCCTTGGCTGTTCTTATTCTCGGCCTCTGGCCTGCACCTCTGGTGGAAGTGATGGATGTATCCATCAGCAACCTGTTGAAACATATTGCCGTCTCCAAGCTATAAGCCGGCCTATAAAGAATTGGTGAGTATCAATGCAATTTGACATATCCAACCTGATACCGGTTCTACCGGAGATCTTTATACTGACAGCCGCCTGTGTGGTGCTGGTAGTCGATCTCTTCCTCAAGGAGGAGCAGCGTATAATTAGCTACGGGATAACGCAGGTGAGCCTGCTGCTGGCCGTGGGTATTACTCTGCTGACTGGCGGTGAAGGATCACAAATTATCTTTGATGGAAGCGTCGTTCGTGATGCTATGAGCGATGTACTGAAGATCTCCATCTACATAGTGAGTGCCGTTGGCTTTCTTTACGCCAAGGACTACCTGATCGACCGCGATCTGTTTAAAGGTGAGTTCTACGTACTTGGGCTCTTTGCTGTTCTCGGCATGATGGTGATGGTCTCGGCCAACAGCTTCCTAACGGTCTATCTCGGTCTCGAACTGCTGGCACTCTCACTCTACGCATTGGTTGCTTTCAATCGCGATTCCAGTGAGGGCTCCGAGGCGGCGATGAAGTACTTTGTTCTCGGTGCGCTGGCATCGGGTATGCTGCTCTATGGTATCTCAATGATCTATGGTGCCACTGGTTCCATCGAGTTCCAGGCAGTAGCCCAGGGTCTTGCCAGTGCCGATGTGAATAAGATCGTTCTGGTGTTTGGTCTGGTCTTTGTCGTTATCGGTCTCGCCTTCAAGCTAGGTGCGGTTCCATTCCATATGTGGGTGCCTGATGTCTATCAAGGCGCACCCACCGCCGTTACCCTGTTTATTGGTAGTGCGCCGAAGATCGCTGCTTTTGCTCTTGCCATGCGTATGCTGGTGGATGGCATGAGCAGTCTACATGCTGACTGGCAAGGGATGCTGATCATCCTCGCCATCCTCTCCATGGGTGTCGGTAACGTCTTTGCTATTGCCCAGGGCAATATCAAGCGGATGCTGGCCTACTCGACCATCTCCCATGTCGGTTTTATCATGCTCGGTATACTGGTGGGTAGCGCCAATGGTTATGCCGCCGCTATGTTCTACAGCATCACCTACGCGGTAATGGCACTGGGTGGCTTTGGTATCGTCATGCTGTTGAGCCGCAGAGGCTTCGAAGCGGATAAACTGACCGACTACAAGGGTCTCAATGAACGCAGCCCCTGGTTCGCCGCAATGATGTTGCTGGTGATGTTCTCCATGGCGGGCGTTCCTCCCACCGTTGGTTTCTTTGCCAAGCTGGTTGTGCTCGAAGCACTCGTCAGTAGCGGACTCACATGGCTGGCCCTGGTCGCTGTTTTCTTCTCCATCATCGGAGCCTTCTACTATCTGCGTATCATCAAACTGATGTACTTTGATAAGCCTGAAGATGAGACACCACTGAGTGCAAGCATGGATACCCGTGTGGTGTTGTCAATTAACGGCTTGTCTATACTGCTCCTGGGGCTTTTCCCGGCAGGCCTTTTGACGGCTTGTGCCGCTGTATTTGCTGCCTCCTAATCACAATAGAACCGACCGGGCGCTCTATAAGAAGAGCGGTCAGGGGGAGGGTAGTTCAAATAACTTCCTCCCAATATCTACCGTAAAGCCTGCTGTAATTAAGCCTTTACATCTCATCTTATAAATCTTTATAGAAAGGACTTGTCCTATAAACGAGAGCTGTGTATTATGCGCCCTCGTCAGATGCGGGGTGGAGCAGTCTGGCAGCTCGTCGGGCTCATAACCCGAAGGTCGTAGGTTCAAATCCTGCCCCCGCTACCACATCTAAAAGGCCTGAACTCAGTCAGAGTTCCAGGCCTTTTCTTTATCCCTCTCTCCATGTGCGGTGCTTTTGGTTTTCCTCGCAGTCACATCAATTTCATCACGGTAAGGCCTGGCATGTAGTGACAGATGGCAACCCTGTAAGAAAACTTTTGCTGATACCCTCTTAGTGCTTGTCTTATCGTGAGGAAGGCGAGTAGGTGGCAGGGATGTTTTACCAAAAGGTTGCAGATTAGTTTGTGGGGGAGTTATGGGTACAGGTAGGTAAATACACGCGATGTCGTATATATTTGCAGATACACGCAACATCGTATATATTTAGATTTATCTGTTATCGCGTGTAAATTACTGATGTGTCATCCGTCACGGAGAAGCCCACCATGCTGATACATTCACCGAAAGATCTGGCGACGTACTATCGGGATCAACGTAAGGCGCGAGGCTTGTCGCAAACCGCCGTGGCTGAAGAGACCGTCGTTCGGCAAGATACCGTTTCCAAATTTGAGACCAGACCCAATAATGTGCGCCTCGATACTCTGTTTCGCCTCATTTCTGCGCTCGACCTCGAACTACACCTTATCCCCAAAGGTCAATCTGTGGAGGAGGGGAGTGACGAAGGATGGAGCGAGCCGTGGTAAATAAGAGTCGCTCACTCGGTGTATGGATGAACGGTATCCAGGCCGGAGAGCTTACCAAGAGCCCAGCTGGAGCACTCTCCTTTACTTACAGCACGAGTTGGCTGGAGATAAAAGGGGCACGTCCGATTTCACTCTCTATGCCCTTGCGCAGGCAACCCTATATTGGTGAGGTTGTCTTTAACTATTTTGACAACCTCCTGCCCGACAACTCTCAGATACGTGAACGGATCCAGACGCGATTTAAGGCGATGACATCACATCCGTTTGATCTGCTGGCAGCCATCGGAATGGATTGTGTGGGAGCTGTACAAATTGTCCCGAGTGATGAACTCCCGCCGGATGTGCGTCGGATTGAGGGGGAACCACTGTCCGATCTCCAGGTTGCACAGTTGTTGAACAATTACCGGGCCGCGCCCCTGGGTATGCATGAGGAGTATGGTGATGACTTCCGTATCTCCATTGCCG
>JBEVXV010000991.1:0-5684 GCA_040505915.1 Sedimenticola sp. | reverse complement strand
GTTGCGCTGTGTTAAAAGTGCATCGCCGGTGATTGTTTTGCCATCAATATCCAGCGTACCCATGACCGGTATGAACATACCGATTTCGTTGGTCTGTTTGAGTTCATCACTCCCTTCTACCGGCGGTGCGCCGACTTTTTTAGTGTGGCAACGACCTGTCTGATGGCCTACAACACCATGGACATGAGTTTGGCGATCATCCTCATCGATCGCGTTACACAGGGTCTTGCCATCAATTGCCAGCCCCTCATCATCTTCGGCAAACTGCGCGTTCCAGCCTCGTAGCGCAAGGTCGAGTTCAGCCGGGTCGATGCGAGTCAGAGTTTCTCTAAATGTGGTGCGACTGGGCGCGACATAACGTCCCTTTCGTCTGCGACAGCCAAATTGTTGCCGCGCTTTTTGTCCCAAGTCGCCTGCCCAGCCGCTGATCGCTTTATAGCCTTCCATTCCACACAGCACCGCACCGGCCGCAATAGACAGAATGCAGGCCAAAGAATGGCGTTGCCCTTGTTTGCGTCAAGGGGGGATCGGGAATATCAAAGAAAAACGCGGGCGAGGTGCGCATTTGATCGGCAGTTAACATGATTTTGGATGCTCCATGGCGATAGTGTCATCAACGGAGCAAACCTGAAGATATTCGCCGCATCCCGCCCCTAATCATCATTGAGCCCGCCGCACAAAGATTTGCTTGTGTTGTTGAGCGGTAGGGCTGTAACCCTTGCGAGTGTGACGAAACCCGCAGGTATTACCTACATGTACCCAGTTGGCCGCACGATAAATGGTCCCGTGGAAGTACAGCGGATCGACGAAGGTTTCCAGCAATAACAAGGGGTAGCCGAAATGTTGCTGCCAGTCCTGAGAAATTCGGCGCTCGCATAAGGAAAGAATGCGAGAGGCCAGGTTAGGGTAGTGGTGCTCGGGAAGAATCAGAAAACGACGGTTGTTGGCAATCAAATGTAAACGGTTGTATTGAAGGCGAAAGTGCCAGCCAATCCACTGATCGCATGCAGCACACTTCCATGCCGCAGCAGAAAAGCTGAGTAATGCCAACCACTCACCCTGAACTTTGCGATATACCACAGGGTATGACCAATATTGGGTAACGCCCCAAGATAATGATGAGCTCCCATTAAGAATATAAAGTCCTTCTACTCACTAGATTGTACTGGCTGTAAGGTAACCTTATGGTAACTATTCAGCTGGGTTTGGGGTCGGAGTCGATTGCCCACATGGATGTGGGTAAGGAGCGTGAGCTGGGAGCGGAAGCATTGCGCCGTAAAAAGGTGCATTTTCCACCCATATTGACGCGATCGACTCCGACCCCTGGTGAAAACAGCCCCAAAATTAGGTATAGCTGAATAGTTACATCTTATGAAGGTTCAAAACGGTTTATCTCAAACATAAATTCTCAGGGTAATTTATATCTGAAAAATCTGCTTTTGTTCGCAGTTAATTGTATCATGCTGTAATTATTGAATTAATTATGCATGACGGTTTCGCCGTGGGGTCCTGCTCCACCATGTAAGATCTTACCAATACCATCATAAACAGGAGGCTACACCTTGCAAGCGGTCATCAATAGCATCATAATGATACTATCAATAGCACGCTAAGGTGTCTAATCAGAGTATTATTATGAATACTATTACTGCCAATGACCTCAAAACAAAAGGTGTGTCCATTCTGGAAATCTCTTTGACTGAAGATCCGGAGGTGATGATCTCTGTTCGTGGCAAGGAACGCTTTGTTGTGATGAAAATGGAACACTACAACTACCTGCGTGAGATGGAACTTGAGGCGGCTCTTCTAGAGGTACAACAGGATTATGCCGACGAGAAGTATGTCAAAGAGAGTGCTGGCGAGCATATCGAGCAAATTGTCAAAGCATGACCTACAGTCTCATCTTTACTGAGAGTTACGCCCAGCGGGAGAGACGGTTTCTAAAAAGGCACGCAGATATACTGAATCAATACCATAAGACATTGAAACTTCTGGAGTTGGACCCCTATCATCCATCACTTCGCCTGCATGCTCTAAAGGGAAAGCTGGAAGGTCTGCATTCGGTTTCGATCAATATCAGCTATCGAATCACCTTGGAATTTATCATTCAGGAAAGAGAACTCTTGCTGGTCAACATCGGAACATACGACAAACTCTATCGATATTAAAAACAGTACGATATTGGTAGGTAGGGTGCGCCGTGCGCACCGCCGATATCG
Source organism: Sedimenticola sp. (assembly GCA_040505915.1). Lineage (GTDB taxonomy): Bacteria > Pseudomonadota > Gammaproteobacteria > Chromatiales > Chromatiaceae > Vondammii. The sequence goes on along the minus strand of JBEVXV010000991.1, from coordinate 3,465 downwards.
TGAAATATCCTCGGTTCGTGACCGAAGGTAATCCTTTAGGGCATAGCGCGCCCAGCCATATAATTGCTTCCGGCTATGCCGGGTTAGGGACGAGTTGAATGAAAGTATGGGTCACCGGCGTGGCCGGTTTAATCGGCACCACAGATACACTGGATGGCTCCTCGTGATGTGCACAATCAGATAATTCATGAATGTAAAACGTAAACAAATATGCGCCTAACCAAGAGACAAATAGCAGCAATCAGACAAGCGACCCAAGAAGTGTATGGGGACAACTCCCAGGTCTGGTTGTTCGGATCCCGAGTGGATGACAGTCGGCGTGGCGGCGATATTGACCTTCTGATTCGTCCTGAGATAGCCAGCAAAAGTGTGGGCCTTATGCGGAAAATACAATTTCTTAGCAAGCTTGAACGGGCCATGGGTGAGCGCAAGATCGACGTAATTATCGAAACGGATGATGATTCGCGTCCAATCATCCGGGTAGCACACGAGACAGGTATTCGCCTATGAACACAACCCCTGAAAATCTGGCATTAGAACAGGCCGTTGCTACATGTGACGCCCATGAAGAGGCGTTACAAGATGCCTTGTCCGATCTCGCGCAACGAAACGTCGCCGCACAGGACCTTTTATGCTTGGGTAAAGAAGACCGCCGCCTTCTGGATCAGTTTGCCTACCGCTATACACGCCTGCAGGATGATATGGGGGCTCGTCTCATTCCTGCGATTTTGATCGCCCTTGGTGAGGCTATCGCAGCCATGCCGGCCATAGATCGCCTCAATCGATTGGAGCAATTGCTCTGGCTGCCATCAGCGGATGAATGGTCGGACCTGCGCCGCATCAGAAACGAATTTACACACGACTACCCGGAAACACCACAGGAGCGGTATGAAAAGTTACAACTGGCAATAGCATCCGCCCACCGCCTTATAGGAATTTTGGGTGTTTTTAAGAAAAAGCTTGGAGAACGTTCGAGTGAGGTAGCAACTGAAAGTAAAACGCACTTGGCACGCCCCTCAAATTAGCGGCAATTGCGTAAAGCGTAAATAGGTAAGGCGCTACCGACAATGATCAATTTGAATGACCTTCATCCACAATAGATTACAGATGGGACGGGCCAGAAGAGATCGATTGTCTTGCCAATCTCCAAATTTGAAGAGCTTGTTGAGGATGTAGAGGAGTTGGTGGCAACTGCTGAGAGACGAGAAGAGCCGACCTTATCCCACAAGGAGTTAATCGTAAAGCTGCAAAAAGATGGTCTCATATAGGGTCGAATGGAAGCGGTCGGCCGAAAAGGAACTAAGAAAGCTTGGCAAGACTATGATTCCAAGACTCCTTGAGCGGGTGGCTGCACTTGCCGAGAACCCCCGCCCATTGGGGAGCAAGAAGGTCCGAGGCAGCGAGAACAGCTATCGTATGCGAGTACAGACCTCCCCAAACTGCCCAAAAACAACCTATTTATTTGGACAGACTGAGGGGCTTCTGGTGCAGTGTTGAAAATAATATACTGCAAAATCAATCTATTATCTTTTCATGCCTGCGGAACAAGTGTTCAATAAGATGTATTAATCCTATTGAATCAATTGCATGCAGCCTTTTTTGGCAGTAGGTTTAGGGAGGTCTGTAGAACCTGCGCATAAATTTAAGTCAGCGGAGTAAAATTTATAAAGAGCTGTAAATACAATCAGTTACAGATGTCACCTGAAAGCTTCAACGAAATTAACTTGTAAAATCTGATTGAAAAACAGTGAATATGAGCAGAAAACGTACATTTGAGATCCTAATATCGCCAGAGAACTTCAAAATTGAAGTGGTCTCCGCATAAATCAAATATCTGAAAATACAGTGATTTTCAATTTATGCGCAGGCACTATAGACCTCAAGCCAAAGTGACAGATGGAGTGGAACGGTTTATTGCTTGGTACACCGAGTACTACAAGGTAGTTTGAGGGATTGAGTAGTAAGCCCCGCGATAGCTGAACGGAGCTCTTTACAAGGCTCCCTTAACTGATGTAGATTGTTGTTCAACTATTGAACGCAAGAGTTCGGGGTAGGTGAGTTCAAGCGAGAAGAAGGACGGGGTTGAAGAGAATGGATCAGTGGTATGCAGTGCAGACTAAACCCAGCCAAGAGCAGGTGGCTTACGAAAATCTTGGTTACCAGGGTTACCAGTGCTTCTTTCCAAAATGCAGTAAGTGGCGCACGCGCAGACGCCGCCGCTACTTGTCGGTAGAGGCGCTTTTTCCTGGCTATCTCTTCGTAAGATTGGATTTGGGACAAACCAATATTGCACCAATCAGGTCTACCCGGGGTGTTTCAAATCTGGTTCGCTTCGGTAGCAGGATAAATGCTGTGCCTCAGCCTGTTATGTGCACGCTGATAGAGCAGGTTGACGAAAAGGGTGTGCTGCCTCAAGTGCTCGATGACTTTACGCCTGGCCAACAAGTTTATATTGAGGATGGTCCCTTTGCTGGATGTGCCGCAATGTTCCAGGCAAAGCGTTCGGAAGAGCGAGTGATTTTGCTGCTCAGCATGCTCGGAGGAGAGCGTCGGGTGACCCTCCCTGCCGCGTCAGTGAAAAAAGCCTAAATCGTTATCAGTTACCCTATTATAGTGTTGTTTTTGTTGAAGTTCATTATGTGAGCAGTACGCCGTTTGTGTTACTGTCATAGACATTAAATCACTTCTCTATAATTGTGCCGGATAAACAGCACGATAGGGCGGTAGCTTTGCTGGACATAAAGCTCAGAACAGGTAAAGCAGTTACTATCGTAGCATCCGTTCTGTTGAATCTCTGGCGTAGCTCATCAGCTATTCTTTAATACGTTCGGCGATGGTAATACCCGCAGATAAAATTCAACAGACAGTGTGTGGCTGGTTGATATTGACTGCGCGGTGTGGCGTGTTACGGCGACAGCACAATTTCAAAGATTTGTTCACGATGCTCTTTCATACGTGAATATGCCGGATTAATAACCCCAAATATCCAATCTTAGTGAAAGGCGACGACCTAAATCTACTGCGAAGCTTGGTGAAAAATCCAGGCTACTCCCAGAGGCAGCACGCAAAAGAGATAGGAATGAGCCTTGGGAAGCTCAACTATTGCCTGAAAAAGTTGGTAGAAAAAGGGTGGGTCAAAGCTAATAATTTTCGTCGCAGTAAAAATAAAATGGCATACGGCTATCTATTGACTCCCAAGGGGGTAGAGGAGAAGGCTAATCTGACAGTTACTTTCTTACGGAGCAAGATGCATGAATACGAACAACTGAGAAGTGAAATCGAATTGCTCAAGCAAGAGGTGAACGGCGGTGTTGGAAAGAAGGATGCAAAGTTATGATGGCAGATCTCAGGTGGATCGAGAAACAACAGAGATTAGTCTCTTATTCCATGTTATTGACCCTCTGGATCACCAGATCAGGATCCGGAATGGCTCATAGGGAAAAGATGCAATGGAAGAGTGTGAAT
>JBEVXV010000990.1:0-7732 GCA_040505915.1 Sedimenticola sp. | reverse complement strand
GCTTCGACCTCTGCTTCTGCTTCGACCTCTGCTTCTGCTTCGACCTCTGCTTCTGCTTCGACCTCTGCTTCTGCTTCGACCTCTGCTTCTGCTTCACCCACACTCTCTATCGGCGTAGGAACCTTACCACAGGCGTTAATCTCGGCCAGCAACTGTTCCCAGCCAGGTAGTTCCACACCAGGGACATTAATGACATCAAGTACCGATTGGATAATTTCCGTGCCACGCTCTATCAGATCTAGGGTTAAGCTCTTCTCTCTGTTATCCAGTGGTTTTTGACGCTTAACCAGCGACTCAAGCGCCGTACTAACCTTGGCAATGGATTCAACCTCAGCCATGTCTGCGCTGCCATGCAAAGTATGCAGCGCCCTCATCAACTCCCGATTATTCTGACAGTCAAGGGCAGATATGCGACACCTGCGCAGAAAGTCCCTCACTGTATCAATATGGACGATCGACTCTTCCCGGAAAATAGTGAAAAGCACTTCATCCATGCTGATCACAGAGGTGACCTCGACCACCTCATTGACATCAGGGCGATGATTACCGGGAAAGAGCAGCACATCAGCCTCATCTGCCAGCTCCGCAGCCTCACCTTCGCTGCCTACGTCACTCTTTTCAGCCAGCTCCGAAGGCTCCGTATGGGGGTTTGCCAGGGCAAACGCCCTATCCATTGTTGGTTGAATATCAATAGCAGGAGTCTGGCCAGACTCCTGCGCGTCAATAAGAACCGGTAGAATCTCCAGAGGCTCATCGAGCAGTGCAAGCACAGCCGGTGAGACTTCGATAGTTTCATCAATAATCCGGTTAAGGAGATTCTCAATCGACCAGGCAAACTCTCCTATGGCAGCAGCACCTACCAATCTACCGCTCCCCTTGAGGGTATGGTATGAACGCCGAAATATTGTCAACGCATCTATATCGTCATGGTCGCGCTTCCAACGTGGCAGGTACTCCTGTATTACCGCCAACTCCTCTTTTGACTCTTCTAGAAATATATCGAGTATTTCTGAATCTATATCTTCCGGTAGGGGGTTATATTCCTTTACATATTGCTGCTCCAGCCCAACCTCCTCTTCAGCGGTAGCACCCTCCTCCAGTACGGCTTTGTCATCTTCAATTACCGCTTCACCACCATCAATACTTTCCAGGTTAGCCGCTTCATCTGAACCCTCATCATCCAAAGGAGGCAATGACAGTTTGGCCATGGCCGCTTGGGCCACTTCGATAATTTCTGGCTGGATTCCGCGCCCCTCGGTCACCGCCTGCATAAAATACTCTACAGCGATGACTATATCGGCAAATGAATCCAGCGCCTCTTGGGTTGCCACCCACTGTTTTTCCAGCAACTCCTGTCTCACATAGGCAGCAAGCGCATCCAGCAGCCCGGCACCGTCGCGCAGGTCAAGAATACGGAAAGCACCGGCAACATGAGAGAACCTTGTGGGTACTTCGGCTATCAGTGCAGACTCTTGCGGTGACCCTATATACTCGACAATAGCGTCTTTAACTCTTGCTATCTCGATACTGGCTTCATGCATTACCGCACTAACCAAACGGTCATATTCACCGGCTGGCAGCTCAGTAAACAGGGTCTCATCACCTCTCACCAGAGGCTGGTTTCCACTAACCGACAGATTTTCCAGTGAAGTCTCAACAAAGAGGATATCTCCGGCTATGGCCATAAGATCCTGTTCTGATGGCGTTGCCGAGGTGCTCTTAATCTCATCAATCCGATCAGCCTGACATTTTAGTCTCTGACGCAAGCCTCCCTGGCCAACCATAGCAAAGGTATCGGCCAGCTTGTGCATCGGTGGAGCAAGAGAGAATAGGCGGTCAAGGTCATCTCTTTCATTGCGGATAAAGAGATCTAATCCATCCTTGATTACTGTCAGGTCAGCACTAATAGCGCTACGTAGCGACTCAAGCAATCCTTGACTTGGTCCTTCGAACTGACCACGCTGCTGCTCCAGATCTGACTGGCTGACAATCGCGTTTTCAAGGCCATAGTCAGCCTTAACCTGACTAATCAGTGGGTTATTACCACCATCTGCACAGGCGATGTAATAGAGTAGGTTCTTTAACAAGCCGCTGTCAGGACTCTCCGCAACAGCCTGCTCACCATTTTCAATAATCCTTTTTATCTCTTGGTCGATGCTACCCAGCAGAAGCTTGGTGGCGATACCAATCTCGATCTCGCCCTCTGCCATGGCTACGGCAACCACTTTGCCGATGGTAAACAGCCGCTTTACCTGCTCGGTGCCGGAGCCTACTTCCAAACGACCAAATATTTCTGAAATATCCTGCAGGCAATCGACTGCATCGCGATTGCGATAGAGACCCAGCAACACTTTATGGTAGGGGTGACGTAATTTTCGCGCCAATTTTGAGAGTGAAGAGTTGGCCTTCCCACTAATTGAGCCGAGAGCTAGATTATGCTCCAATTCGGGTGCGAACAGCGCCACCTCTGAAAGTAACGGAGCACCTTGCACTGCGCGTAATTCGTTAAGTACAGGAAGAAGGAAAAGTGGCGTATCCCTGGCACCAAACTCAAGCTTCTCCAGGTATGCCGGAAGTTGCACCAGGCCCAGCATTAACGCCTCAGCAGCCTCGTCTCGCTTTTGAATGTCACCCTCTTGGAGTGCTTTGGCTACAAGCTCCATCTCTTCGGCCAGCATGGCAGCACCAAAGAGCTGCACCATATTCAAGGTGCCATAGACTTGATGAAGTATAGTGACGCAGCTATCGATCAGCTGACCGCCGCCATCACCCTCCATGTATCCTTCCAAGGCATGACGAGCAGAATCAATGGTTGAGTCAAGCTCACCTTTAATCCACTTTAATGCGCTGTTATCTCGAACATCACTCATACCAGCTTTTCACATCGGCCAGAGGTTATCCAACAATTATTCAGGGAGGCGGAAGCCTGCCACTGAACTCTGAAGGTCATCAGCCATATCAGCTAACGCCCCAATAGACATAGCTGTTTGGCTAGTACCATCAGATGTCTGGGTGGTGATCTCCTGGATAATACTCATAGTGTCATTCACCAGGGACGCTTCGTGAGACTGTTGCTGGGCCAGTTCGGTCACCTGCATAACTCGCTCGGAGATCTGTATGGATACCGCCTCAATCTTCTGTAGCGCTTCACCCGCATCCTCTGCCAACTGGGCACCGGCGACCACTTCCGTGGTGGTGGCTTCCATTGAGCTCACCGCTTCATTGGTATCCGCCTGAATGGTTTTAACCAACGCCTCAATCTGCTTGGTTGCGTTACCAGAACGCTCAGCCAGACGCTGTACCTCATCCGCAACCACCGCGAAGCCACGACCCGCCTCACCAGCCATTGCCGCCTGCATGGCTGCGTTCAGTGCCAGAATATTGGTCTGATCCGCAATGTCATCAATCAGTTCAACGATATCACCAATCTCCTGGGAGCTCTCTCCAAGTCGTTTGATTCGCTTTGATGTCTCCTGGATCTGCTCGCGAATGGTGTCCATTCCATTGATGGTGCGGCTTACCGTCTCGGCACCCTTGCCGGCAATCTCAAGCGCGCGCCGGGATACTTCAGCCGATTCAGTAGAACTCTCCGACATCTGGTCAATAGTTGTCGCCATCGTCTTGATTGAACCCGTTGCAGAGGTGATCTGCTCTGCCTGATGCTCACTCGCTTCCGCAAGGTGCATCGCAGTGGCACGACTCTCCTGAGCAGATGATGATACCTGCGCCGAAATTTCGTTGATGGTTGTTACCAGGCTGCGCAACGCCTCAATAGCATAGTTGATTGAGTCGGCGATGGCTCCCGTCACATCTTCGGTTACTGTAGCGGTTACCGTGAGATCACCATCAGCGAGATCGCCCATCTCATCCAGCAGTCGTAAAATAGCCTCCTGATTTCTCTCGTTCTGCGCCTTACTCTCCTCTTCCCGTCGTCTTGACTGAATGAGCAGAGCATAACCAAGCAAGATAAGGAAAAACACCGCGACTATGCCCAGCACCGTCAATAGCGGTGCCCCCGCCTTGATGCCAGAAATCTCAATCAGGCCCGGTTTATTACCATAGGCTTTAATCAAGTCAGTGACAGCATCCTCAACTTTGTCCGATACTGACGTTACTTGAACCCCCGCCTCAAGCGCAGGCAAAACGGCAGGAATACTCTGGATAATCTCACCCGCATGATCGTTGATTGAGCTAAAGAGCATCGCCACTTCTCGCAGCATAGCGACGGCTTGTAGATCACTGACCGGCTTAATACCCAAAGAGTCACTACCCTCAAGCATCGCTTCAAGTACACGACCAAACTGGTCGGCATCGCGGCTGAACTGATCGATCGATGCAGCAGTAGTCTGACCACCGGCCAGTACCTTCGAGACATTTTTATCAATTCTCTCCGCGAGCATCAACTGACGTGTAGCTGTTGCGACCTGAGCAAGATCAGAGCTACTTATCACTAGGCTGGAGACCACCTCTTCAGAGAGCGCCTGCAGTTGCGGAACAAACTCAGTGATGACGTTGATAAACTCCTGCACGGAGAGGATCGCCTCTTTGTTCGAAAGGATGTCATCTGTCAGCTGACGAAGTTCAAGCCAACCGTTCTCAACTGCCCGCAACTCTCCTTTTCTAACCCCTTCTGGTGAAGGTGGCAATCCTTGAGCTGGGATGCCGCGCTTCAACTCCTCTGCATACCGTTCAAACAGATCACGAGACTCTCTGAGCCGACCAAAAGAGGCCTGGTCGCCACCCGCACTCGCCAGCGAATACTCTGTGATCTCCAACGCCAGCACCTGCATTGAAGAGGCACGCATCAGATAGGACTCATTATTTGATGTCCATTTGCTCACATGTACAAAAGTTAACAAGGCGAGGATCAGCGAAACAAGCAACCCTACAGTCAAGAACACAATAACTCGATTGGACGCAAATCCCGTCCCCGTAGCAGACCTTTTTTTCATTTCTGTCTCTCTCCCGAAAGAGCTTATTGTCTAAAATTCTTTAGTATCAGCCTATCAGCTGTCGTTTTATAACTGGTACATCTTCATATAGCGGCAACCCGGAATCCCGAGGTCTCCGCCAGCATTCCCATACTAAACACAGACCAGACCGCACCCTCCAACTTATAGGCGCGCTGTATGTACCGCCTAGCGGTATTGGGCAGTAAAGGCACGGGGGCCCCCTGCTCGTCCGTCAAGTGACGTATACCTTTTACATCACCAACCAGAAGCCCGGCATAGAGCCCTTGGTGATCAATGACCAAAACCCGGCTACGCCGACCAATTGTCGTTGCAGTACCACCCAAAAAGAGCTGAAGATCGATAAGCGGCAGAAGATTTCCGCGTATATTGGCAACACCCAGTATCCATGGCTTGGTACCTGGAACCGAAGTGACTGCTGAGGGGTAATTCAGGATCTCTTTGACTTCATTCAGGGGGGCTATCGAGTGCATCCCCGAGGAGACAAAAAGCACACCCTCCCAAAACTGCTTAACTTCAACCTGCTGCGGCAGCCCTATGGCAAACCTACGGCTTCTACTCTCGATATCCTGAAGTAGTTCGACCGTCTTTTCTGCTGTTATTGACTCCATACCGTTTCAGCTTTCCAGTACGCTCTTTATTTTCTGCAATAGATCTGCGGTTACAACTGGCTTGACCACATAGTCCTTTGCACCTTGGCGCATTCCCCAAGCTCTATCGGTATCCTGATCTTTGGTCGTCACCAGAATCACCGGAATATCCGCCGTCTCCGGTGCCCGCGTCAGCTGTCGTGTTGCCTGAAAACCATTCAATCCCGGCATCACCACATCCATCAGTATAATGTCGGGGTGTGACTGTTTTGCCTCGGCGATACCGCTCTCTCCATCCTCTGCGGTTATTACCGAGTAGCCCCCCTCCTCGACAATCTTCTTAATAATATGCGTTTCTGTAGGTGAATCATCAACCACAAGCACAGTTTTGTCCGTGTCAGATACACCCTCTGGTGCCGAGCTGTTTTTCTTAAAAAAGCTTCTCATAGTCTGTGCCATATTACCGTTTTTTGTTGTTGTAAGACCCCGAAACCTCGGATGTCATGCGGCCCGCTGCGCGTACTTGCGAATGGCCCCCAGCAACTCATCTTTAGTAAACGGTTTGGTGAGGTACTGTTCTGAGCCGACTATCCGCCCCTTTGCCCGATCAAAAAGACCATCTTTAGAGGAGAGCATAATCACCGGTGTTTTTTTAAATTCATTGTTATTCTTTATGAGAGCACAAGTCTGATAGCCGTCAAGGCGCGGCATCATGATATCGACAAAAATCACATCTGGATTATTGTCTGCGATGATCGACAGCGCCTCAAAGCCATCGGTGGCCGTCAATACACTGCAGCCCGCCCGTTTCAACAGGCTTTCGGCAGTTCTGCGTATTGTCTTACTATCATCGATCACCATCACCTTTAATGTGGAGATATCAGTATCGAAGGTATCACTCATCAGCTAGCTTCCTCTATTTGTCTTTGAGAAAATCTTTTCCGCTATGACTCATACTCAACCCTGAGGTGTCACTGTCGTCAAACCGAACAGCTGCCAAATCTGCATACCTCCACGGTAATAGTAAATCTTCGCCGCCGGGTATCCCGCTTTAAGCAGTCCCTTGATAGCGCGTGGAGATTGACCACAAGCTGGACCATTACACCACAGAACAAGCTCCTTGGCACTGGAAAAATCCCAATCTTGGGTCATGTTCACATTTTCCACAACACCCCACTTCTCCATGGTACTGGTGAAGGCACCAACCTCACCACGCTTCTTGGCTCCAAAAGATTCCAAAGCAGCGATCATTTCCGGCTCTGTATTCTCCTTACTCAGAACAGTGAAGGGGACACTGGCCGACCCGGGAATAGTCCCCTTCTCGAACCAGCTTTGAGTTCTGGCATCCACCAGCAGGCCAATACCATCGCGCAACTGATTCTCCATAAATTCAAATACCTCAATCTCGCCTACCGTCTTAACGCGAGGATCAACCGAAATATCAACGATACAGAAGGGGGGGCACTTTCTGATAGTCTTTGCGAAATAGCCGCGCAGCTGATAGTCGACATCCTGGACACGCTGCACCTTGATTGAACGCCCCTCATGCAACACATGAAGATAAGGCTTACCCTTATAGAGGGGAATGACATAGGAGTCACCTCCACCACTAACTTCTCCACCCTCCTCGGCAGCCATCGCCACACTACTGATTGCCAGCAGTAGAAGGGTTGTTACCAATGTTGATACTTGAAAAAAATTCACGCTATTCACCTTTCTCATTATTGTTATCACTCCTAATGACGCTCTCCAGCTAAAATCATAATCAAGGTCAGTCCATCTTAATGGCCGCTTCAATTGTTGACTTTATGGCCGCCATTAACGTCTCTTCAAAAAACGATCCATTATTTTTTTACGTACTTCAGCATAGGATGCTCCACCAGCATATGCCTCGTAGATCTCTTCCTGACTCCACAACTCAAGCTTTTTGTAAAACACCGCACTACCTGCATAGGTCTCCTCCAGGTATACCACAAATGCATCTATCGACATGCCAGGGGTAAAGCCTAAACCTGCCCGCCGAGCCGCCACCGGAGCATCACCACCTGAATACGGGCTCACACTTGTGCGCTTGCCAACTTTCTCTCCCTCCATGTTGATTTCACTAAGATAGTCATCCTCCTCCGCAGCAGACAACGTAAAGGACAATAGGGAACAGATCACTGCTAAAAA
>JBEVXV010000989.1:0-3393 GCA_040505915.1 Sedimenticola sp. | reverse complement strand
AGGAAATACCAATGAAAACCCGAATCCCCCCCGGTACCAAGACCACCCTCCCTAAGTTCGGCTCCTGGCCGGAGACAAGGCATAAATTCGGTGAGGAGGTCTACGCCATCGAAGCGGCCCTCGCCTCCCGCCGACCACTGCTGATCCGGGGGGAGCCGGGGGCTGGAAAAAGCCAGCTGGCGCGGGCGGCGGCACATCAGTTGGGTTGGCTGTTTGTACCCCAGGTGGTGCACTCCCGCCATGAGGCCCAGGATCTCCACTGTCATTTCGACGCTGTGGGTCGCCTGGGGGTGGCTCAGGCGCTGGCGGCGGGTGCCGACAAGGGGGATGCCGAGACACAACTCAAAGAGGCCCGCTTTCTGCGCCCAGGGCCGCTCTGGTGGGTCTACGACTGGAAGAGCGCCATGGAACAGAACGCCAGTTGCCGCTACGGCGGGCCGGTGCCGGAGCGGCCGAAGGAGTGGAAGCCGGGGCAGGGCAGTGTGCTGCTGATCGATGAGATCGACAAGGCCGATGCCGATCTGCCCAACGGGCTGCTGGAGACTCTGGGCAACGGCGCCTTTACCGTACCCTATCTGCACAAGACCATTGGCAGTCAGGGGAGTGAACCGCCGCTGGTGGTGATCACCACCAATGAAGAGCGGGAGCTACCCCCCGCCTTTGTGCGGCGCTGTCTGGTACTGAATATGGATCTGCCGAAGGAGGAGGCGGCGTTGATTCAACATCTGGTTGCCAGGGGCGAACTCCATTTTGGCAAAGAAGCGGGGGAAAAGTGTTCGCCGGGGGTACTGAAAGAGGCGGCACAACAGCTCTGGGAAGATCGCCAAGCCGCCGAGGATCTGGGCGTTACCCCACCCGGCCAGGCCGAGTACCTCGATCTACTGCGCGCCGTGAGTGGCATGGCGGAAGGGCATGATGAACAGAGTGACGTACTCAACAGGATCAAAGACTACGCACTGAAAAAATCACCCCAACTTAGCCCGATCATCAATTGACCGGGATGGCCGCAATGCGTCGGACCTTCTCTCCCAGCGCCTTTCGCCGCAGCCAGCCGGGGCGTGCCGACCTGATCGAGGCGCTGGCGAGTGGTGATAATGACCGCTTCACCTACACCGCATCACAACTGGGTTTCGAGAAACAGCCTGAAAAGCGCGATCCGCCGACAGAGAAAAAAGGAGAGATGCCTTTCCAGGGAGTGCCGGGCGAGTCACTCACCACCCCTAGTCAGGAAAAGCGGCAACGCGAAGCCAGCTTCTGGTACCTGCACTCTCACCACCGCCGTGAGATCCAGGAGGCAGACCGTGAGCAACCTGAGTGGTTCAGGAGGGCCAAGCCACTCAGCGCAACGGACGCTAGCCCCAACCCAACGCATCGGGTGCCGGATAAAGAGCCACTGGTTCCCTGGAGCCGACTCTGGCCTTTTCTGCGGCAGGCGCTGGGTGGAATGCAACCCACAAGGGAGCCCGACTTGCCGCAGTTGGTCAGGCGGATTGGACGGGGTCATGCCCTGCATCGGATTCCTTACCGGCACAAACCGGCTTGGGCACCCCGTTGCCAGTTGATCATCGATATCAGCCAGCGGCTGATCCCCTACTGGAGCGATTTTGGCGCATTGGAACGCAAGTTGAAAAGGTTGCGCGGTAAATCGGGTTTACATATTCATGATTTAGATAGCTCACCTTCGACAAAGCAACTTCCACCACAGGGGTTGCCGCTGCTGATTCTCAGTGACCTTGGCCAGTACGACAGCAGTGGGGTGGCACAAACAGGGTGGCTCCGTTTCGGCCATCAACTGCGTGCCCGGGGCATCACGCCACTGGTGCTTACACCGACCCCCCGTCGCTGCTGGAGCAAGGCCCTTGCCAGCCTCTATATCCAGGTGGTCTGGGACCACAGTGTGCCACTGCCCGGAAAATTGCCCCGTATCAGCCGGGCCATGGGGCGGGGTATCGACCCCGCTCAGAGTGGCCCCGACAACCTCCTCGACCTGCTGGCCCCCGCCATCCGGGTTGAGCCTCGACTACTGCGTGCCGCTCGCCACCTGCTACCGGCAGCCCAGGCGGATGTGGGTGCCGAGGCTGAGCTATGGCAGCACCCCAGTGTGCTACCTGCCCTGAGTGGCTTTGCCTATGATGAGCAGGCGGTTAACGACCACCGTGAGCGACACCGGTTGCTGGATAGTGAGCAGAAGCAGCGGGTGGTCGCCTTGCTGGAGTCCTATCATGGTGCGCTGCCGCCGATCATCTCCGCTGCTGAGATGGGGTACTGCAAGGCCCTGGGTGCTGAAGTAGCTCCGTGCCACGAACGGTATATGCAACGGTTTGTCAAGAGTGTCATTCAAAATCCTGGTGACCAGGGGTTGGCAGGCTATGTGGAGCGTTCGGTAGTGCGTCATCACAGGGCGCTGTGGGAGGGCGGTGAACCCCTGATGGAGGCCGCATGGGTAGCGGTCAGTGAGACGGCTAAACAGCGTGGCATCACCCTCCACAAACCGGTGGATCTGAACCCCCAATCCACCCTCTGGATGAGAGAGGGTAATCGATCCCGCCCCTTGCAACTGTGGCAGCGGGGAGGGCGGCTCACTATCGACCATGTTCCAGAACCCCCTATTCCGGCCAGCGCTTCAAGGGGGAGTCCCATTGCCACCTTCAGGGCGGGTGATTTTCTCTATAGTCAAATGGAGGCGGGTCAAAGCGGTATAGAGACCTCCAAGGAGATCGACCTTGAGCAACTGCCCTGTACTCTGCCGCTGCCGCCGACCGGTCGGATGGGCTTGCGAAGTGATAGCGACCAATTGATCGTGGAAGTAGGGCATCGGCCCAGCTGGGCATCGGCCATGGGGCGAGACCGCTACGGTCTCTATGCCGAGTTTGAACTGGCAGGGGTCATCCAGCGCATGCGCTGGATCAATCCGGGTGAGTTTTCCATCGGATCACCCGGAAGTGAAGTCGAACGCAGTAGCAGTGAGACTCAGCACAAGGTAAAGATCAGCCGGGGCTATTGGCTGGCAGATAGCGCCTGTACCCAGGCGCTATGGGAGGGTGTGACTGGGGAGAACCCGAGTCAGTTTAAAGGTGCGGAGCGACCAGTGGAAAGGGTAAGTTGGAAAAATATTGAGAAGTTTATCGCCAGGGTCAATCGTGCGCATCCACACTTGGCGTTGCGCCTGCCTACTGAGGCCGAATGGGAGTACGCCTGCCGCGCCGGTAGCAAAAGCCCCTTCGCCTTTGGCGAACAGATCAGCAGCGAACAGGCCAACTACGATGGTAACTATCCCTACGATAATGGAGAAAAAGGGGAGAATCGGAGAGAGACGGTAGAGGTAAAAGCGCTGCCGGGAGGGGTTAACGCTTGGGGTCTTCACCAGATGCACGGCAATGTATGGGAGTGGTG
>JBEVXV010000988.1:253-5774 GCA_040505915.1 Sedimenticola sp. | reverse complement strand
GGGACCTAAATGGGCCCCGTATGGGTAACTGACCCTGGGCTTGCCCAGATACTGCCCACATGGGTCCCATTTGTGCTTGCTTGCTGGGTATACACTAGCTATATTAAGAGTGCGGTCTTTCTCATTAGAATCTCCATGAATTTGCTTCCTTGTAACGGAGTCCATCGATAACCGACGACAGATGAAACAGCATCACCAAATCGTTCAGTATTGCTATTAATTTCTACAAAGCGTAAGCAGTCCTCGGTAAGGTCAGTACAGATGCCTGTGAAGTGTTTGTAGGTCAGCTGTTGTTTCATGACGTGCAGGTTCTTGAGGTTGCGGTTAACGTACACCATCGCCAGGATGGTACTGCTGGCCAACATTTCCTTCACCGCCAGGGTGTGGAGATTCTGACAACACGTGACAATCTTCAGCAGGTTCCGGTTTATAACCGGTATATCGCGGGCATTTCTCGCAACCGTGTAACTTTCCATGGACATGCTCCAGTCGATAAACACCCGCAATGTGTCGCTGTAGTTGCAGACAAGGGGGGTGAGGAAGAGGTAATTCAGCAAGAGGTACTTCTGGTATACCAGTACACTTATTGGCATTGACGGTTTCAAAATCACTTCCTTTTCAGTCCATTCATGACTAACGCCAAACTGGCAATGAACACGCAACGTTGGTCCTTGGCTACGAATCGCCGTCCATTGGTCAGTACTTAGAGCTTCGTTATAAAATTCAGTTGTCTTTGATAGAGCCACGATGTAAAGGTCACGTAGAGAGTGGCCGGCCAAGTGGAATAACAGACTGTAGCTAAGGTAGCAAGGCTCGATAACAAGTTCTCTAAGACGAACTAGGTACATCAGATTCCCAAGGTTACATGCTTGGAATGAGCGTTCGAGCCACAGTTTCCGCAATGATTGTGAATGGTAAAGACCAATCGGCGTTGGTTCATTCTTCTTACTAACAGTATTACTGTCCAAGTTCTTGACGGTTATGCTTTCCAGTTTTGTGTTTCTTTGTAACAGCGTGCTCACAACAGGCTTGCAGATATCGTCGAATCCGCCACACCTTTGTATATTAATATGCTTTATATGGGTACACTTTTCAGTCAAACATTTAAGCAGAGAACATGATTCGTCATTACCGAAATAGAAGAATTGGACATTACTGAAATATTTACCGAAGCGCATAATAATATTTAAATATAAGTTTTTCAGGCTCATTTTCACAAAATCATTATCACTATCGAAATAATGCAGTTCTTCATTCGCGGCAACAAGTGACAGATCAGATTCGGCCAGTTCAAAGATTCTCCACACCTCACTTCTGACCGCCGCCTGTGCCCACGACTGGCAGACGTTTGTGACGTGTACACGGTCCAGTACTGACAAGTGGCTGAATATCTGGGCAAGTATCAGCTCCGGTAGGTTCTCCCAGTCCGCCATCATGTTTACTTAAGTACCTGCGAGTTAATTTACAGTGTGTGAACATAAATACCGAGAAGTCACTATTTACCAAGAAGACAAGTTGTGCCATTAGGCCATGGACTAAGGACTAAGTATGGAGCTACAACGTCAGGGCTACCATATGCCCGGATTTACCCGGATTTTTTACCCCCTGCCTGGCTGCCCGGACATCCAACTGAAAATCCGGACTTTTTAGACCATTTCCAAAACAAAAAAATATAAGAAACAGTAAAAAATCACGATTTTTTGTTTCAATTGAGGCTCGAGTACAGATTATATGCTTATTTTGATATTAAACTCATCATAATCTTCTGTCAATGCTCTTATTTTCGATTTCATTTGTATTTAGTTCTTCATAAGTTGTCGTTCGCGCGCTTAAATTTGCTGAAATTTTGTCGTTCGCGTGCTTAAATTTGCTGAAATTTTTACATTCGCGATCTTAAATTTCCTGAAATTTTGTCGTTCGCGCGCTTAATTTTTATATTTTTAAATCTGCCCGGATTTTTTTTGGTAAAAATATGGTAGCCCTGCAACGTGATATTGCCACAATCAACCAATAAATGGCAGTGACACAATAATGGCAAGCGCATATTGGTGATCGTAGGGATTCTTGTCAACATGGTCAAAGAGTAGAGTAGCCTGGGTTATCCTATTACATATGTACCATGATTACCGTGGCAATAAGGATTTCCTTCGCAAAATAATATAATTGCTTTTAAATTTCATACCTTTTATCATGTTTATGCCCCCTGTCTCGAAGAGCCGGGAGGCATATTGTTTTTGGACCGTGTGTCCGAGTTTTGTTTTCGCTATTTATGCTGAACCGCTTGACAAATTTACATAATATTTGGTCATAAGGTGTATCAGGAGAAGATTCTGCATTCCACACTTAACCCATGCCCAAAAACCCAAGGTCAAGGTCATGGAATTGGATTTAGAACTTGCGCTTACCTCCAATTATGTTTAATAACTTTCAAACCTCTTCATGGATTTCAATAAGACTGGGTACAGTGTATATCTGAACATTATAGAGCGACACATATGTTCCTGGGTGCCCAAGGCCAAGGTCGTGAAATTGGACTTAGAACTTGCGTAACGCAAATGCGTTTACCTCCAACTTTCAAACCTCTTGATGGATTTCAATAATATTTGGGTACATTGTATGTCTTCATTTTTTACTAGGTAGTTTTGACCACCACCCTCGTAGAACATTTACTTGTATGGATTAGATCAAAATGGTCGAACCTCATTGATACCGCGGCATCCTACTACCGCTTTGACAGGGTTATACCAGTTATTAGCACATCATGAAGAATTTTTCAGTTATTTACCAATCGCTGT
The DNA here is from genome assembly GCA_040505915.1 of Sedimenticola sp. Taxonomy (GTDB): domain Bacteria; phylum Pseudomonadota; class Gammaproteobacteria; order Chromatiales; family Chromatiaceae; genus Vondammii. The sequence continues at coordinate 2,979 of JBEVXV010000988.1, read as the reverse complement.
CTCCAGAAGTCGCAGAAAATACAGTCATAAATATTTATTTTCATATTAACCGAATAGCTCATCCTCACACCCAATTCATATAGGTGAACCACGGGATTCGAGTCTGTGGACCCGGCCTAAATGATCATAGCTGTCGACAGGCCGTTAAACACTAATCATCGATCATCGAGCTTGCAAACATGGACAACAAATATTTCATCTAATTACATATGAATGTTATCATGGTTATTGTTAAATGTTAACTAATTATATATTTAGTTTGTCAAACCAGCTTTAAAGGGCCTATCTACATTAGAACAGAAATGACTTGTGTGGAACGAGACTAATGATATCAGCTATGGCATACTCATTTATATTTAAGGACTAGACTAGTCGCTACACATCATTATTGTAATTTTGTCTAAACACTTATAATTACAGTGAAGCATGAGTGAGCATCCGGCGGAGCAGCAACGGGCTGCGCAACTGCTGCGCCAAGCCGCGGACGCTCTACTAAATTGTCGGGCTGCTGCAACTGTCTCTAGCATGTCTAGTGACACCACCAACACAAGCACTAGTACTACCAGTCAACTGCGCTCATTATTTGCACCCTACTCAACATGCTCAAGTAGGCAGAATCGAAGTGTGGGCCCAAGAAAAGCTACAGTACAGACAAGTTATTGGACGCACAGATTCTGTGCACTGAGCAGTTGTGAAATGGTAAGACTGTGTTCCTGTACTTTTATGTTCATTAATTTAAATATTACTGTATAATCTTATATAACAAAAATGCCAGGTGTAGTGAACGTATTTTATTGCCACATATGCCGGCACGTGTTCATCCATCCATAAATCCCTGCTAACTTATCCAAGTCAATTTCAGATAACGCTTCGGGGCCGAAGGGGCATACATACATGCATGTTCTCATGAATACATAAAGTACAGAATTAGGTTTCTGGGAAACATATTTTTGAAGCTGTTAAAATACGAATGCAAATTATAACTGTTTTCAATATTTGATATAAAATTTTGGGCACTAGTTCAGATGTTCAGAAAAATAGTTCATTGATTCAATTTGATTGGCGGCAGCGGTGGTCGAGAGGTTACGATGTCGGCCTCTCGTACCAACGACCATGAGTTCGATCCCCGCAGTGAGCGGAGGTTTTCTCACGTCCAACCACTGTTCCTTCCATTGCACAGATTTCATATTCATGCCTCATTCCCACTGGCTTTAAAATATTATGATCAGTAAATCTATTTGATCACACCTGAAGTCAGATTTAGCATCAGCAGTTTTCATTATAACAGATAGCAAATTATGCATATGATTGAAGTGAATGCATCTTGCTATTTTGTTATATCCCGCCTAGTTTACCTATAATTCACTGTAAATTACATGCTGACAAGGGAGATAGATAACCCAGATGTAGACTTTCGATAAGAAATAGTTAATGGTAACTTTATATAAAGTTTGTTGTTAGTTGAAGAATCAACATGGTACATCATATTCGGTCATCAGTATTCATGATTTGGGAAATTAAGGCCGACTATAAAATAATCTTTGTTTCCCCTCCCACGATCCAGGTCCTCAAGGGGTGGGTAGGTAGGGATTTTTTTTTTCAACATGGATGCTATTTACCCTTTCACTATATTGGAAAATTACTATAGACTAGAGGTGTATTCCTCGGAACACGTGTCGCCTGCCGTGGGCCCAAATATTCTCAAGTTAAATGTGTATACCGAATATGAAAACCTTTAATAATGCTGAAGAGAATGGTCAAGTTATTGATCGGAAACCATATTTCAGTTAATGTCAAGGTCACAGTGACCTTGACATTCATAGATGTATACATTGTACTTCATTTATGGCATTTATAAAGTGGATTTATAGACATTTTATGACGTGTTGGTAACACCATAGCAGTCTTGCCAAAAGTGCCGGACCTTAGGACCTGACAGGTATATATTCGGCAGGTCCTGCAATATTTTCAGATTGCAGGACCGAATGTCCGGCATAAAATGCTGGAATTTTATTTTTCATTCTGTCTAAGAATCGGCTTTTATTGAAACTTATAATGTTCAGATTCAGTATTTTATGATCTGAAAGTGATGGTTTCATTCTGAAAATTGAATTATATTGAAATTACAGACCATCACTAACATTTTAAACATTGCAACTCGGATTCGGTCCGGTGAAACCTTCTTCGGTCCTGCAGAATCTGCATGGGCACAGGACCGAATGTCCTGTAATCTTTTTGAGTTTTGGTGAAGACTGCCATAGCTCATATATTGACGAAAAGTGAAATTCTGCAATATCTTGACATAAAAGGGCCATCTGGCAAATGGCGTAAAATCTCAAAATGATATTCATAAGAGCTTCATGATCAGTCCTGTTGCACTTGTCAGTCATTTGCACCAATTAAGTATGTAAAGCATGATGTGGTATACATTTTAATTACATGCTTTAATACACACATTTTACAATTGGCGGCCATTTTGAAATCCAAGATGGCGGGTGTTAAAATCATCGAAAAAATACTCAACAGTACAGTAAAACCTCTCTACACCGGCCACCAATTTGAGGTCTAATTGTTTATCTTAAGTGCAGGTGGTTGCTGACTCCTATACTTTTTATACGCCCGTTTGAAAAACGGGACGTATTATGTTATGACGTTGTCCGTCCGTCCGTCCGTCTGTCCGTCCGTAAACTTTCCTTGTACAGCGAACTCCTCTTACAGTTTTCCAC
>JBEVXV010000988.1:0-243 GCA_040505915.1 Sedimenticola sp. | reverse complement strand
ACGGAGTTATGCCCATTTTTCGACTCCAAAATTGCCGCTTTTGGCTTGTACAACGAACTCCTCCTACAGTTTTCCACCAATCAAATTCATACTAGGTATACATCATCACCATCAAGTCCCGTAGTGCGTAACGTAAAATTCGTCATTCTGTCTTCAGTCGTTACGGAGTTATGCCCCTTTTTCGACTCCAAAATTGCCGCTTTTGGCTTGTACAGCGAACTCCTCCTACAGTTTTCCACCAAT
>JBEVXV010000987.1:0-2663 GCA_040505915.1 Sedimenticola sp. | reverse complement strand
GGGAAGGTGCAGCCTTTGGGGCAGACGACCTTCGCCCTGGTGCCATGGAGGAATTTATCGGAGACGTACTTGAGGAAGAGGAAGGTGAGGACGTAGTCCTTGTACTGGGAGGCATCCATGCCGCCGCGCAGCTCGTCGCAGCTGGCCCAGAGGGAGGAGTAGAGTTCGGTTTTTTTGATCGCCATTAAGTCGTTTCTTCTGTTCTTTTGTCGTTGGGTACAGCTAGCTTGGCTCTAAACCCGCTAAAGATGCTTACTGTGTAGTTGGGTTCTTTACTGCATGATTACTTTTTCAGTATTAGCGTTGTTAGCAGTGCCCCCAGCGCCGCCCCGGCAAGTATCGCCCCGGTGTTGTCTTTGCGTGCTCCACCACCGCGACTGTTGGCACGGCCTGCGGCGATGACCTCTACATCGGCCGCCTCTTCAAGATCGGCTGCCCGTCGCTCCAGTATCTGGATAATCTCCGTTACGGATACGCCCAACTTCCCGGCTGCCAGCATTAACTGGTCGATTGACCATAGTGCCTTGCCCCCCTCCAACCGCGAGTAGGAGGCTTGCGACAGACCCAGGGCATCGGCCAGACCGGTCTGCTCAAGCCTTCTTTGCTGTCGTAATGAGCTGACAATCTGACCTAGCAGGGCCGAATAAGTGGTTAATTGTTCAGTCATAGGAACTCACAGCTTGACAAAATCGAATACATATACGATTATTCTATTTCGATTAATATAAACGAATAAAGGATTATGAAAATGCATCTGTATAGTTTATTACCTGGTGACAGGTTACTCGTTTTGAAGGACGCTGTCATCGACAACGCCATTACCCACAGCGGTACCTACATGGGTAGTGGGCTCGTCGCCCATCTATCGTCCAGCAAAGGGCTCGCTGTGGAGCCAATGGAGGATTTCGTTGGCGGGCGGCTACCGGCCTCTCTCATCCTCGCATAGGCGATACGCGCCTCTGCAATGGTAATGATCTTCTCCACTACCATCTGTTCAACCAGCCAGAGGGTGCCGCGCAGTTCAACATCCTTATGCCCCTTCTCCGCCAGCGTGCGCAGGCGTTTGTCGCCGGTAAGTAGGGGGCACTCCTCCTGCTTGGCGAGTAGCAGTGCAAAAAGGTCATTTTGGCTGGGGGCGGTTCGGCCGGTGCAGAGGCTTTTCAGTCGATAGGCCTCCATTACGCCCTCTCCCTCCAGTGTCATGCAGACCAACCCTAGATCTGGCAGCTCTGGATGTTGAGCTCTAAGCTCTTCCACGTACAGCACATCTGGAACGGCGAAGGTTTCTTGTAAGCGAAACATGCCCTCAAGCAACCCACCATCGGCCATATCGATAAGGATATTGGAATCGCTAATCAGTAAGGTCACTGGAACACTCCATGTTCCGACAGGCACGCAGCTCAGCTAAAGGAATACCCAACAGCTCCGCAGCCTTTGACTCACCCACCCAGTCTTCAGCCAATGAGTGATAAATCCGCTTTTCAAACAGGCGGCTGCTCTCAGACGGGTAGGGTGAACCTGGCTCGTCCTTATGCCAGCCTCGTTTGCGCATAAATCCATAAAACTTACCACTGGTGCTCTTATCCAGGACACCCAGATCGCGGGCACGAAAGACCCATCCTGCCATGCTGAGCCCATACTCCTGTTTAAGCAGTAACAACTCTCGAGGTTCAAGCCAGCGGCGCTTGGCACCCAGGGCTTCGATAACGACTGCATTAGGGACGAGAAAAGATCCTGCAAAGCGGTCGCATGCTTTCTCTTCATTCAGGTCGCCAGAGAGTCGCCCTTGAAGTATCAAGTGGCCCAACTCATGGGCCAGGGTGAAACGCTGGCGGTCACCTGGCCACTCACTCCCGATGGCGATTACCGGCATCTCACCGACACGAGCAGCCAAACCGTCAAAACGCTCTTTACTGATATAAGGGGTAACGATGACGCGGATGCCATGCTCTTCCAGAGTATCGACTAAATCCGGTATCGGATTATGGCCGAGCTCCCAGACATCCCGCAGGATGAGAGCGGCCCCTTCAACCGCTTCCATGCTCCCGATTTTGTCCGGTAGCTGTTGTGGTAACTCAAAACGCATAGATTCATCCGGAGGAAATATCTCATCCAGGGACACCCAGCGTTCAAGACGATCCTGTACATCGGCGACAATGCGCCGTTGATCTCCTTTGGAGAGCGAGGCACGCTTTCGAAACTCTATACCTTCAAGCTCAACACTCTGGCTTCGAAAGAAGTATTCAACACGGACTCCGAGCGACTGAGCCAGGCGCAACAATACGTCAGAGCCCGGAGTGACTTCGTCACGCTCGTACTTGGAGATGGCCATGGCAGAGAGTTCTATCTTTTCCGCCAGGGCTCGCTGAGAGAGACCCGCAGCATTGCGGGCACGTTCGATACGGTCGCCTATCATTTTCTATTCCTTAGTTTACAAAACAACCACTATCACATTCATTTGTAAACTATAGAGATCGATATCGAATTAGTCAAATTGAGGATCTAAGCACAATAAAAGGGGGCTCCCGAATGCAACTTAACTTAAGATAGCTATTATCGTGCAACTTTAGCGGTGACTAATTTGGCATCAAGACTTGATAATGTGCCAAACTCCATCGCGACTGAAGTCGCTCCTACAAAAGAAGAAATGCAATAACTTCTTA
>JBEVXV010000986.1:16371-18245 GCA_040505915.1 Sedimenticola sp. | reverse complement strand
CCCCGTGCCGGAACAGGAGGAGGAGGGGATTCCTGTTACCTATGTACCAGCGCGCAACACTATTTTTCTCTCCCTGGCGCTTGGCTGGGCAGAGGTGCTGGGCGCACGGGATCTATTTATTGGCGTCAATGCGGTGGACTATTCCGGCTATCCTGATTGCCGCCCGGAATTTATCGGTGCCTTCGAAACCCTGGCCAATCTTGCCACCAAGGCGGGTGTTGAAGGTGATTCATTCCATGTTCATGCACCGCTGATTGAGATGACCAAGGCACAGATTATCGCAGAGGGTGTTCGCCTGGGCGTTGATTACAGTAATACCATCTCCTGTTATCAGGCGGATGGTCAAGGACGGGCCTGTGGTGTCTGCGACTCCTGCCGCCTCCGGGCGCGTGGCTTTATCGATGCCGGGGTTGTCGATCCTACTCTCTAATCAAGTGTAATCTGAAGTGCTTGAAATATTCGGCACTGAGTTGTTTTAGTGCGCCTTAATTTATGATCTGTGATCGTACTATCACTCTGATTAGCCGGAGACGCCGGTTGTTCAGGAAGCGCGGTGTTATTCAAGTTGTATATCAGTGAGATAAAGGTTTACAATTTGGTAAACCGTACATTCCATGCTGATATCTAGTGCATATGTTTATCTGGCACTGCTGTGTTTTCCAAGAGGAAGCAAAGATAATCTCGTGAAAAAACTCATCGCCTCTACCACGCGCTTTAATCCTGAGCCTTCTGACCTTAAACTCCCTGGCGTAGAGCCGGATTTTGTCCTTGACCACTGGCATCGCCTGAAGGCGCCTCGACTAGTCGATCAAGGTAGGTTGATCAGCTATTTTGCCCATCAGATTGCCCGTCGACCGACGGACCTGCTCTCCCATACCCGACGTGTTCTGTTTCATGTCTCTCTAAATGATCAGGAGGGGGTTTATGGTGCTCTGCTCGATCTCTATTTAGTGCTGGGGAGTAAGGGTGAAAACCTGCGGGAGCGTATGTTGGATAAGGCGAGTGAATATCTCTCCGAAGATCAGCGGATGCTTTTTTCATCGCATCAGCAGGGGGGTATCGTTCGCTCACAGCCCCTGCCCCCATCCAGTACCTCGGTTCTGGGTAACTTTTTTACCGGCACCAGTCAGCTGGTGACCAAGGGCGATGAGGTGTTTTCTGAACTGGAGGGGTCTGTTCTGGCACAGGCGCGAGAGTTTTTGGTGTATGGGCAGATAGAGCAGGCGCAGCAAATGTTGGAAGGGGGGGTGCTCGCCGACCCAATGGATCCAGAGTTGAATAGTGAGCTTCTTGAGGTCTATCGCTATAAACGCAGTATGGAGGATATTATCCAGATGCGCAGGCTACTGGATGGGAGCAAGACCGCAGTTCCAGAGCTGTGGGAGGAAGTGGCCGGATACCTGGAGGGCATTGAGGCTAAATGAGTACGTACAAGAGTCAGATTCTCAGTGTTGGGGTTGTCGGCATCAATGAGCGTACTCTCAACATGCTGGAACTCTACTTCTCCAGACAGTGTCGGGGGCGCTATGTACTGACGGGCCTCAATTCGGCACAGGTAACGATTGTCGATCTTGATGCGGTCGGTGGGCGGAAGATGCTGGAGGAGCAGATGGCAGCCCATCCCCATCGTCCGGTGGTTGCTTTTACTGTCCGAGATACCGAAATCGATGGTGTTCAGCTATTGCGAAAGCCAATTCAGCTGGATGAACTGGGTAAAGCGCTTGATTTTTTTCACTCCGAGATCGATCACACTCCCGTCATCAATGACTCTTATTTCAAGATACCAGAGCCAGAGCCAGAGCCAGAGCCAGAGCCAGAGCCAGAGCCAGAGCCAGAGCCAGAGCCAGAGCCAGAGCCAGAGCCAGAGCCAGAGC
>JBEVXV010000986.1:2800-16271 GCA_040505915.1 Sedimenticola sp. | reverse complement strand
CCAGAGCCAGAGCCAGAGCCAGAGCCAGAGCCAGAGCCAGAGCCAGAGCCAGAGCCAGAGCCAGAGCCAGAGCCAGAGCCAGAGCCAGAGCCAGAGCCAGAGCCAGAGCGGCAAGCAGAGATCGAGGCTGAGATAGGCCCTCCTCCAGAAGAGCGGGCTACTGGGTCAGCGGCAGAAATGCAAAGAGCGGCCGAGATAGACCCTGAGGTTCGTGCGGTAGCCTATACCCAGCAGCTGGCCCATAACTGTTGCGGCAGTAACGAAGATGTTGAGCTGACTAACCCAGAAGCGAGAAAGGGTGTCTTCTATCATCCTGAGAATTATCTACAGGGCTCTTTCGAAAAAGCGATGCGCCTCTCCAATAGCAGCGGTAAGGCGGTTGAGTTGAGGATGAGGAGGGCAAAGACACTGCTCTTTCTGCCTCAATCAGGTTGCGTTATCTCCGATATCAGCGACCGACTATTGCGCGCACTCTGTGTTCAGCCAATGAAGAGTGGAAGTGACTTTGTTGTCACCCAACTTAGTGAGGGCGAGGAGTGGTTAATTGGAAACACTAAAGGTGAGCGCTTTGATATCGATCCATTGCATTGGAAGGTAGCTCTTTGGTCCTCACGGGGGAGGGTGCCAGCCGGAACCAACCTTGAGGGTGTCGTTCACCTCTCGAACTGGCCAAATTTCACTCGTCTGATGGTTATTCCAGAATTCATGCGGATGGCTGCGTTTTGGAGCCAAGGTGAACACTCGCTTCGGGTTACCAATGAAACACTTGGCGTGGCCCAGCGTTATGTATTCTCATTTTACAGCGCCTGCCGCACACTCAACTTTGCTTCTGTTGAGGCTAGGAAGCAACTAGGAGGCCGAGTAGAGAGCCGCGCACAAAAGCGTCCAGAAATAACGGAGCAGCGCTCAATGTTTGGCAAGATACTCACCCACCTCAGGGGTGGCAAATAATTATAAAACTAAAGCGTTAGGAAGAGTTTAAAGGGTATGGCTAATAACTATAAAATTATATTCACGGGTCCGGTTGGGGCGGGAAAGTCTACAGCGATCCAGTCCATCAGTGATATTTCCGTGGTCTCCACCGATGAGGTGTCCACTGATATGGCGAAGAAACGGAAGTTGAGCACGACTGTCGCTTTGGACTACGGGATGATGGAGCTGGGCTCTGGTGAAAGGGTCCATCTTTATGGGACGCCGGGTCAGGAGCGTTTTGACTTTATGTGGGATATTCTCACTGAGGGTGGTCTTGGTCTGATACTGATGATCGACAATGCGCGTAAGGATCCACTCAGAGATCTGCGATTTTTTCTCAACGCCTTTAAAGATTTTATCGGACGAACCGGTGTTGTGATCGGTATCACTCGGGTTGATGTGAATAACGAGCCGACACTACAGGACTACCATCGGGAGTTGCGGGAAAATCACGCTAACCAGCTGCCGCTGTTTGAGGTAGATGCCCGACGACATGAGGATATTTCGATGCTGGTACAGACACTTTTATACTCACTGGACCCCGAATTGGTTGAATAACTATGGGAAATTACACACTAGAAGATAATCTATTTGTACAGCCGACACCTGCCGGTGCATTTTATGCTGTATCAGGTCCCAAGCAGGACCCCTCAAGGAAAATGCTGTTTTACCTCCTGCGTGATGATGAGACACCTGCATTAAATCTGGCCAACTTGCAGCACTGGTCCGGTATTGATGACGAAGAGGAGGCACTTCAACTGTTACATCGAGTTCAGGAACTGGGCTGGGTAACGGGAGAGGAGGCACCCATCAAGGGGCCGGATGGGTCAATTGAAGAGGTGTTGGCGCGGGTGCTTCCAGACCTTGCTGATGAAGGCAAGGTGCTGTTGGCGGATAACCAGGGGTTCTACCTGTCGAGCCATGGCTACCCCCGTGAGGCAGCGGAAGAGTTGTCAGCCCTGAGTGCCGACCTGGGATCCCTCTATGAGCGTCACGAAGGACTCTTGAAATACAACCTGGGACAGACACTGCAGTCTTGGGGGCTGATGGATGCCGCAGGTAACAGTCAGCTCGGTTTCTGGCCGCTCTTTTTCGGACAGCAACGCTTTGTGTTGGCACTCAATGGTCGTCCCCGTTTCAATCAGCCTGCCTTCCGGGATATGGTGTGGGCATTAGCCCGCCGCTATGTAACTGAAGATATGTTCAAAGAGTAGGTCTAGCCTGACTTACTGAATCGTTACATCCAAGAAATCAACATTTAGGAGTAAGACAATGCGCGAAGATATGCTCTCTTCCATACTTAGCGACCTCAACGGCAGTTCCGCCGATATTGAGGCCTCCGCAGTTATCTCGATCGATGGATTAATGATGGCCGCCCTGTTGCCAGCAGGCATGGATGAAGACCGTGTGGGTGCCATGAGTGCCGCCATGCTCTCACTGGGTGACCGTACTGCCCAGGAGTTGGCGCGTGGAGAACTTGAGCAAGTATTGATCAAAGGGGGGAGTGGCTATGTGCTTATGACCCACGCAGGAAAAGAGGCGGTGGTCTCGGTGCTGGCAAAATCAACCGCAAAACTGGGACTGATTTTTCTCGATGTCAAACGGGCCGCTGAAGCGATCTCCAAGGTTATCTGAAATAGCCCGAAATATTCAATAAAGCCTGGGCAAATGATGTGCAGGCGAATGAGATTTCAGGTGAGGAATAACGACAGAGATCTGCCCCTGAGTAGCAGGGGTGGACCACCTATTCGGAGTGATCAGATATGCAAGATATGGTACCAGCCGATATTGTCGGCAATTATCAGGAAACCACGCTCTCATATTACGATGGGACCAGCCGCACAGTGCTCTATACAGAGATAGAGACACCTTTTCCGGATGGACGCCTGATCGTATCCAGGACGGATAAGGAGGGTATTATCACCCACGTCAACCAATCATTTGTGGAGATGTCGGGTTTCAGTGAAGAGGCGTTGGTTGGTGCGCCACACTATATTCTCAAACACCCCTTTATGCCGCCCGCCGCCTTCAAGGGGCTGTGGGACACCATCGAGCAGGGCAGCAAGTGGCATGGTTATGTCAAGAATTTACGCAAGGATGGCGGTTTCTACTGGGTTCATGCGGTGGTGATCCCCAATGTTCGCGGTGGCGAAATTGTGGGCTACACATCGGTCAGGCGTAAGCCGGCGCGTCGCAACGTTGAAGAGTGCATGAAGCTCTATCCAACACTGTTCTAGAGGCTAGCGAATACCATGTCCTATTTTTTTACAGTAAGCCCGGACTTCACGCCGGATCACATCTCTGGATGGTATATTTTCAACACCTGGCTGCAAAAAGCCATAGGTGAGGGGATTCATCTGGAGCTGTTCAATGACTTTGATGCCCAGCGCAAGGTGATCGCAGACGATGGGGTAGATCTTATCTATGCCAACCCTTACGACGCATCCGACCTGGTGAGAAACAAAGGTTTTTTGCCCATCGCCAAAGCGGCGGAGAAGGGTGATGAGGCGATTGTAGTGGTGCGTGACGATAATCCCGTCCAGTCGATTGAAGATCTTCAGTCTGGTACCTGTTTGGCATCAACCGATGATCCTGATGTCCATCTGATGGGCGCAATCATGCTGGAACCTGCGGAGCTGAGTGCCGCCAACACCACCCGCCATGTCTGTAGTAGCTATCCCATCGTTGCCAAGGAGTTGATCCGTGGCGAGGCGGATGTCGGCTTCTTCCTTGCCGAAGCCTATGAAGGGCTATCGGGTCTTACCCGCAAACAGCTGCGACCACTGGTACGGAGCCAGATTGGCGTTATCCATCACGCATTGATGGTCGGTCCCAAGCTTGCCCACCGTCGGGAAGATATTCGTCAACTTTTACTGAGTATGGCCCAGGCGGAGAAGGGGCCGGGTGTTCTCGATAGTCTGGGCTTCACCGGTTGGCAGAGTGTTGAGGATGAGGATGCCGAGTTTATGATCGATTTGATGGAGACACTTACCTGGCAGCCGGAGTGATCTGGCCGGGGGGTATCTCTCTATAATCGCATAAGGAACCATTTTACTCCTCCCGCTGGAGGAAGGTGTAGTCATAGGCAAAATGTAGGGTAACTATTCAGTGACCCCTGCCGTGAAAATAGACCAATAATGGGTATAACTAAATAGTTACGCGCAGCGTAACCCCACATAATCAGATGGTTATTGGGTTATGCAGTAACTTTTCAATAATCCCGTGCAGATGGATGACTTTCAGGTAGGTGCAGTGACACCTTTTCAGGACGTACAGCAGCAGGGATGCTGCCGTGAGCGTACAGGGATCTGTTCACCGCGTCTCCTGAAAAGGTGTTGCTGCACCCCTAGCACGGACTTTTTGAAAAGTTACGTTATGCCAGGACATATCTCTCTTCTTGGGGAGTACCTCCAATATATAACCATAAACCAGAGTGGATCAACGTTAGTCAATACGTTAGTCTATGCAACTTTCTTTTTGCGTCTCCCGTAAACTGTGGTGCTGGGGTGCCCATTCCAGGAGATGTTGCTGTTCAAACATTGCATAAGATAAATGGGCGCCCACTGTCTTGGCGCTGACCGGAGGATACTATGACTTTTGAGAGCTTCTTTGAAGCGCAGTCCACACTATTGTGGGCAACTTTTACCATCGCCCTGATCATGGGCGCAGTGGTCAATAAGACTAACTTCTGCACCATGGGTGCGGTTTCAGATATGGTCAATATGAGCGATATGGGGCGAATGCGCTCCTGGTTCCTGGCCATGGTGGTGGCGTTGATTGGAGTGACTGCGCTTGAGACACTCGGGATGGCTAATCCTGGAGGCTCTTTCCCGCCCTATCGGGTGGGACAGTTGATGTGGGCCGACAATATCCTTGGCGGATTGATGTTTGGCATCGGTATGACCCTGGCCTCCGGCTGCGGCAACAAGATGCTGATTCGTATCGGAGGAGGTAATTTGAAGTCGATAGTGGTTGTATTGGTGGTCTCCGTTATCGCCTACTTCATGACCAACCCCTTCCCCGGTAGTGATCAGACACTGATGTCAGTTCTCTTCTATGACTGGATCAGTCCACTGACGGTCAATGTTGGCGAAAGCCAAGACCTGGGAACCCTCATCGCCGGTGAGAGTGGTGCCAGCGCACGCCTGGTGATTGCTGCCCTTATAGGTCTGGGACTGCTCTACTACATCTTTAAATCGAGTGAATTCCGTGGCAGCTTCGACGGCATTCTTGGAGGTCTTATCGTCGGTCTCGCTGTCCTTGCCGCTTGGTACGTCAGCAGCAACATCATGGTCGGTGCTGAGGAGGATTTATACTCCCTCAGTGGCTACGTTCAGGAGTGGGAGTTTGTTGCCGAGTCTGACGAGGGGAAACCAGCAGACAGCCGCCCGTTAAGCCCTCAGTCTTTCACCTTTATCAACCCGACAGGTCAGACCCTCGGTTATGTCTCGTCGGGCCTTAACTCCGCCTATCTCACCTTTGGTGTGATGGCGCTGTTCGGGGTGATTTGTGGCTCTCTGCTGTGGACTCTGATAAGCCGCAGCTTCCGCATTGAGTGGTTTGTCGATCTCAAGGATTTTATCAATCACATGATAGGTGCGGTATTGATGGGCTTCGGTGGCGTCCTCGCTATGGGTTGTACCATCGGGCAGGGTGTTACCGGTATTTCAACCCTGGCGCTGGGTTCGTTCCTCGCCTTTGGAGCTATCGTTTTCGGTAGTGCCATGACCATGAAGATTCAGTACTACAAACTGGTCTACGAAGAGGAAGCCACCTTCTTAAAGGCACTGATCACCGGCTTGGTGGATATGAAGCTTCTGCCGGAATCCTTGAGGAAGCTTGATGCGATCTGAGGCTTAGCGGCTTGTAGGATAACCCGTGCCCCCCCAAAGGGGATGCGAGTTATCCAACCACTCTTTGCGGCTTCTTTGCTGGCAACCTCTTGAGTCGACTGGTAGGCGCAATCAGCCGTTGACTGTCCGGGGATGTGATGTATAATGCCGCGCTCTATCGGGCCGTTAGCTCAGTTGGTAGAGCAGTGGATTTTTAATCCATTGGTCGGGCGTTCGAGTCGCCCACGGCCCACCATATTTAAAGGGTTAGCAGGTTAGTATCTGCTAACCCTTTTTCTTTGCGCGGGAGTTTTGCAGGTGTCAGCCAACGCTAATCCGCCGCAAAACCACCAGCTCAGGCCTCCCTTCATTGCGATCACAAATGCTTTCTGCCGCCTCTATAGGGCGTTGTAAACTCTGCAGCAGAGTAGTGCGTTGAATGTGCTCCGAACGACGCCCCAGCAGGTCCTGCCGGTCCTCAAGGCTCGCCGCCGCCCTTAATCGGCGGCCGAACGTGTGCTTGAGGTCGTGTACTCGTAACTGCGGTAGTCCAGGCTCGTTTCCAGGCGCTGGTGAGGGAGTGCCCTTGTAGTGAAAAACATGCGTAGGGTGTTCTCCACGCTGTGCTTCTACTACCGACTGATATTACAACATCCGAGATAGCCGAGCTGGACCCCGAAGAATAGCCGAGACTAATTCACTCTGCCGACGAGTATCGGTCTTTTGGAAGATGTGTTTTAAGTGGGTTTTCAGGGTTTCTCTCTGAATGCTCAGCAGCTCAGTAATCTCATTACCAGCATAGCCCTGTATCAGCAGTTTGGTGACTTTGGCTTCTGTATTTGTTAAACCGTAAAGCTGATGCAAAATCAGCTCTAGTGATTCAGGCGTTGACTCGGGATCACAGACAAAAATGCCAACCGCACAATCACTCCCAAGGTGTGTATCTGTCTGCTCATAGATCGGTGTTACATATAATTGGTATGGGCGCTTTCCTGATGGGCGTTGTACCTGAAACGAACCACTACCGGCCCGAGGTTCACCTTGGGCCATTTTTAATGCTGATGAAATCACTCGATTTAGGCAAGCGGTTTCTCTGGATAGATGGGTGTAAAATTTATTTTTGCTGATACACAGACCATCATTCTCTAGTAGAAGATGATTTGCCGCATCATTAACCTCTATAGGCCGTGCCGATCCGTCAAGAATAATCATGCCGAGTGGCATCTTATCAAAGGCACCAGTTAAGTGATTGAGACGCGCATTTAGCCCACATATTTTTTTGTGAAGTTGCAAGGCTGTTTGTAGATGAGGGAGTGCAAACTCACATATTTTCAAGGCTTTTCTGACATGATCGCCTCCGTTATTCCTAGGGTAGTGCAATGCGATGGTACTGTGTATCTCATCTGACTGAAAAGGTGTGATACGGATGGCATTACAAACAGTGAGGTCTTGCGGAGTAACGTAGTCGTGAAAAAACTCGGTTTTCTCTACCTCTTTATCTGGAATTAACTCATTCAACAATCCAAATGTGCCCTGCTTAGGGAGAGCGGATGGGGTGGCTGTGATATATGGGTTATTGAACTGGTAGTAAGCCTCATATGATGTTGCAAACTTCTCATCCAGATTGAATGCACTGGACAGACTTGTATGCTGGTTCACCATGTCATGGTGTACAAACAGCCCCTGAGTGGCACCTGTGGTACGTGAAAAGGTTTCAATAAAACGTGCCCAAGCTATCTCATCACCAGGCGCTTGGTAGAGCAGTTGAAGCAGCTTTGATAGATCACTCTGCAAGTTGTCCATAGTGTTATTCCCTTAATAACGGCAACCAACTGTAAAATTATCACTCTACTGCTTTACTACGGACGTGATAACCATGTAACTTTTTAATTGTATGTTCTATTTTTTAAATAGCATATTAGGCTATTTTGTTACTATTTAGCAAAAAGCTGTTGATGTCTATGGAGCCCGTCGCTGATTTTCTTAGGCAGGCTGTTGTATCATTTGGCAAAATGAGTAGATCTGCAATGTCTGAGCAGTATTGCGATCACGCTCTGTAACTTCAATTTGAAAAGGGTCTCCTTTGGTCGCGTTGCAAACATTTAATAAAGATTAACACTGCTGTCCCGTTAACTCCCTCTCCCTCATAGGGAGAGGGCATGTTCTATTGCAGTACGTCATGTTGCTGTTGATATATGCGCCCTAAAAAACACCTCCACACAAGGAGTTACTGAAAAATACTACAAAGTTAACGGGACAGCAGTGAAAGATTAACCAGAATCTGCTTTAGGTATTTTGATGATTCGACTCACCCTGGAGTAATGCAGTCCAACGTAGTCACCTATCTCTTTCATGCGGTAACAACCACCGCCATATGCATGACAGATTACTTCATCCCGGCTACCTGACTTTTTTCATACCACTCCATTAGAATATTAGGAGACCCATCAATTGACATATTAACTTGGCATGTTTTTGTGATGGGTGTCCTGGTTATTCTGCTGGTTATTCTGGTTATTTTATACCCGTTCATCCGTACTATATAAAATATCCCCCGATCGGGGGATGCCCTGGCTAAGCTGAACGATTAGTATTGAGGCAGGTGTCGTCGGCACCATGCTCCGGCCAATTCCTGCTCGGTTGCGTCACTTGTACTCCGACGCCTGAAACTGAACTTGATAATAGAAACTATGAGGGAAGATCAATGCATTTAAGTATCAGAACAATCTTTGTTACCGGCCTAGTCGCACTTACAGTCTCTGCATGCCAGACAACCGGTAGCGGCCCATCGGAAACGGTGACCTACACACCCATCACCAAGTTAACTGCATTTGAGGGAGGCGTAGTAGGTAAGACACTACGCAGGGATAAAAATCATATCGTCATTGCCGACAATCACACTTGGGGGGGCATGTGGGATGGGAAAAAAATTGGCGGTGATTGGGCATGGGAGAATGGTGCATTCTGTCGCACCATGAATGGGGCAGCTCCCGACTGCCAACGCTTCGAAATGTCGAATAAGTTCGATCAGCTACGGGTTACTCGCAACCGAGGTACCGGTAAAACCTGGTATTACCAGATTGGGAAATAGTGAGCCCGGTGTCGCACCTGTCTCAACGGCTCTTCTTCTCTACCCGATTCGAGTTCTTCTGTCACTGGCCTGAGCTGCCCATGCCTCAGGCGAAGTTTTGCGCAACGATCAATCCTTCGCCAAATATGTGCAGATTTTGACCGCCATCTACAGGCTCGAATGCTCTTCGTGAGCAGACGCTGCATCCGCATTCAGAATGAGACTGGAGGGGGCTTTTGCCGTGAACTAATTTTTTTTCAATATCGGGATGAATAAAAAGATTCGGCTTTATAGCGACTCGCACAAAAATAGAAGGATTTGCCAAAAGTTCCTCCTTGTTTTTTTGTTTTATCGAGTCGCTATAGGTAAGCTGCCTTTAATTCTTAATCCCTTGATCGTGAAAAAAGCACTATCGTCCACAGTACAAAAGCGGGTAGCTCCTGCCTTTTCACAAATACATGCCAGAAACCGCATCTTGCGCGGCGACTTCATCGAACGCATGAGCCGGTTCCCCGCAAATTCAGTTGATCTCATCGTGACTGATCCCCTCTACCAGCACCTCAGGCATACCGCATGAGGGGTTGATACCTGTGAACCTTAGCCTTTGATATCTTCAGCGCTTGACTGGGTAAAGTCTTCGGTGAATCGTTCCATTTGATGCATGCGCTCATGCAAAATCGTCACGATACCGATTTGCCCGGAATCCAGCTCCTTCCAGTAGATGAAGTGTTTTTTATGGCGAGCGAAAAAACCGGTGACTTCGAATTCGGCAGGGATGGGATGCCAGAGTAGGTTTCTATCTGCGGTTTGTTCAAATCGCTCAAACATACCTTTGATATATTGATGGGCCTGGTCTTCTCCCCAGTGCTCTTTCGTGTAGTTGAAAATCTCTTTCAGACGAAAGGATGCCGATTTCAGGACAAGAAATTTGGGCATTATTTTGGGGAGGAAGTGGACGGGTGGCCGGTAATGTCTGAGGCGGAGAGTTCAATGTACTCGCTGTCTGGGGCGGAAAAAGCCAGTGTTAACTCGGCCTTGAGTTTTTCAAAGGCAGCTTCCTCCGACCGGGTTTTATCACGGCGAATGAGGTCGCGTACATATTCACTGATATTTTCGAATGCCCCCTGCTTGATTTCGTGGGAAACGAACTCCTTGAGAGCGCCGCTGATTCTGACATTGAGGTTCATAGTGTCTGACATAAGAGAGTACCATCGCATGAGTCTGTAAAGAATATAGTGAATAATGTCGCACCATGCAACTTGTTAAAGGGAGTTTTGTTCTGTTGGTGTCTTATTGGCTCCCGTAGGGGTATGAAAGTATCGCACTAAGGCATCCTGCAAAGTCGCGCTCACTGCCAAGCATTTGAACCCCCTACGGGGGATTTCTGCTGGACAGCTCGCTCAATCGACTTCGCGATTCTGCCGATGCTCACTATTTTCTAATCCCTACATCATGAGCAACAACACAAATCGGCCTCGTTACGCAGCCTTCATCAAAGTTGAAGGCAAAGAGAAATCCACTTGGATTCGGGTGGGTGCAGCCTTCGACGTTCAGGGAGGGAAGGGGCTTTCCATCAAGCTCAATGCGCTTCCTGTCGATGGCCCGGTTACGGGGCGACAATGATGTCGAGACCGCTAATGCAAATATGCAGACCCTGGGCCTCAAAGATAAAGAAGGCCGTCTGGATATGGAGATTGTGAAGGCTTTCGGGATTTTTGCTCAAGAGCAGTACATGCTAGGTTCGCCAGACTTTGAATTACTCCAGTGGCATCTGCATGCGTTGTATCCGGACCGGGTGGCAGAGCCAGAGGAGGGCGGTGAGGGGGTGGAGAGCCAAGATGCCAACACGGGTAGGGAAGTGAAACAATAAAGTTGTATATTCTACCATTCCACATAAAATTCATAGTATACATAAACTATGCAAAATGAGTGATTCTCTAATGGCAACGGTACGAGACCATGTGACAGCGACGGATCTGGCGCGCAATTTGGCGACGCTTATTGATCGGGTACGTGTTTCTGGAAAGCGGATCGTCATCACACGAGGTAATCGGGAAGTGGCACAACTGATACCGCCCCGAAATGAAGGTGCCTCCGGTGCTGAACTGTTGGAACTGCTGAAAAGCAATCCCCTGACAGAGAAAGAGCTGAGTTCATTGCCTGACGATCTTCAAACCATACGCAACACTGCCTCATTACCGCCATCACCATGGGAATCGTAGTTGATACCAATGTTTTTATCGATGCAGAGAGCGACAGGCTGAATCTGGCTTCTTTGCTGGCTGGGGATGATCACTACTTTTTGGCGGCTATCACCGTGTCAGAACTCCTGACAGGCGTTACACTGGCAACAAATCCTGCTGATCGTATCCATCGGCTAATCTGGTCTGAGTCGATTATCGAGACAATGCCGATACTATCATTTGATCTGGACGTGGCTCGTACCTATGCTGAGGTGTATGCCTATCAGCTCCAGCACACTAGCCGCCGTCAATCTTTGAGCGTACATGACCTTCAGACTGCGGCAACCGCAATTGTCCATGATTATGCGGTATTGACCAGTAATGCGGGTGACTTTAAGCAGATACCAGGGCTTCGCTTGCTGACTCCCTAAGATAATAGTAGATGCTCTGTAGTGATAGTCCTTTAAGTCACCTTGCCTTGTCTGGCAATAGAGCCGGTACGCTGATCCATAAAATGGATAAAAAGTTTGATTAATGGATAATTATGGATATTATTGGATAAATACTGTCCCATTAACGGCTAATTATGGATCTAAACACTCTCATCATCACTCCTGATCTACTGCGCTTCATCTCTGAGATCGACGAATTTAAAGGCACCTGGCGGGCGCTGAATGCACAAAGTCCAGAGCGTTTGCAGGTGCTGCGTCGTGTGGCCACGATAGAGAGCATTGGTTCCTCCACCCGGATTGAGGGTTCCAAACTCAGTGATGCTGAAATCGAGTCGCTATTGGGCCGAGTGGGTAAACAGTCCTTTCTTACCCGTGATGAACAGGAGGTCGCCGGTTATGCGGAAGTGATGGAGACTGTCTTTGAGCATTTTACTGAAATCCCTTTTACAGAAAATTACATCAAACAGTTGCATGCGCAGTTGCTTCGGCATTCGGACAAGGATGTCCGGCATCGCGGTGAGTATAAGAAACAACCTAACAACGTTGAAGCCTTCGACGAAGCGGGGAAGAGTTTAGGGGTTATATTTGCCACCACAAGCCCCTTTGATACTCCTGCACAGATGCAGGTGCTGGTTGCCTGGACACGTGAATCATTGGAGGATAATAGCTACCATCCTTTGATTGTCACGGGTATTTTTAAGGTCGTATTTCTAGCTATACACCCCTTTCAGGATGGAAATGGCCGACTCTCCCGTGTACTGGTCAGCCTGCTGCTACTCAAAGCCGGGTACAGCTATATTCCCTATGCCTCGCTGGAAAGCATCATCGAGAAAAATAAAGAGGCCTATTATCTAGCACTGCGCAGGACTCAGGGAACACTGAATAGTGATGGAAGCGACTGGTTGCCCTGGCTCCAGTATTTTCTGAATATGCTCAAGCGGCAAAAAGATCACCTTGTAGCCAAGACGAGTGCACTTCAACAGTACACAGCCTTACCTTACGAAGGGATGCTGATCATGCAATATGTTGATCAGCATCATCGCATCACCATGGCGGATGCAGAAAAGCTGATCGCAACTGTATCCAGACCCACTATCAAGAACCGTGTTGCTGATCTTGTAAAACAAGGCTTACTGGCCAGGCACGGTAAAGCCCGAGGGACCTGGTATAGCAAGCGATAAAATCTGGAATCGGAAAGGAAAGCGTGGCACATTGTTTCTGTCTCTTGTTTCTTGGTCGATACAAGGAGACAGCCCCCTCGGATAATTTTCAAGTTGTTTGAGGGGGTTTTTCTTTGTCCATCGGATAATTTGATCAGAATCCTGGGGGTAACCATCAACTATTGTGGTCACTCTCAATTGAGCAACCGTTTAACGGATTTTTCTTGTTGAAAGGGGGCTGTTCTTTATGATGCAGGTATGACCGTTTTGGAACATGGTGTGCGTGATCTAGAGCCGGGGACTTTTGAGGACCGGTTCGCAACGCTAACGCCTTCACAGCTACTCAGGCATGAACAGTAGAGTGTGCTTGATTTGGCTGTAGGTGTTTTGGAAAGTCGAATGGCTACCG
This sequence comes from Sedimenticola sp., assembly GCA_040505915.1. GTDB lineage: Bacteria > Pseudomonadota > Gammaproteobacteria > Chromatiales > Chromatiaceae > Vondammii. The sequence goes on along the minus strand of JBEVXV010000986.1, from coordinate 3,193 downwards.
GTGAATTGATGACCTCACCGGACAAGGTCAAACAGTATTTACAGCTCAAGCTTTCAGAAGAACCAAATGAAACATTCACAGCCCTTTTTCTGACGAATCGGCACATGGTTATCCGTTATGAAGAGCTGTTCCATGGAACGGTTGATGGAGCATCAGTGCATCCAAGAGTGGTGGCGCAACGTTGCCTGCTTCTAAATGCCAGTGCCGTGATATTTGCACACAACCACCCGTCAGGAGTTGCAGAGCCCTCACAGGCAGATATCCAGATTACCCAAAGGTTTAAGAACGCGCTTGTTTTGGTGGATGTTCGGGTACTGGATCACATTGTGGTTGGGGCGGGTGGAATAACCTCGTGGGCTGAACGGGGGGTGGTTTAAGTGATGAGTGTCCTGG
>JBEVXV010000986.1:0-2700 GCA_040505915.1 Sedimenticola sp. | reverse complement strand
TCCTGGGCATGAGCGGCATAAAGTGATGAGACAATGGCCTGTTCGATCTCGGCACCGGTAAAGCCTTCGCTTGCATCGGTGAGTGAGTCGAGGTTAAAACTGCTGGGTGCCAGATTGCGGCGGCGCAGGTGAATATCAAAAATCTCCCGTCTGGCCTCCGGTTTCGGCAGGTCGACAAAAAATATCTCATCCAGCCGACCTTTGCGTACCAGCTCGGGGGGCAGACGTTCGATGTCATTGGAAGTGGCAACGATAAAAACCCTGCTATTATGTTCTGCCATCCAGGTCAGCAGTGTGCTCAGAATACGCTGGCTGAGTCCATCATCAGCGTTGCTTCGCGCGAGTCCTTTTTCGATTTCATCCATCCAGAGGACGCAGGGGGCCATGGTTTCAGCCGTCTTCAGCGCCTGACGCAGATTCTTTTCGGTCTCGCCAATAAACTTGTTGTAAAGGGCGGCGAAATCGAGCCTTAGAAGGGGCGCCCCAACAGTGCCAGCCACCGCCTTGGCAGCGAGGCTTTTTCCACTGCCCTGGACTCCAAGCAGCATGATTCCTTTGGGTTTATCAATAGAGGTTAATTTTCCGGTAAAGGCATGATGGCGGCGGCTCAGCCACTCTTTAAGCCGGTTCAGTCCGGCGACGTCGGCAAAACTGGCGGTGTCATACTCAAACGAAATTATCCCATCCTGGCTGATCAGTTGATATTTTGATTCCATAACGTCGGCCATGTCGTCGAGGGTGAGTGCTCCGTCATCCTCAATAGCGGTGCGGATCAGGCGCCGTGCATCGGTGGCTGTGACGCCGACGAGGTTATTGGCAAGATGCTCCACTGCCGAATGGTTTGCTCGCACCTTACGGTGATTGTTTGACTGCCATCGGTTTGCCTCTTCTTTGATCAGCATCTTGATGCCTGCGCGGTCTGGCATCCGGAGAGTGAACAGGGCAGTGTGATGGCGGATTTCTGCTGGGATATCGATTGCGTGGCTCAGCATGATCAGCGTGCGAGGCACAATTTCATAACCCTGGGCAATCTCTTTTATCAGCCGTACATGGACCGGGTCATCAAGGTAAGGGTGGAAATCGAGTAGCAGGTAGTAGCCGGATTGAGGTGTTGCTTTGATGTGTTTCAGCACGTCCTGGGGTTCAGCAGTGGATTTTTGAGCGCCAAAATCTGCTTCCAGTCGCTTCAGCCCCTCAGTCACTGTCCACTGAAACATTGGCTGATCGAGTCGAAAACCGAGTCTTGTAAATAGTTGTGTGACTCGTACTTCCTCAAGAGACTCGATCACCATGATCGGGGTATGAGAAGTTAGTACCAATTCGAGATCATGTAACTCTTTCATTAAGTTGAGTCCTTGCCGGCAGCGTTTAAGTGATGGGTGTCCTGGTTATGTTTAGCTGCTTTTACATTTTGAATAGCTGTATTGGTATGTGCTTTCCATAATAAGAAAAGTCATTATCCGTTGTGAATATTTCCGACTTTAATCGAAATGCGACTGCACAGATCAGAAAATCAATATGTGAACCTTGAACACCTTTTGAGCGGCATGTGTTTGAAAATATTGCTGCTTGAACATAATCATCATTGATAATCTGCGTATTTTCAAAATATCTCAATTTATTATTCAGTTTTTCAAATCTAGATTTATCGCTATAACCTGATAATACTTCTTGCTTGATTGGCCCGAGCATGATCACTCTTTGATCGGAAATGAGGGCTTCAAACTCCTGGACATGCAATTCATATCCGTCTCTTTTTGACCTTAGAGCATATGACCAAATTGGCGTATCTACGACAACCTTCAATGTTCTCTGGCCTTTTTATAATCATAATCAACGTCTGGCTCCAGCTTGCCGAATAAAGATATAATTTCCAGTTGCTTGCGCCGGTCTATAAATTCTTTCAGAGCATGATTAACAGTATCTTTTTTTGTTTTTAACCCGCTAATCAATAGTGCTTCTTGTAATAAATTGTCGTCGATTGCTAAATTTGTTGCCATTTTTGACACCTCCTGTTGACACAGTAGGACACACAAATCAATGTGTCAACCGCCGATCTACCTGGGATATACAGGAATACTTTTCTGCCCCCATTCTTCACGATTTCAATCATCCGGCCTCTCGCCGCCAGTTTCACATAATTCTTGACCTCGTAACTGCGCGCCAAACCAAGGAATTCGTGATTTGACTCTGGCTTTTCGTAAATATTCGGTTAACCCATGATCCGCAAAAACAATCACTTGCGTAGGGTGGATGCGCTACGCTTATCCACCCTACAGGGCTGATTTCAAACTACTGGATTGACCGAATATTTACGGCTTTTCTTGGTTTTTGTTGATGATTGGTGCCATTTAAGTGATGGGTGTCCTCAATCTCCCTCAGTCACTGTCCACTGAAACATTGGCTGGTCGAGTCGAAAACCGAGTCTTGTAAATAGTTGTGTGACTCGCACTTCCTCAATAGACTCGATCACCATGATCGGGGTATGAGAAGTCAGTACCAATTCGAGATCATGTAACTCTTTCATTAAGTTGAGTCCTTGCCGGCAGCGCTTAAGTGCTGGGTGTCCTGGTTATGTTTTTTTTCATCGGCTTATTTTAATTCAGCATGGGCGTGTCGTATACGTTCAGGCATGTAATTTCACTTAAAGTTGATTACCACCAATACCAGGACACCCACCACTAAATCGTGTTTGTGTAA
>JBEVXV010000985.1:0-8242 GCA_040505915.1 Sedimenticola sp. | reverse complement strand
TATAAAAACTGACACGGGCCCGACGGGAAATTACGTGTAAACGGTCAAAAACCGAAACGCTAGTGTCAAAATTCGAAACGCAGCGTTCGAATACCGGAACCACTATGACAAATATCGAAATACGAATGATAACAACTGAAACGACGATTACAAAAGTTTTGACATCGCGAAATAATCATAAGGAATCGTATAATGGATGGTGGCAGGCGCCTATGGCCGCCGCCGCCGCCCGCCGCCGCCCGCCGCCGCCGCATTCCAAATTATAAATAGCAACAAACAACGTATATATATTTCATTTTTGTTTTATTTAGAAATTTATGACAACACGAAACATTTCATATTACAAATCTGGTAAATAGTTTTTTCGCTATCAGGCCGGGGCACCGGGATACACTACTGTACAGGAATATTCGAGGTATAAACCACAGCTAACGTGGCCGGCAGTGAAGGCGTACAGGAGTATGTAATAAGCACAGTTGATCTGTCTGAGTGTGTATCAAAGCATTGCTTCCCGTATGGAATGGGTATCCTGGTTGATACAACAAAATACCGTATCAAATCTCTCTGTCAGTTTCACATATTGTGTACTATGCAGCTACACTAACATCACAAAAGTGTCGGTGAGTTTTCAAGAGCTCCAGCTTGGCATCAGAGACTGTTTCAATAGTGCCATTAGTAGCAAGACATAATCAAAGGTCATGTTCAGTAGTGTCGGTGAGTCTTCAAGAGCTCATACTTGGCATCAGAGATTGTTTCAATAGTGCCATTAGTAGTAAGACATAATCAAAGGCCATGTTCAGGGTGCGGATGAATATACTCCGTTATGATGTCAAATATAAAGCTGATACTGTCTGAATGTCACCCTGTCAGAACTCTCGACTACCTCGCATTCCACATGCGAAATATCGGGCTGCTTGTTATAAGCTAGCAACTGACACAATCTTCTGGAAACCGAATCCATATGATGCTAAACAGGGGTGCGGACAGGTCGGGTGACGTGGACCCAGTATGAACCCTCAGTTATTGACGTGTTGGCATCTGGTATTTGTGCTGATGAATACTATGAGGATGTGCATATGAATCAGAGTGACATGTTAGAATACATATAACGGATAAGCTCAAATCATGGTCAATAGTTAATCGTATAGGTCTAACGACGGTGTACCAGTTGACTCTACATATACAGACAATATAAATATAATATAGAAAACATTCCTTAATAAATTATCAGCTTGATACCTCCAAATTATACAAGTATTATAATGATCCCCTGACAAAATATTTTACTAACTAGTAGTATACAGCATTGATCTACTGTATGCTCATAGCTATAGTCACATTTTCATCTATAATGGTGAAGTACGTGATTTGACCCCGCCGACACGTCTGCATATAATTATTGTTGCTGAGTGGACTTAATACCACATTCAGTCAATGTATCTATGCTATGTATACTCAGCAAAACACCCACAACACTATACATATACATACGTTTTGATCAACACAAAAACGTGCTTATATTCACCTGATCAATTGCAACCAGTCAAGGATCGAGATGGTGGTCACGTATTTGAAAATTATTTTTTTCATGTTGTATTTACGTATGTTCCTTTTAAAGGGAACGCAGGCGCTTACTGAGCAAATATATAATCATAAATCAGCACTATTATAATTACTTCAAATGAATGTCAACTATGCAGGTCTCGTCCCTAATACTGAGTGAAATCCATATAACCAATTATGGAAGATGAGGTATTCCCTAACCTTTCCACGTGGATACGTTATGATAGCCCAAATTATTTTTAAATTGACTTATTACGTATCGCGGTAACGTGATCACATGCGAACATCTTTATTGATTTCTCCGCCGGTAGCGCGATTTACCCATCTATACCCAACTCCACACAAATCTACTCAAATCCACATGTATTTAAACAGTTTGTAGGTATGTAACATTATATACTGCCTAATAATGAGACTGCGACATTAAGTCAGTAAATTGCCGGTATATGTTGTACAATGCACGCCTCAATATAGATGTTTTATTTTGATTCAAGGGCGGCTACCACGATACAGCAAATAACAAAATAAGGCACATAGCCGTTTATGAGTCAACAATTTTAAAATATAATATATTCATGCACCTATTACATATACCGGTCACTTTGAGGTACAACACTGTATTATATGTCTCTGCATAGACGCTATATCAATGGATATACACTCTATAGACGGCAAGGACATCGTAACACTATTATATATACTATAAATATCTGTGACCGAATAGCGAACATAATTTTCCCATACGTAACCTACTACGTTGATCAGGGACAATGCTACATACGACCATAACAAGTAACAAATATATTAGTAACCTTCATTGACTTTTTATTATATTGTCACATCCCACAGCAGAAGTACAGACATGACATAAAATAATTGGGCCATCAATCCGATCTTCTATGTAGTTGTTCATGGGTTCTACACTATTTGCAGTTGACCTTCCAATCAGTGGTGATACAGCTACTGAATCATGTCTCGGCACCAAACAAAATGTTATTGTCGTTTCAGTTTGCGTTATTCGTATTTCACTATTTGTTATAGTCATTTCAATTTACGACACAACCGTTTCAGATTTTGGCCGTTTACACGTAATTTCCCATAGGGTCCGTTTAAGTTTTTGTACTTGTCGTTTCAGTTTTTGTCATTCGTACATCAAAAGTTGTCATGGTCATTTCAGTTTTCGAACACTACATTACAATATTTAGACTCTATCGTTTCGATATTTTCAGTTTAATACGTAATTTCTCTTCAATTTATGTAGCCTAATTTAAATAATTTTAGCATTTTCGGCTGCCAAACACGCGTTTTCATCCAAACATATATTTTACGACACAAATTGAATCTCTGCCCCCCGAAAACCTATGTATAGACCCAAGATGAGCGTCTGAGTCAAGTGATTGAGAAGTTGTATCGTGTTTCGAAAGTCATCCTGGCGGCCATCTTAAAGTCGGAAAAAAAAACTCCTCAAGGGTGAGAGACTCACACCTACCTAGATATTATCACAGACTCCCTCCAAAAGAATAATCATTACTAAAATGTCGGAAATTGCAATACATCATAGGTCACTATCATTCAAAACCCTCTATAACTGTCAATCAAATGGTCAGGACAAGAACGATATATAAGTTCCCACCCGGTCTGGCCCCCAGAAATTTGCAAAGCGTATCTGAGAATTTTACCGGGTTATAGTCCTTAATAGGGGATGGTTGAAGGGATCTCGTATGTTTTAGAGCAACCTACATCAGATCAACCCAGCTGTTTAGAGTTATGTTGCTGAAATGACGTGAAATAACATGACAGTCAAATGAACCATGATTATATCGAGCAATGTAACTTGGGTACATTAGCTACAATTTTCAAACAGTGTAATCCGCAAGCTCTCACTCAGCGGCAAATCTGTCACATATCAACCCAAGAAGAAATATTAATATATCTGTTTTCTACACACAATAGTGTAATGTGTATGGTCACTAATGAAATATGTCAAAATTACTACAATCCCCACTCACCCTCCTGATTGACACCTCATGAGAGACGTCATGAGTATACTTGTAAAGTTTACATACACGTGTCTCAATGCCTTTAATAAACACCGTCACACACAAATTAATATTGAAAGTTGAATAACTCTACAACGCATCGTGCGATTTCTGTTTGCGTATTACTCAGAATGACATACTAAATACCCTTGTGTAGTTTATGGAAATTGTCACATTTTCGTAGAAAATTATCTTTTATAGATATATATAGGTATAAATTAATGAACAGAATGTATGCAAACACGGTAATACCACTAAATGACTGATTAAACTGTCAGCATTGTTATGTAAATTAACCACATGTCCTCGCACATCTCAACAGGTCTGTATTATCGAACATCGCCTTCGTGGCAACTGTAGTGTTTATCATTGGGGGACACAGTATTGTGAACAGTTTGCGATTTCACAAACGGACCGATCAACAAACTACAGTAACAAAGGTAAAGTACTTGTAATTATATATTTTTTTATCTCAGTTGTTTTATTCACGTACATCAGATGCATAGAATTATTGGAATAGTCTCATATGTACTATGTAAATATACAACCTATCCCTTACGTCATCTGCTATTTTGTTTGTGTGATCAACTGTTATCGTATTATAAAAAAAGATGTCGTTGAGCGCAACTTTCGTACGGAATATAAACCATCAAAATATGACAAAGAGTAACATGAGTTCCAGTTATAATCTTTTACGGCCATATATGTACTTTGATGTACGCCAGCGACACTGGTAAACCATTACATTTGTTTCTATAGTAATAAATATGGTTACATATTGTAATAAAGGGTGTTAAACTAACTACTAAGTTAGTTTCTAAAACATCTGTAGTTTACACATGTATATACATAGGTGCCTTAATTCGCTGTCTCATTTGAAGTTGACTTTTCAAGATTGTGGTAATTGATCAATTTCGATATATTTATGTCACAGGCCCACGGGTTCGTACGTCGGTGAAGACAGTTCCAAGACAGTTGTCGGTTATATATGATATAATTGGTTCGGTTATAGCATGCCCTCAGTGTGCCCGGCTAGCGACGTCTGGAAATATAACCAATACACGTTCTGTAAGGAACGTGAATGGCGATGTGTCTCTACCGGCGTATGCTCAGCGAATGGCACAGAGTTAGTAGTGAACTCGGGCACGCACGGGCGCGCTCGTCGGCAAGAAAGATGAAGGAAGACAGTCCGGTGATAGGAAAAGTAAATTGTCGGCGATGATCATGAAAAATAATGATGACTATATCGGAAAATATATATGGGAAATACAAATTAATTGGTCAAGACACTTGGCAGAGCACATTCCTCCGCCATAAGACACTTGGCAGAGCCCATGCTCCAGTCATAAGACACTTGGCATAGCCCATGCCCCCGCCATAAGACACTTGGCAGAGCCCATTCCCCAGCCATAAGACAATTGACTGACTCATAGATCACGTAGGTACCTTCGAATAGACGATAGAACGCTCCGTTAACGAGATATAAGGCAAAATCACTCGAGCGGAACGAAAAAAATGAATATTTTGACTCACAAATTACGTAGGTACCTTCGAATATACTATAGGAAGCTCCGTTAACGAGATATAAGGCAAAATCACTCGAGCGGAACGAGAAAAAAAATGAAGATTTTGACGGTAGGATGACTATGGTATAGTCATATAGCCCATATCTTACAAAGAAAACGAATTATATATAAGGCGGTTGGAATTGACGCCAATTTTCGACGTCATTTAGGGAAAAAATATTACGACTAAAATGATACTCGTGTCGAACTCTATAAGTGTGCCAAATTGTATCCCGATCAGACAACGTTGAAATTTCCGCCAACTTCTGACGTCAATTTCGGGAAAAAGCATCCATTAGCGCTGAGTTGGTGATGACCAGTACTTAGATGTGCTGTATTCACTAGACCCTTCATTGACTATACTGGTCTTACATCTGTGGTATATTAATATTTCGGGTATTACCGTTAGAAATTAAACATTTGTTTGATTAGTACCAGGTATTCTAAAGGCATTATACTATTTCTATACAGGGATTAATCCTTGCCCATGTGAATAGAATTTCGACGCGTATTTAAAGAAACGGTAACTTTATAACTACGTACATGTATACTGATGTACACCAGAGTTGTAGTAAATTCTCTTCTATATTATGGAATTATGAACAATTACAGATTTGCCTCTAAAACTGTGTGATAGTTTTGTTTCCCTAAAAAAGGTATGTTGAACATGTGTTTCAACAATTTTTAGAATCATCGTGCGAAAACATTAGCTCGATCCCTATGTTAGATGGAACTTGGTTTATTCACTATGCAACAAGGTAAGTACTAACCTTATATAGTTTCGTTTTATCGTCTCAGTGAGATGTTTCCGTCGGCGTCGACGTCGGATGTCTTTTCAAATGTTTTGTATAAAATGGCACCTTTGAATAAGCGCTTTTAATAGTTTGTCACCAGTTGTGATACTGGCTGACGACGCCGTTTATGTTCGTTCTTTTATACCTGTACCGTATCGAAAACGAGGCTCCGGCGGAGCTTTACTATAGAATCCATTTTCAATTGACGTCGCGATAACAAAACTATGTAAACAAGCAACGGCACCGCGAGTAAGGTAGAACAATTTATATAGACTGGTCTTCGTGCGTCGCTATACGAATGAGATTTATATAGGTTGTTGACTTACCTCCCGTTGACAATTTCTAAAGATTCGATTTAACGAGATTCGGAACGGCACATCAAGTAAGGTAGAATGTTTTCTACAGACTGACCTTCGCGATGTCGCTATACAAATGAGATTCTATAGGTTGTTTACTTACCTCACGTTGACAATTGCTATAGATTAATTTTAACGAGATCGGCACCTCAAGAAAGGTGTAAACCTACTTGATATGAATATTCACTATACAACAAGGTAAGTACTAACCTTATATAACTTCTTTTTATAGTCTCAGTGAGATGTTTCCGGCGGCGTCGATGTCGAATGTCTTTGCATGAATGTTTTGTATAAGCACTTTTAATAGTTTGTCACCCGTTGTGATACTGGCTAACGACGCCGTTTATGTTCGTTCTTTTATACCCGTACTGTATCCAAGGCTCCGGCAGTACTATCCTATATAATCCATTTTCAATAGACGTCAGAACTCCTAATAAACAAGCAAGTAAGGTAGAATGATTTCTATAGACTGACCTTCGCGATGTCGCTATACAAATGAGATTTCTATAGGTTGTTTACTTACCTCCCGTTGACAATTTCTAAAGATTCGTTTTAAGGCTGGGGAATTGAACCTCACTATAGCATTGGGGATGTAAGAACTAATTGGCTGTTGTGGAGGGGTGGCCATTGTGGAGAGGTTAGACCTATTTAAAAATTGAGACTTTGGAGAATTGTTCCGCCCTATAACATTAGGAAGGTGGTGTGAAATTGGCTGTTGAAGAGCGGTGACTGTTATGAAGAGGTTAGACCTATTGCAAAAATGAACATTGGAGAATTGAAATTGTGATGTAGAGTTGGACAGCGGTGGCTATTAATGGCGATTCTGCTGTATAGTTATTCTCGCATTCAGACCAATCAGTTTACCATAAAATCAAATTCAGACCAGTCCATTCAAACAGTGGGTGATTTTGTTTTCTTAGATAGGGAAAAATACTTGCAAATAGTGCAGATCCTGATGAGACGGCTCAGATATCTACGCCATGCCGTTAATCATAGTCAGCGAGACTGACCTTCGCGATGTCGCTATACAAATGAGATTTCTATAGGTTGTTTACTTACCTCCCGTTGACAATTTCTAAAGATTCGTTTTAAGGCTGGGGAATTGAACCTCACTATAGCATTGGGGATGTAAGAACTAATTGGCTGTTGTGGAGGGGTGGCCATTGTGGAGAGGTTAGACCTATTTAAAAATTGAGACTTTGGAGAATTGTTCCGCCCTATAACATTAGGAAGGTGGTGTGAAATTGGCTGTTGAAGAGCGGTGACTGTTATGAAGAGGTTAGACACCTATTGCAAAAATGAACATTGGAGAATTGAAATTGTGATATAGAGTTGGACAGCGGTGGCTATTAATGGCGATTCTGCTGTATAATTATTCTCGCATTCAGACCAATCAGTTTACCATAAAATCAAATTCAGACCAGTCCATTCAAACAGTTGGTGATTTTGTTTTCTTAGATAGGGAAAAATACTTGCAAATAGTGCAGATCCTGATGAGACGGCTCAGATATCTACGCCATGGCGTTAATCATAGTCAGCGAAAATGCAATTAACTATTTATATCTGTAAGGGGTATTGCTAAATGACGAGTAAAACACATCGTGGAAAAGACTGTCACAAATATATATATTTATTCTATACATATTATATCAATAACATACATAACGTGTGAAATTTATTCACATCACAAAGCTACATATTCGTAAAACTTTTATATTACTGTTAATTTAAAATTGGTTGGCGGTAAAATTAACGATGTGGTTCACCCTGTCTGGTATTTGTATTTAATCAATTTATAACCCACTTAATAAAGTTGGGCTAAGTGTGTTTTAGAGCACCAAATATATTTTATTGCGAATTTCTCCAATTGAATTAGTGGAGTTGACCGGGTCTGTATATAGTCATTGTGTCTTAACCCCATTCAA
>JBEVXV010000984.1:0-8727 GCA_040505915.1 Sedimenticola sp. | reverse complement strand
ACTGTTAGTGTTTACGTTTAGCATTTGCGTTTAGCAAATACGTTTAACTCGATTTCTTTGGAACCGCTTGATGGATTTCAATAATACTTGGCAATAGTGTATACCTGAATATAATGGAGTGTCACATGTGTACCGGGGTTCCTACGCCCAAGGTCACGGATCGGACTTACTATCGAGGCCCGGCGAGGGGATTAGCGTAGTGTTAACGATGCGCCTCTTGTTGCTATAGTATTAAGAGAAAAAAAAATCTAACGACGTACCGCCAACATAAATTTTCCGCCTCTCGGGAATTAGACAGTCACTTTTACAATTTGGCTAATTTTCCTGGGGTTGCCCCCGCCCCCCACCCCCCACCATGGGGAAGACATTGATAGGTACTACACCAGTGTGTTTGTTTGTTTGTATAAATAGACAGTACTCCATCCAAGGACTGGTTTACCTGGTGCAGATCTATATACGAATACATTTTTCTCTCTCAGACGCCTGTGAATACCAACTTACTGCTTCTCAACATCACAAACGTCTAAAAGAACGTGTTTGACAGCTAACGTATACATGGTAAGAATTATGCACCTATCAATGTTTCCCGCGCCTGGGGACGGCGGGAACCCGCGGGGAATCAGACAGCAAAAAAAATACCAACCGGCGGGTAATAGACAAAACTCAAGCGGTAGGAAGCGGTAGGAAGTAGTCTCATAATAGCCAGGCAAGCAATTTAGCCCCCTTTAATTGTTTAATGGACTGTCTTACAGCTGCAAATTTTTGGAATTATAATTAAACTCATAAAATCAATAGAATATAGACGGTTTCTTTAATACTTTATAGTATTAAATATACAATTGCTTAGCAACACTGTATATCTCATCAAATCAAGTTATATCTTTATGTATACTAAGTTACTGTGCGGAGTATATACGGCATATATAGTTAGATCTGTCGACCCCCATGACAAAATGACCAAAACCCTCGGGTCCAAATATATTGTGGAATGATTCCCCGCGGTCGTTTTCCCCGGTTAGTATTGTGGTGTGGTAGTATAGCTATTTGCAAAATGCATGTAATATCACCAGAACTTACCCTTGAAAATCTGACCACTGTAAAATAATAACTCGCAATTTACCCCCCTTTAATTGTTTAATGGACTGTCTACGGCTGCATATTTTTGGAATTATAGTTAAACTCATAAACTCAATAAAATATAGACGGTTTCTATACAAAGAAATCTTATTTACCAGGATACATCTGGTACAGCCAGTCATTTCGAAATTTTCGACTACGATGTTCTTGTTTTTTATTCCTTGCTTTCTTTATGATTTTTTTTCAGGGGATAGCGCGAACGCAGTCCCCCACACTAAAAAATTACGTACCCGAGTTACCCACATTTGGGGTAATCGCAGGCGTCAACCCAACCGAAGTGCAATGGAAGGGCCTCTTCCTGGGAGAACTTTTTTGTTTTTCATAAGTTTATTTGGTTAAACATGTACAATTAAAACCGGGGGGTGTAAGGAGCCCAACCGGCCGAAATCTCCGAGTACAGATATTACGGGGTCACAGTTTATAAAAATGCCTAGGGGCAGTTACCACGCAGAGTTTACCTGCTTACAAGCAACTGAATGAAAGGACATGCAACAAAAAAGTACAGGCCCGCCACGACTGATATGTAGTCTTACAATGGCCGACCTCTGGGTAGAACCAGGTCACCCTAACCTAAAAGTGTAGCGTAATTATATAACATATATTGGTATAGACCATAAACTATTCTAATGTTACTGATGTACCAGTGCAGAAATCACAGTGTAGAACCAGGAAACAGTGTAGAACAATTAGAATATTTTAAATATTTATGCACTAATCAATGAAACCTAATTTAAGTAAAAACTTAGTACTCGGAGGTATTCGTACATACAATGATGTACACTCGTCACAGATGATAAAGACACATACCCACATAATTATGCGAGTATAGCGCACGAGAGTCGTCCTGGGACGAGTCTCATGCGCCACACTCACACAACCATGTTGGGGCCAAAGGGACAACTCTCATGCGATATCGGCGGGCCAGTGGCAGGTTAGTGTATGTGTCCAATAGCGACGGGTCCCGTATCCCAGAGACGATGCCTCGGGTTGAATAGCCTCTGTGTAACGGGAGCCGCATCTACTGGAAACGGACAAATTCGTAATATACGTTAATGTACTGTCATAATGAAGAATGATATATGACGAGGTACAAACATTGTTATTGTTTATAATACAATCGAAATCTGCATTCTTCTTTCCCATATTTGTCCCGAATGAACGTATAACCATAATACATCTGAAAAGAGAAACATAGTATAAGTATATTGTAAATGTGGTCAAACAGCGGTTCCGCGGGGTGACAGAGAGCATGTCACGAAACAATGACTGCTCTCAGTCACCCGCCCAACCACCGAACGCTCACATTCAAAAGAAATATGCCTATTGCAAATGTTAATAATATTTTCAAGGGAAGTAACTTATTTTATTATATTTATATAACCTTGGGAAACGTGTGCAGAGATGAAAAACAAAAAGTCGCTCATACACCATCCCTCCGAGTTATATCGCATTCTAGACACACTGATTTGGCGCTCAGGACGTGTGATCTTGGAAGCCAAAAACGAGTAACTAAATAGTTACCACTTTCAGCCCCCGCGAAAACACAACCTGTAGCCTACATAAATATCAGGAAAAGCAAAAGGATATATTATTTAGTAAGGGAAGTAATCAGCTAAATTAAAGTAAACACAAGCTCAATGTCAACAATCTGTCATCGCAGTCCCTATTGCCGACTAGATCTCCGAAAACCCGAGTGATAGAGCCAGAAAGCCCACCCCTCAACGTCTTCCAGAGACCAAGCAGTTTTATTCGAACATTAAGACATACGTAAGTATAAATTATGAGGTAAGTGCATCTAATTAGAGAAATATGAATCCACCTCAATATCTGGTAAAAATACAATTTTGTTATCTACAAGCTTACAAAATACATCTGAGTTTAACCATATAAATGAAAATCTATCAGGATGCATTCTAGCAAAATCAACGAGAATACGTAGTTTAAGCCTGTTTAGAAAATGCGACGCCATGACAGATGATGATGTATCTTTAAGTTCGTGTCTCTTTAAATTTCTGCTGTACCAAATGACATATTTCGATTCCGAAAGCAAAACTAAAGCTATGTATTTAACTTTGCATTCTAATTGTGGCAATATATTAAATCTGAACACTGATTCTGTAAATTTAATTTTGTTCAGACTAATTTTCCTAAGAAGGTACAAAAGCAACCTGTTAAAAGGAGCGACAACTCTACATTCCAAAAATAAATGTGTGATGGTTTCGATATTTCCGCATAATGGACAAGATTTATCCTCACTAATATGTCTGATATAAAGAAAATAATTCACATACAACACTTCATGTGCTATTCTCCACATGACGTCACGAGATTCTGGAGATATACATGTATGAAATATATTCTGCCATATTGAAATATAATCAATGTTAGGATGTATTCTCTCTATTTTAGGTTGCTTACATACACCATCAAGAAAAGTGTTATAAATAAACTTCGTACTACACATGGTTGCAGCATGGATGGGAGAGGTCAAAGAAGCAAAACGTTTAAAGGACGACAGACAACGTGAATAGAAATGGGGCATTGTTAAACTATGAGGCGTTGTATTGCTGGCTAAATTCGGGTTGTATTGTCGCAAAGACAAGCCAATCCAATATTTGGCAAAATATGTCCATGTAGCATCATATTCAGATAATAATTTCTGTACATGATGAACATATATTGAATCGCACTTTAATGCAATGTTTGGAATATTCAAACCTCCTTTTAGGAATGGTAAGTATAAAGTGTTCCTTGCTACAGGCTCGGAGGTTGAATTCCACAAATGTCTAAAACATGAACGCTGAAAAAGTGTAATATAATGATTCGGAACGTTTCGTGCTGTAATATAATATAATATTTTACTCAGGCAAAGAGAGTTTAAAATTGTTGATTTGCCTTTAAGTGAGAGCCGTCTCATTTTCCACAGACTAAGTGTGTCAGTAAATCTTTTCAGCAAATTGGAAAATATATCATCGTCAGACAGATTTGACCCCATTTTATACCCCAAAATTTTGTGATTTTCGGCCCAACTAATTCCAAAAGGGTGATCTGAACGTGTTTTCCACTTCCCTAAAAACATACCCTTTGATTTATTATAGTTAATTTTTGACCCCGATATTCTCCCAAATTCTCTTGCCCAATAAAGATATTTATGAATAGATTTATCTGAAGTTAAAACACCCGTGCTGTCATCTGCATATGCGGATATTTTAATATCACCCTTTTTCCCTGGTATTTTTATCCCTTTAATATCTTCATCATTGTTTATTTTCAGCACGAAAGGCTCTATACAAAGTACATACAGAAGCGGCGACAGAGAACAGCCCTGGCGCACACCTCGGCGAACAGGAAATACGGAGGAAACATGGTGGTTGACAATTACAGAAGAGGACACATCATTATATAGAAGCTTAATCAATGAAATAAAGGATTCATCAAAACCGAATGCATATAAGGTGTCATACATGTATGACCAGGATACTCTATCAAAAGCTTTCTCCTGGTCAAGGCAAATAAAAGCAGCAGATAAATCTTTTTGTTCCACATAATCAGTGATGTTTCGCAGTAAATGCACATTATCAAATATTGATCTCCCTTTTACAGAACATGTTTGATCAATTCCAATTACAGATGGTAAAACTTTACCTAAACGAAGGGAGACAACCTTTGACAAAATTTTATAATCAGTATTGAGAAGAGAAATTGGCCTATAACATTTCATGTCATCTGCTCTGGAGCTATCTTTGCATAACAGTGTGATATATGAACTACGCTGTGATGGGGATAACATGCCTGTTGTATATGATAAATTAAATATAGTTTCTAAAATGTCACCAAATATATCAAAGAATGTCAAATAGAAAGAGGAAGTTATGCCATCATTCCCTGGGGACTTACCTGATTGCATCAGTTTCAAGGCACACGATATTTCTTCCTTTGTTATTCTTCCAGTAAGGGATACATTATCAAGATTGGAAACTTGTGGCAGATCACCCAGAAAAGTGTAATTTATTTCTTTCTGCACTGGCTCTTCATTGTATAAAGTTTGATAAAATGTTCTGAAAGCTTCTAATATATCAAGAGAAGTACTATAAACAGTGCCCTTTTCATTTATAGTAGTAATAGTCTTATTTATTGCATGTTTATTTTCTAGCTGAAAAAAATATCCGGTGGGATTTTCATTTGACTCTAAAATATTTGCTTTACTTCTAACTATAGAGCCTCTATATAAATTGTCTTCTAACGTTTTTATTTTTTGTTTTAATTCTCTTAGCTTTTCAATGTTAGAAGCATCTTTAAGTAATGTTGACCTGTATGCATGAACTAAAGCTTTCAATTCACCATATAAACGTTTATTTTTTGATTTACTATAGTCTTGACAAAATAATTTTATTTTAGATTTCATATCTTCCCACCAGTCAAAAGTGTAATTTTCAGTCTCCGAAATAATCTGCCAAAAGTATTTAAATAAATTTATAAAATGTTGGTCATCAAGTAAGGTGTCATTAAACTTCCAGTATGACTTTCCATAGGAAATCCCAGACTGGTCATCAAGTTTTATAGCTATGAAATCATGATCTGAATAAGGACAAGGATCGACAACAAAAGAAGTTAGTGATTGCTTTAAATGTCCAGAAATATAAAATCTATCTATCCGTGTGCCTATAACTGTAGTTGTTTGTTGATTGACCCACGTAACAGATTTTTTATTCGGATATAAATAACGATATCCGTCTATTAATGAGTATGTATGTAACATGTCTGTTAATATTTTCGATCCACTTGTACCCCTGGCATTATTACCACCAATTTTATCTAAACTTGTATCTATTACAAAATTAAAGTCGCCCCCTAAAATTAAATTGTTTGCACATGTCAAATGCGGATTCAAAGTTTTAAAAAATTCATTCCTGTCAACAGGTAGTGTAGGGGCATATATATTTACTATCCTATAATTATTAAAGGCTCTGTACGAGAAATCTAAATATGCTAGCCTACCTTCATAGTCAGTCTGAAACCTGTTTATGGATATATTTTTATTAAAGATCATGATGGCAACTCCACAGGAACTTGTATGGTTACTATAGCTCCAGACGCAACAATGTTCAATATTTAAAAACTTCTCAATCTGTTTACTTACGACATAATTATGTATATATGTTTCTTGAACTAACAAAATATCAACCCCATTTTCTACTGCATATTTTTTAATATAATTTTGTTTAACTATGGAGTTAAATCCATGTATATTAATACTTCGAATATCTAAATCCATGTTAATGTTGGAAAGGAAAGAAAATAATTATCATATACCTGGGAGTATGGAAAATTATTTAAAGGCGAAGTTCTCTGATACTTTCAGGGGAGATAATTACTACAATGATGATACTATTTTGACCAGCACGTATGTACGACTTATTAAATATAAATCCTACAATATACAATAAAACCAAATTAATACAAATATATATATACACCCATGGGGGTTGAAAATTAGTGAAAACAGTGTTCAGTCTCATAGTCCATAAAGAATGCCGTGTTCGTTTGCCTACCGGGGAAAGATGTCATGAAATCATTGTTCTTTAGAAAGTCCATAAGAAGTTCTGGGTCAGGTGTCAGAGACATGTTTCATAATAGTCTACTCTGAAAGGTCAATCACGAGGGCATCCCCGTCTCCGTCCGAGTCCATATTGGCCTCTGACGGAAATAGGGCGGCAAACATGTTGGACGTTTCCAGCTCCTGGGAGGCCTGTAATGGCACTTTCTTGGTATACCGGTTGGGTGTTATCAGGTCTGGGTCATGACCCCTCTTCTTACCGTGGGTGACAGTGTTTTCATCCGGTTGCATTTCATCATCATCGGGAGACTGCTGCACCGAGGACGGAGGTGGCGGAGGAAGTGGCAACGAAAGCACTCGCGAAGCCGGCGAAGGCGACGAAGGCGGCGAAGGCGGCGAAATCGCCGAAGGCGGCGAAGGTGGCGAAACCGATGGCGGAGGTGGCAACGGCGGGTCAGCTGCGGCGGGCTCTGGGGCACGAGCTGGCACCGTACCTGTCATGGAGGACGAGCGGGAAGAAAAGCCCGGGGCGGGAGCCGAGGAGGGGACAGAGGCGGTGTCATCGCCCCGATCCTCACCTGCGACTACCTCCGGCACACGAAACTGTGGGTATCTCTCCGGTGTGTTTGGGCAAGATTTGCGTACATGACCAACCTCTTTGCACCTTAGGCAAAGAGGTGGCCTCCCATACATGGTCACTAGGGCCTTCTGGCCACAGGCAAAGTCTAGCATATGCGGGATGACTTTCCTCATACACTCATCAAGTTCCATGGTAACTCTTCTAATACCTGTAGTGAAGGTTGCCCCTTTAAACTCACTCGACTCTCTGGTGACATCCGAAACTGTGCCATACCGCCCAAAAATGGTATATAGCACGCTACTTTCCACAAAATCGGGGAGCCAGTGCACACGTAGCTGGACGATCTGTTTCCCAAGGGACGACAGCTGAAACCTGTACCGTTCATTAGTGACAATGCCATTTTGTGAAAAATTAGTGGCAGTTTCCAATGTTTTAAAAGTCACATGGAAGGAACCCTCCCTGGCCGATGTTTTAAATACGGAAACAATCTCACCTGGCGGTATGCCTCTTTTCCTCAGTATCTCCAGAATGTCTGTCGTCTGCGGAAATCCCCGATCCAAACAAGTCACTCCAACAGTCCTCGTCATCTTCTCACGGTCTATCATAGCTGGTGTGATGGCAGGAAGCCTCCTGGTAACAAACATACTGAAACCCCGGGGGTAATTCCCGAGGGTCGCAGAAACAGATAACACGCGAGATGCCTCGCGCGAGAGAGTGGCGTTGGAAAAACCTGACACAAAGTATCGCGGTATCTCCTGTACCAGGTAAGTATGATTTGCCGAACAAAAAATTAGTTCATAACGATGACTAAATTATTCTCGTCGTTGGGTTATAGAAAATTCCATGAAGTACTTTATAGTATTAAACTTACTAAGCAACTGTTTCTGTATTTCTCATCAAATCAGCATGCGAACGTTAGATCTATATTCAACAAATGTTACAAATTTATAATGTATTAACAGTGTTTCCAACAGACTAATATAAACTTTAGCAGTTGATTAAAAATACGTCAAGTTAGATAACCTGTCAAGACCACAATGGACGATAACTATGTAAAAAAAAGACAAATTTACAATGTTGCAGTTTTCTCCCTTGAATTGACAAGTCTGTCTACATAATTTAACATCACTAACATATAGTTTTGCTATAAAATTGTGTGGAGATTTCGCTTTATGTAGGTTACACGGGCGCATTGAGTTTCCTTCTTTATTTTAACCATTTTACCTCATTTTCCATATTTTTTAAATTGCACTTTAAAAAGTTTAATCTAATGGGGACACTTATCACAGTGGGAACCATCATCATCCGCACCAAATAGTGACTGACAAACTATATGTTCTAAGATTAATAAAAAAGTTACTCCGACCCGAAGACCGCCACCCATTTAGACGACCCAGATCACAAACCGATTTGCAGTTTTGCATTATGTAGTCATCCATCCCATAAATTTCAA
>JBEVXV010000983.1:0-1395 GCA_040505915.1 Sedimenticola sp. | reverse complement strand
GGTCTGCGAAACAAGTTCGTCAGTTCTTAGGTCTTGCTAATTACTATCGTCGTTTTGTCAAAGATTACTCCAAAATTACAAGTCCCTTAAACAAACTGCTGTGCAAAAACGAAAAATTCACTTGGACAGCAGACTGCGACGCTGCATTCCAGACGCTGAAGCAGAAACTGACTTCTCCCCCGATTCTGGGTTTTCCCGACATGCACAGAGAGTTTATTGTATCGACCGACGCTTCAGGCACTGCAATTGGCTATGTTCTCGGTCAAGTAGCCGAAGATGGTTTGGAAACGCTCATTTCCTATGGTGGCAGGTCTCTGCGAGGTACTGAAGTTAATTGGGATGTTACAGAACGGGAAGGTTTGGCACTCGTAGAAGCGATCAAAGCGTTCCACCCGTATTTAGCGAATAATCATTTCACAGTCTACACCGATCACATCGCCTTACAATGGCTTAAGAAAATTAAAGGAGAGAGTGGTCGTTTAGCGAGATGGTCTCTGAAACTACAAGGTTACAATTTTTCAATTATTCACAAAGCAGGGGTGAGGAATCAAAATGCGGATGCCCTCTCCCGTAGGCCATATCCACAGGACCCGTCACACTGCACACCGCTGTCAAACCTTTCTTCCGTTAGCTCGGTTGCAGAGCAGATAATACATGAACCGCATGAATGGTGCCAAGTAGACTTTGAACATGAATCAAATGACACGGCTGGTACCCTATTGGCTGCGGTACAGGAAGTTCCAGGTCCGGATGAGGATCAGGCTGACGACCAGCATAAGACTCCAGATGTTGACACGCAACGCACGGCAGATCTCATAAAAATGCAGTGGGACTGTCCTGACTTCAAGCCATTGTTAGAATATATGGTTTACTCGAGGTTGCCCGATGATAAGAACGAACAAAAGCGCCTTGTTTCTGAATCTTCTCAGTATGTCATTTTGGATGGTGTACTTTACCATATTTTCTCAGTTCGGTCACGTGGGGTACCACGACCAGCCAGGCAGGTGCGACAGTTGGCTGTTCCTAGGACGCTTAGAGAGGATGTTATTCTATCGTTTCATGACTGTCAAGCTGGTGGCGGTCATAGGGGTTTTGATAAGACGTATGCCTCAATTAGGTTTCGATACTTTTGGCCAAATTCATACAAGGATATCTTCTCCCATGTTCAAAGTTGTGAAAAATGTCAGGTTTCAATACGTGACTATGGTAACCACAAGGCGCCACTGACACCAATGCCAATTTCTGAACCATTTTCCAGGCCCCACACGTCCCTTGAGTTGAACTAACCCCCGAGCAACCAGCTCACAATTGGCTGAGAATCCAGCCTGTCCACAGCATTATTATGTGGAACCGGCTCTGAGAAAACCAACCGTATGCTCTCCAGTAATTTTGCTT
>JBEVXV010000982.1:0-4193 GCA_040505915.1 Sedimenticola sp. | reverse complement strand
ACGTGCAAGGTGCCGCCTATCGGCGTAAACACTACGACCCCGATTTTATGGCCGAGCGCTATATTAAGCAGTTTGCAGAGAAGATCAAAAGCTATACTGAAAAGGGTGTATGGGATCAGCCATTCTAAACGCACACACACGTAAATTCGTAAATTGTTAAGTTAAATTGGGGTCAGAGTAAAATTATTAATGAATAGCCAATCTCACCCCTTGTGAGTGAGATTTTACTCTGACCCCGATTTTTACAATCCTATTATCGTGCAGTTGCGTTATCACATAAATGGAGTTAAGTTATTGTTACTATGAATTTTGAATTCTTGATTCAAAGATTACTTATGGCATGATCAGCAGAAATGTCATATCGGATGGAATCCTATGAATAAACTGTTAGGGCAAAAATGGAATGATCAGGACGGTATCCACACACACAACTGGAATTGAAGCCCATATAGTACGATGCAGATTAGAACATGAGGGTATCCCCGCATTTGTGGCATTTGAACATCATGTATGGGCTATGTGGTCGCGCTCTGTAGCCTTGGGGGGTGTAAGAGTGCAAGTTCCAAGTTCGTACTTTGAATCAGCGCAAACCATAGTTAACAATATCAGTGCTGGAGAGTATGAATCTGAGCTAAGTACAGATGAATTAAAACCAGATCAATTTACTTGTCCAAGCTGTGATTCAGGAGATATAAAGACAATAAATTTGCCATGGAAAACTGCACTATTGGTGTTATTTATGCTTAGTGTGCCATTACCATATACAAGGCATCTAACTAAGTGCGGAGCGTGCTCTCATATATGGGTTGCTCATGAGCAAAGAGGCTATCCTCTTTATGTTATTTTAATCACACTGATTATTATCGCTGCATCTTTAATTGCTGTAAGTGAGATGTGGTGCCATTGGTGTAGGTTGCATTGTGAAAATCCTTATGTGTGCCTGCCCTAACCAGGCCTTACAGTGGATACAGTCGTTGATTCGCCTGTTCTGCTGAAGGCAACTTCAGATGAATAAAAAGATGATAAAGATGTTGTCCTACTTTATCATAATGATGTTACTTTTGAGGTGATACCAAAAGAATGGTTCAATTGCGAAAAACAAATACAAGAATTCATGGGTCTTGCTAATGAAAAAATCAACAACTAACAATAACCTGCACCCGACTGCTTTAGTCGCTACCGATCCTTGCGCATCGGGTGAAGTTTAGCGTTAGGCGCATGTAATGAATAGGGATAATCTGTAGTCGAAAACCAAACTATGATTTCACCCCGCAACCAGATCATTAAGCTTGTCGAGCAGGGAGCCATATCGACGGAGAAGATTGGCGACGCCCTGACCGCAGCGAAGGTCACCCCCGATGACAATGCCTGGCGTACCTTTATCGATCATCTCCTGCTTTGGCTAGGTGGCCTGTCTCTGTCCTTTTCTGCCATGTTTTTTGTAGCCTATAACTGGAACGATATTGGGCGTTTTGCCAAGTTCGGCATGGTGGAGGTGTTTATTGTCCTGGCTATTGTCGCTTACTGGAAACTGGGTGAGCACAAGGTCGTGGGCAAAGTATCGCTGCTCGTGGCGACGATCTTTCTGGGTGTTCTGCTGGCCCTATACGGTCAGACTTATCAGACCGGCGCTGATCCCTGGCAGCTGTTTTTTAACTGGGCCTTGTTGATGTTGCCCTGGGCACTCATTGGGCGCTTCCCCGCGATCTGGATTGTCTGGGTGGTGCTTATCAATCTCTCCATTGTGCTATATCACCAGGCCTTCCGGAGCGTATTCTGGCTTATGCTTGCCCCGGACACGGGCATGTTATGGGTGGTCTTTTGCTTTAATACCCTTGCCCTGATCGTCTGGGAGTTTTTGGCGGAAACTTGGCGTTGGTTATCGAAACCCTGGGCCATTCGCATCCTGGCGGGGGGCAGTGGCGTGCCCATGACCTGGCTGGTGTTGCATACCATATTCGAGCGTGGGGAGGGCAATTTTTACCCCGGAGTGGTGTGGGCGATCTGGATGGCGGTACTGTATTTCATTTATCGAAAGATAAGGCCTGATCTCTTCATGCTTGCCGGTGGCTGCTTGTCCGGTATCGTGGTGTTGGTAATGCTGCTGACCGATCATATGTTGAAAGATTGGTCCCCGATTAGTTTCCTGCTTCTCGCTCTGTTGGTCATTGGTCTGGCTACGGGTACGGCTGTTTGGTTGAGAAAGGTTCATCGGGGGTTGCAATCATGAACCGACAAAACGAATGTATATGGGCGGTGTTGCATCAGGCTGGCCTGGTTCAGGAACCGGCGCCCAAAACAACGAAGCTGGAATCACCCTGGTATGTGAAGGTGATGCTGGCTTTTTCCGGTTGGCTTGCCGCGCTGTTCCTGCTCGGATTTATCGGCAGGGGTTATCAATTTATTATCGAAAGCAGCTTTGCATCTTTTATCACCGGCGGCGTGATGATCGCTGGTGCCTATACCCTATTGCGCATACCAAGGAATGATTTCTTTGAGCACCTGGCCCTGGCCGTGAGTCTGGCGGGGCAGGCTTTAGTCGTCTGGGCCATTTTCGATATAACGAAAGCTAACAATGTAATGGGTTGGACGCTGGTGGCTCTGCTGCAGGCACCCCTGGCCGTAGTCATGCCTAATTTCATCCATCGTGTCTTTTCTTCTTTCTTTTCGGCAATCGCCTTTTCCATGGCCCTTACTTCCATAGGTGCGCCTTATGTCTTTAGTGGTGTGGTCATGTTTCTCGCGGCCTCTATCTGGCTCAACGAATTCCGTTATCCACAACACATGAGAAAAATACGAGCCATCGGTTACGGCCTAGTGGTGGCTCTGATTCCGCCAAAGGGTCCGGCGCTGTTTGGTCACGGAATCTGGGGTTTACGGTCGACCCAAAATCAGTCCGAGTTATGGAACCTGCCCTGGATGGGTGAAGTGGCTGCGGGTGCGGTTATGCTTTACGTAGTCTGGCAGTTATTGCAGCGTCATGGTCAGGCCCTTACCGGACGTCTGGCGATCACGGCTTTACTGGGTGCATTGGTCTTATGTGCCGTGTCCATGGAGGCACAGGGTATTACTGTTGGTATGGTGATCATGTTGTTGGGTTTCGCGGGCGGTAATCGTGTACTTCTGGGTTTAGGTGTTGCGTCGCTGCTTTTTTATATCTCTTCCTATTATTACCTGCTTGATGCAACCTTGCTGGCCAAGGCCCAGACCTTGCTCCTTGTCGGTCTGGTTTTGCTCGCCGGTCGCTGGCTGATGTTGCGTATGATGTCCGGAGAAAAGGAGATAAAGGATGTTTAACAAAATTGCCCTGGTGTCTTTGGTGATCATCCTGAGTCTCGTGAACTGGTCTATCGCCGGTAAGGAGAAACACTTGGCCGAGGGCAGGATTGTCTATCTTGATCTCGCACCCGTGGATCCGCGTTCTCTGATGCAGGGTGACTACATGGCCCTGCGTTTTCGTCTAGCCAATGAAGTGAATAATGCCTTACCCAAGACAAAAGAATACAAACGTTGGCGCCATAATGTGGCTGCGTCAGACGGCTATGTTGTGGTCAGACTCGATGAACGCAATATTGGTTATTTCAAGCATCTCTACAAGGATCAGATCCTGTCAGAAGATGAAATTCTCATGCGTTACCGGGTGCGCAACGGTACGGTGAAGTTTGCCACCAATGCCTTTTTTTTCCAGGAAGGCCATGGAAAATACTATGATCTGGCGCGCTACGGACAGTTTCGTGTGGACCACAACAGCGAGCTATTGTTGGTGGCCATGTACGATAATAACTTGGAAAAATTGGGACCAAACTAAATAGAATAACTAAAACCGTAAATGGGGGTCAGAGTAAAATTATTAATGAATTGCAAATCTCACACCTGGTGAGTGAAATTTTACTCTGACCCCAATTTTCAGTTTTCAGTATAGGTATTTCAAATTAATAATGTACCTAACCAGGCTTTCCATTGGACGCAGTCGCTAACGCGCCTGCTCCGCTGAAGGCAACGTTAGGCGACTCGAGAGGAGCGAGTGTGAATCAGCTTGATTCAGAAAAGATTGAACCTATGTTCAGTTGCGAACTCTTTCTAGAGTGGCGGGCACCTCGTTGTGGTGTTAGCAATCCAGATCCGATGGGCAATCCAGTGTGGGATTGGTTGGTTCGAACGAAGCAAAGTGCATATGCTGCTAACGAGCTGCT
>JBEVXV010000981.1:0-15168 GCA_040505915.1 Sedimenticola sp. | reverse complement strand
CCCGGGAATATTTAACAAATATTATCCCCCCTCCCTACCTTCAACACCCTATTCTATCAATGGCGACTCAATCATGATTCACTGATTCATGTCAATGTCAGTTGTGGGTCCGTTTTTACCAGGGGGCGTCTGTTTTGGTGGACTGATTAAATTCTGAAATGAGGTTTGTAACCCGATTTCAATTGAAGAAATACAAGTTCGAACAAGCAATGTGTAAATATAAACCATTTGGATTCAAAATATTACCTGGAAGGCTTCCAATGTAGCCATAATATTGGATAATTGGTCGTTTCCTCTGTTGTTCCCGCTCAGCTGTCAAAAGTGCAGTCTGCTGATAAATAGAACGCGCGCGCGAGTCAAACGTCACCGAGGTGTGGGGTTCGAAGGGGTATAATGTTATCAACGCCGGATATATTTTTCAATAAAATGGTAAATATTTATTAAGTTTCACGGGTTCCTACACAGTTTTATAGTTTGTCATTTATATGTACACCATTGTCAATGAAATTATAAGAAGTATTTAAACAAAAATAATCGGTAATGACAGCGAGTCCGCGTTGCCTCCCTTTCGATACACACCAGGAAGTGTCATTTGGAAGAAAACAAACAAATTTACCTTTGATTTACCTTTGATTTATCTTTGACCGTAAGTGATTAATTTTCATGAAGGATATGTTGAATAATACGTAACTTTCTGTTGTTCGTCCGTTATGATACAGTTTTAACATGTAATACTGATCTTTAAACGCGGTTAAACATGTCTTCGCTCACGTCCTCAACTTCAAGACTGACAGGTGATCCAGGAGATGTCAAACAGTATAAATGCGGCAGTTGCCAATATTCAACTTGGAAAAAGTTTAATTTAAATAGACACGTAAAGGAAACATCACACACACAGCATCGTCATTTAGTAATAGACAATTCAAATATACCCAATAACTGTATGAGCGATGTGGAGGGAGAAGAAAGTGACAGTGACAGTGACACACCGGATATATTCGAGATATCATCGCAAGGATCAAGTGCTAGTGGATCTTGGAATAATACCACACATGCGGAAGAATTAGAGCGGAACTCAGAAGAATTAGAGGGAAACTCTGCGTTTCAGGTACAGGTAATTTTAAACTAAACTTGACCCCTTTATAATTGTTAACTTGGAGTGAACATGACGTTCACTGATAGAGTAGGATGACCAATCTTCGGCGTAGTATTGACTAGTTCTGTTGTGCAAAAATACGATGATCACCTGTTTTGGCGTGATTTTATTTCCAAATCCATGACTCATGTCACAATTAATGACGTGACGTCTCTGGTTGTCCAGTTAGCGCAATTGGTAACGAGAGCGCTTCTCACCAATGCATGCAAGTGGGATGGTATGGTGGTCGCCAGACTGGACAAGTGGGTTTCCTCCGGGTACTCCGGTTCCTCCCACATGAAAGTATCGCCCTGCTCATAATCCTCGCAAGGGGGTGTAGCAGTATGTATAGATAGATAGATAGATAGATCAGAACACCGGGATTCGCTTTACATGCATTAGAATACTATATTCATGCAGGCTTTCACCAGTGTGGATTATCATGTATCGGTTGAGATGTACACGTCTCACTTTAACAATATATTTACAGATTGATGATGGAAGTGATACAGCTTCAGACATCGATAGTGATGCTCCTGGCCAGTTTGCGCCATTCACTTCAAAATTGGAGATGCTCTTGTACATCTTCAAGAATTCAGCTACACATGTAATTGTAAGTTTAAAGCTGCACTGTGCGCAACTTGGGAGAATATGGTCTTCTACTAGGTTTTCACATGTATAAATCAATTAAGTATCAATTTAGACATAGTTCAGATGTGTTGGCATATATTTTTGTACAATATTGAGTTTGTAGGCAATAAAAGTATCATCATTTTGTTTATCAACAAACCGCAGCTCTATTTTCCCAACGCGCCCTGTCGCGAGACACCCCTAGCAACCATACACAGCCTCGTTATTTTATCGGCAACAAGTGACGTAATTTTCGCGTTGCTACTGGCGGAATGCATCTAATTTGCATATTTTCAAGATGGCTGCCATAAATATAGTAAAAATAGCCATCAGAGAGTGGCAGATAGTCCTGTAGAAGTATGATTTTTTTCTTCTTCACAAATCCTGGAAATAATAATGAAAAAGTACTATTTCATGCCTGCAAAAAAAAATCTTTTAACAATAGATTTCTAGGATTTACCCAAACCTGTATGGCCTCCATATTTTATAGGGAATCAAAATTATATAATTATACATGTACTGCATTTCATTTTCTTTTCAGAGTGATGAAATCCTAAAATTTGTCATATACATGATGAAGGAATGCGGGATTGAAAATGTGCCCTCTGTTCAAACGGTGAAAAAGAAATCGTTTGGTGTACTTAGTTGGGAACAACTACTCTGTCAGGTAAACTGTTTACTGTACATATACATATCTCAATTTGTGGCCGGCAATTGAATATTGATAATGTTGCACAGTGAGGCCTCTAATGCATTCTGCCAATATGACTCACAATGCAGCTAACCCTGATCAGACTGCTCCTTCAGGAGAAGGCTGATCTGGCTCTATACTGTTTGCTAAGATATGTGTGTCCAAATATTTAGCGTAGCCTACTTATGTTATCAGTTTTATGCTTGCTTCTGCATATATTTACCAATTGTTTTAAGTGTCATAAACATTGATCAACTTGATTATATATGTTGTGCAATGAGGCCAATGAAGCATTTAGCCAAAATGGCAATAAAAATGTAGAAGCTGATCAGCCTGCTCCTTCAGGTCTGTCTACACTGTTTGCTCAGCCACTTGTGTCTGAATATTTAGGGTAATGTCTAATTAATGCATGGGATTGTGCTAGTACATTTTGTACTGTAATTGCCCTAAATACTGCGACACTATAACCAATCATTGTATTCCAAAACTTGAACAAATGTATTATGTTGTGCAATTACCCTAAATATTTGTAAAGATACAATAACCAAGCAATAAAGAGCAGATTGATTCACCAAGGTCAAGGTCACTTTCGGACTTAGACTTAGACTTTAAAAAAAAAATATTTAATTTTCTTTTTGTTTTATTATCAAGGCTGCCATGCCAGCGAGGGGATTAGTGTCGTTTCCGATGCCCTTGTTGCCCTAAATAGTTGGACACATACAATAACCAAGCATTGTAAATGTTCTAAACTTTATACAAATTGATCATGGTTCCCAGTAATTACCATAAATATTTGCACATGTACATATTTGCAGACGGAAGATGATGATGGCGTTCCATTTTCAATTGTAAAACCAAGCGAAATGCTGAAGTTGATATTGGCCAACCCAACCACATCCAAGGAACTGATTAGGTACATGTTATTTACAGAATTTACATAGTCAACTTATACCAAATGTTCACCTTCTGCGTTTAAATCTCACTAACAATAATAGCTATGGGTCCCAAACGTTCACACCTTAATCACCTTATTATGTGACCATGACTATACTTATTCCGTGGAATTTACTAATACACATACAGTCAAACTCGAACACATTTATCGCCTAATTATGCTTATTTGAAACCACTATAGCCTGTGCGCTTCACTTAACCATGACCTACATTCCCGCAGAATTTACTTAGGCATTTTATAATGAATTTTCACCACCAATGCCCACAGTGGGGGCATTCATGTTGAACATATTTTCTAGTCTTTTCTATTTTTAACTTACATTCAAGTAGCCAACCTTTAAGGGATAAACAGGATACTTATTACTCATCACAATATGAGAAAAAAAACATATCGTCGAAATATAGTCAGCCTACTTTTGTACCGAGCCATCGATATGTGCCTTTGCTTTGACATTTTGTATCAAATTTATAGGTATCCGGTTCTGAGCGAAACAGGTGTAATCAGCCACCCAGCTGAAGCTGGTAAATGGAAGGAAGACATTGAATTCCACCACGCTGGTTCTGTTTGGTCCGGCCAGCTCTACCATTACGAAGCAGACGACAAGAAATATATTGGCAAAGTTTCCAAATTATACAAGGATAAACAGGTATGATGGTCATTCATGAAGTGAAGAAATATAAATATAGTACCGAAATTACTCTAAATATTCGGACACCATATCCAATTGTTATAAGTGTCCTAAACCTTGAACAATTTAAAATGCTAAATTGACAACATTTTTAGCTCACCTGAGCTATTGTTAGCGCTTTTTGTCCGTCCGTCGTCCGACAACATTTTCAAACATCTTCTCTCGAACCGCTGGGCTGATGTTAGTCTAACTTCATAGGTATGATGTATGTGTAATGCCATTTCATATTTGTAAAATTACATCATTCAGAAATCCAAGATGGCCACCATCTAAAAATAGTGCAAAGCCTTAAACAATCTTCTCACAAACCGCCGGACCAATTTTGATGAAACTTTGCAGGAATGATCAACCAAGGATGCCCTGTTCATTTTCGGTGGGGCTGCAGGTGGGTACAAAACTGTCGTTTACAGACAGTCGTTCTAGTTTTATGTGTCTTTTTATATTCATCTCTCCATGATTACAGGGCCTGGAATTTATTGGCGACGTACAGTTATATGAGGAAGTACCAACATTGGACTATGACGGAAAAAGGTACAGTTAATATCAGGGAAAATGTGGTTCCTGAACACTGCAAGGAATGAAAATTCCATGCGGTGTGAAACTGTTTTCCCACTCAGGGCTAAAAAATGTACTCGGCCGACTCGCCTTGGCTAGTGAAATGTTATGCTGGGCGAGTAAAGTTTGTTCTTACTTGCCCGATGTTGATAGCCATAAATATGAACTGAAAATTGAGATGTTAATGAACAAGTAGATTTTACATAATTGTCCATACTTTGTTTTATATCCAGTGCATTTTGTCACAACTATTGTACTACCTTTATCTGGAAAATGTAAATTTCATATACACTAAATAACATATTTATTGCATGCCTAATACATGCATACACTTCAGTGTATGTCCAATATGACACAATGTGAAATAAAGCTGGTGTTTGGAGTCCTTTACAAACGTATAAACATGAAACTACATTTTACGAAACTAGGTCATGCATTTGCTTTGATTACGTCAATCACGTTGACGACGTCGCACGCTAGTTCTGTTACAACCAATGTTAAATTTACCATGCAATATGACGTTGAAAGACGTCAATATGACGTGTACTGCCTAACAAAGTCCAATATGAAAGCAACACCGACGCATCTAAATATTATATATATTTCTAGATGTCTGGTAGATAAGAGAAGTGCAGCAACCGTCCCATTGAAGCAGTTGGATCTGTGCCATCGCAAGGAATTTCTGGTGTACCATGAAGACATGGAGGAATACAGTGAACATGTATGTTAATTTTGTTAACATTTAAGTTACATTGGTAAATGTGAAAAACAACTACATGTACGTGCACTCCCACAAGTGTAAAATGTCCAATGACTTGGGTTTGTACATGGTGAATTCAGAGAACACTACAATGAGCCGAGTTGTATGCATTCAGCTCATTTGTTTGACAAGCATGGGTGAAGCTGTTCATGCTGATACAAATTACGTAATTTACTGCACCATGTTATTACACTCCCAGAGTGCATAATATGTAATAAATAGTGAACATTATGTGATAGCCTTTGATAAATTCAACAAAATATAATTTAAGGAATATCGGATCTTCTACAAGGCATCGTCATTCATGAGCAAGGGGAAAAACATTGTGACGATGCCTGTCAACCTGTTCGTGGACGACACAGCCACCCATAAGAGCAGGCGTTGGCTCCCCTTACACTGCGTACAGATGCAAGCTGCAGGTAAGGTCGTAAAAGATAATTATTATATTACCATATGTGAGTAAACCCTCTGATAGCATGCATAAATATGTCTGGCAAATTGCAGAATTGGAACAAAAATTAATTGTTATTGTACTAAACAATGCATAAAAACGTGTAAATATAAGAAGTGAATTGTTATTTTTCAACGTTCGTGCAATCATGAAAGTAGTTGTGCTCACTAAAATTCTTCATTCGCGCTTCATGGAATTTTAGCTCTGCCCAACTGTATTCATGACTGCATGAATGTTGAGAAATGACAATTCAATTCTTAAATATATGGGAAATGGGAAAGCATATGGGAAAGCAGTGGAAATGAGCTAATTCTTTCATGACCCCTGATGATGACTCGACATTGTTAAATCTGGCTTGGGCCTTTGCAAGTCTCGTCTTTAATACAACAGAAATGTATGACATACATTATTTGTCCCTTGCTTTTAAGGTTTGCCACTTCATATGAGGCAGAAGCTG
Organism: Sedimenticola sp.; assembly: GCA_040505915.1. GTDB lineage: Bacteria > Pseudomonadota > Gammaproteobacteria > Chromatiales > Chromatiaceae > Vondammii. The sequence continues at coordinate 8,846 of JBEVXV010000981.1, read as the reverse complement.
CTGTCTACTAACTTCTTGGCAGCTTCCGAAAAGACGGATATTGATAGTGTCATGCGGCCAATCTTAGACGATATAAAACAATGTAAAAGGTAAAGACTGTAATAACCCTAAATATTCGGACATGCATGTAAAACAATATACCATAAATATGCCAACTATTCGACTTCATACCCAATTATTGTAAGGGTTCTAAACCAAGAATCCAAAAAATGTTTGACTAGGCGCCAGTCAGGCCCCAATGTATTCTGTCAAGATGGCAAACAGTGCTGACCATGATCAGACTGCTCTTTTAGGAGCATGCTGGTCTGGGTCTATAGTGTTTTCTCAGACACTGATGTCTGAATATTTAGAGCAATTACAGTGTAATTAGAGAGCGGAACCCATCTTCAAAATATTTTTGATCACAGTCCGTCTGGCTGTCTATCTGTCTGTCTGTCTGTCAAACTATAAATTCCTCTGGCACTCATGAAAATACAACAGTTTGAGTTCACTTGTGAATTATAAATCGATCTTACATCAAAAATGCCATTGATCTATTTAATATAACTTCACAACAGTCAGAGACAAGCTGTTATGTTGCAGAGATGGTGTCCCAGGTTTTGATGCGCTGACAGGTAAAGCCTGCATCATTGCAACAGAGGTCGATGTGGTTGTGGCGGATTTCCAGATGCTCGCCCACCTCTGCAATCACATGGGGGCAGCAGCAAATAAATACTGTCCTAGGTGCCATGTAAGTGCACTTTTTTTATTGCTTGCATAGTCTTGTGTTGTCACCCCGGAGATGCCAAAATCTGTGATTTCTGCATGCTGCCTATGAAAACAATATTACGTATGACCGACTACTGATGATTTCGTGTGCGGCAATCAGTGGCACGAAGAAAGAGCATATTGACTTATAATATTGACCTGATGGTGTTGAATTCTTGTGTCATACTTTCTTAATAACCCAAAGGGTTTCACAATAATCTCTAAATCTTACATAAAAGTAACTTAACAGGCCATATACAGTCAAACCTGTGAACAAAGACCACCATATTGAGAAGGGGGATAAATGTGGTCTGTTCACATTTGGTCTTTATTCCATGGTAATTTATATAAAAACGGAGTACATGATAAAAGTATGTTCTTTATTGACCAGGTTTGAGTACATAATTGTATGCAGCATTGTATTTCTGCTTGAAGGCTGACAGAGAACATGCTGGGTTAAATAGAGAGAGGAACCCCGCCGAAACCAAGAGAATACTGCGGAGACTCGAACTACGGCCGCAGGGTCCGAGGAAAGCAAGGCTCCAACGTGAAACGGGCATAAAAGAGCACATTAATTATGTGTGGGATGTACTAAATCCACATAAGTAAGTAGGGAGCATTTATAAGTTTTATATTAATAATTAATTGTTTTAAGCTAACATTGTTGGAAAAAGCTCATTCAATTTGCTCTGCAAAACTGATTTTATAAATTTTATAGACCAATATATGGGGTCACTGTTTCCGTATAACTACCGTATGGTAGATGTGTACTGCAAAATCATACCAAATTAGCTCATTTGGATAACTTTGTGATCGTTGTTGGAAATTCACTACTCACTATATTTTCCAGAGACATACCTGTTGGAAAACTGCATGTTTTGAACCTGGGGCTCACGAAGCATCTCCTGAAATGTGTTGTTACAAGAACAACATTAGAACAAAGAAAGAAGATGGAAGCACATCTGATAGAGCTTAAGGTATTTCACACAGCTTCAAAGTTATAATGTTCTAAAAGCAAAACATATTCCAATCACTTGTGATTTTAAACATTCTTCTTCATGCAACTTGAGCAATAGGACTCAGGTGAGCGATACAGGGCCGGCCATATTGGCCCTCTTGTTTGTCAAAGTCGGATGATTACATCCATGATGGCCACTGACAGGTTAAAATGTCGCAGTTTTGAACATTCTTATTCAAGTCAGCTAAGCGATACAGGCTATAGTCATTGTGGCCCTCGTTTTACTATTTGGATCCGTATAACCACCAACATGTAGCTCCAAATCATAAAACTCAGCATGGTTACATCAATTCTAATATTCTCTCCAGTATGAAAAACTTGCAGAACATGTTTATGTTAGTGAAATGCATAAGAGATTGTCCTTTGGCTATTGATATATATTGTTGAATGGGATTCAAGCACATCAACAGCTCATAATGTTAAAAGGTTTAAAATTACAATAATGTTAAATTTTGTGAGCCCAATCGTATATTGATTAATTTGTACAGGGAGAAACATTTGGAAGAAAATTCTTCACACATTATGAGAGTAAGCAGGGGAAAGATTTCAAGGCCTATGTAAGTACTTGTAATCATTGACTCAATTGCATACTTGCAATCAAATGCGTAATTGCAATGATAAACACTTTTGCATGCCGGTTAAAAATAATAGCTTGAATTTGGCAGCAGACAACACTTTATCAAGTCTGGTTTAATTACAAATCATGAAACATGGTTACCGTTCCTTAATGAAGCGCGGGAATGGACTTCACAAATCGGCTTTTAATATTCAGTATGACAGCGCTAGAGAAAGTCTACTTCACAAGAATTAAACAATATAAAACACTTAGAAAACATGTGGATAGAGGGCGTTTCCAAGGCTTCACAGGATAACATGTTCACAATGTCATGAAATAACATAACATAAACTTCCACTGTGAACACCACACGGAAATATATTACACTAGTGTAATACATAAATATAATTGGTGTTATTAACCCGCGCTGAGGATTATGTTATAAATTTATTTTTGTACACAATAAAGAATAAGTTCTTTTTTACCACATCTCGTGCATTGTTTTCTGATTATAGCTTCAGGTAGCACCAATTAACTTGGCGACCATTCAGACGACAAGACACATTGTAGAGATGGCATGTACCCTGGCAAAAGTAAGTTGGATATGCCATGTCATTTAACTCATGCTGGCGAAAATAGTTCAAATTTTGCGGCAGACAACACATTATTAATGCATTGTTGCACTATAAATACATCTTGAAATTTCTTTGAATTAGGAGATAACTGTATTGAATTTTGTAATTTTGGGAGTTACTGTGCGGATTGCCTGTTGGTACCGTAATTACCCTAAATATTCGGACATAAATGCCAGAGCAAACAGTGTAGACCCAGAAGGAGCAGTCTGGACAGGGTCTGCACTGTTTGCTATCTTCAGAGAACGCATTGGAGGCCTCACTGGACAAAATATTTAAATTGTTCAATATTTAGGACCGTTAAATTAATTGGTTTTGGTGTCTGAATATTTAGGGTAATTACGGTAATTTAGATTTACGGCGACAGTTGTGAACAAACACCATTCTCTAATGTTGAAACACTGGGTGCAAATGTGACTGGTGTGTGGTAATTATAGATAATTATGAACTGCATTAGAACATCAGAAAATGTAGAGTATTAGATAACTTTTTTCGTCTCATCAATTGTACAACATATAAAATACAGAATAAAACATTACAGAAATGTGTACAATTGTAATTCAGTAAGAAATGTACATAGAAATCACAAATTTTCAGGGAGACTCAGAGGACCGGCAACCCCCGTCTCGTGAATATGTATGCCTATCTCAAGCCTTTTATTGTTACCTATTAACACCTATATAACTCCACCTTTTCAAACCAGTGAGTCAAACTTGGTGACAGATGACATTCTTGATAGCGGATTTCGTTTCAGTATGAACATTACATTACAGTTACAGCAGGAGATCTGTGCCAGCGAAATAGACAGCTCCGGCATACAGCGCATACAAGATCTGGCGCAGACATACGTACAGCAGGCAGGGGACAATGAGCCACAGCTCCTTAATAAAGTGAAAACCCACTTGTTGATGCACCTGGTAATTAAATACATGTACAACTTTCCATTTGATAATACATTTATGAAATGACTGATTGACATTTCGTACAATACACTTGTGTTGAAGTAGTGATGAAGTCACAAGTTTCATAAATTCCATATTTCCAACATTGATCTTCCACTCACACCAAATATTTATAGGATATTGGTGCGTAACAACAATGCAAAGTGAATGGGCGGTTTTGGAAGGTATACAATAACCAAAAATATTTAGAGCTTTCGCGGACATACGATATGTTTGTTATTCAAAATTGTTAACAATTAATACTATTGATTTACTTAACTTGCTGAAAATAGCATTTCCATAAGTTTCCCATGAACGTGAACCATTCCAGCCACTAAAGTCTAAACACAGAACTGTTTAAATGCTTCCCAATAATTTCAGGAGTCTGACATAAAGAGACACGGCCCACCGACCGGGTACACGGAAGATGCGTTTGAAAAAATGCATGGCTCGATACGACAACACATCTTCTGCACAAACCAGAAGGCTAGGAGCCATGATACAGCCACCTCATTCGCACGAATGAGCGTGGCCAACCACTTGTTAACAGGTGGTTATTACCCCGATGGTTGTGATCAATGGTAAGACTTTATATCTATAAATACAGAGAACCCAATGCTGGTATCATTTGATATCATGTTTACCCGGCAAGGCTAGGATATGCATATAGGAATCCTGAGGCTTGACAAGGAATTCCTACCTTTTCCAAGTCGAGCCTGATAAACTTGCAATAAAACAGCAATTACCCCGTCTTCAACATGCATTTACCTGGTAAAATTTATTGGATTATTTCTTTTTTATTAAAAAAAATATTGGGGAATTTTCGGCATCATGTCATTAAAAACTTACGTCTTAATCATGAGGTCATTTGACATCAGACGAGCATTATGATGGAAGGTCGTTTTTCTCTCGGTTGTCAATTAGATGCTTGTATCTACTAACTTTTGATATGTTTCGTAAAAGATGATGGACAAACAGTAACGTGTTGCCGTATAAGAAACCAGCAGACCATAAAATTACCGACATAATGGCGCAAAATCGTAAAACTCAACATGGATAATACATAATACAAATTTTATTTAAAGTCGGTATGGTAAAACATGTAACATTAGCTATGTAAAATACATACTATTGCATGGGACATATTAATCAATTAATTAATTGATAAATCAATTAATTAATTAATTAATCAATTAACTAAATGTTTTAAATTTCTAATTCGGCTGTTTACTGAATTATTAATTTAAAACATCAACGTAAATTCATTCCGCTCAATCATGATTGCAGGAAACAATGTAGTGACAACGTTCAGTTATACGGAGCAGCTGGTGAAGTGCAGCGGTTTCTCGGCACATATGTGAAAGACGAGCCAACAATCATTGAGGTAATATGTAATGCGTTTAGGACAGTAAATTACGTGTTGATTATAACCATTGTGGTGTTTTCATACATACAATCTCAGGAGAGGGTATGCCTCTATTTATTTTTTTTGCCCAAATCCATACACATTTGCTATCAAAAGTCCCCCAGTCGACATTGGCATATTTAATTAACACTTCTCTACAGCATCTGGCTGTCAGTTCCCTGTATGCCTGCCAAACATGTTCATACATCATAATGCATTATAATCAAGGATCCAAATATTGCTTTTCACAAACTCAGACATAAGACCTTCAAATAACAGTCAAATAACAAATTTTGTAACCAGACCTGATGATGTGTATCACATTAATTGAAAACTGATATTAAACATTTATAATATTTCATCTTTATTTCATCTTTATTTCAGGCGATAAAACTGAAGAGGAAGCAAAACAACAAGGTGGATTTCACACCGATCACCGATGATGTTCGTGTCCAGTGTTACCCCTTCATCCCACTTGACTCTGAGGGACAGATGGTGGAGGCCAGTGCCCTAAAAACTCCAGATGGCACCATCATCAACATGAAGGATGGAGTGAGATACAGAAACAGGGAGAATGAGGTATGAATGTTATAATATACTCCTACAAAAAAAATAATGCGGTATCTAACGTAAATATTCAGACGCCAAAATCAACTGTTATAAGTGTCGAAACATTCATGATTTTCAATTAGTAATTTAATACATATTTGGGCGACCAGGACTAAACAAACTGAACGTTGGGCATACAGACGGTCAGGGATAAGACAATTGACACTCCAATAAAACGGCATAAATATATTTTAAAATTTCAGATATCATACGGATTGTTGGATAAGGCAAGTTTATTACAACTCCAGAGGAAGAAAGTCTTCATCGCGAGGATGAAGACAATGAATCCAACAACACAGACAGTTGCAGGTTGCCACATATACAGGGCAACTACGAACCATCTAACAGTACCCGTGGCTTCCTTAATAGGACCGGCTGCGTTTGTGCACAACTGCACAAAGTGCAATTTTGTTCACAGTTCCCCAGACCAATATGCTATTAAACACATGTCTGAGGAATACATTCTGAATGTATATCAATCTAAATGATCATGTATTAAATGTTAACTCTGCACATGTATTTAAATGCCATATTGGTCTGGTATAGCGTTAGTCCATGTACAACTATGTATGTGATGCTGGCAACACAAATATTTTCAGCTCCGTTGTTTGTCTAATAACTTTGTTATTTTAATAATAGTCGGACACATTGCATTTTGCTGGTTTACGTTACACTCCATAATGTTTATGGTGTCCAAATATTTAGAGTAATTACAGTAGATTTAAGGAATTTATATAAACAACTGGTTTCCCCTGGGTTAAATGCTTGATATAGCAATTGGAAATTATTATAGATTGTAAATGCAGTGCATATCACAAGTGTACTTTTATTTAATGTCTGAATTTGAATTACATGTAATCTAAATTTAATATAATATTGATACGGTATGTATCATTATTTCATTGACGAGTATGCCTATCAAGCTTTTAACTCAAAGGTCACAACATACCATACATCTCGACTTTCCTAAGCCCATCTCTATAGCTAAAAGCATATATTTTGTGTTTAATGCTAAATAAATTGATTTGATTTCATTTGTATATATGTCAGAAAATTAAATTTATACTGCCCATGTTTATTGAAATAAATTGAATTTGATATTTTCTAACGTTTCATTATGTTTCATGATTCCATGTTTTTAGTAAAAATGTAGCCTACATTGTTTTCGTCAAGGGTATCCATCTTGCCATCTGTATATCAGTGTGTTTACCTTAGTGAAGAAAAACTTAAAAAAAACAACCTTTGATTCACCTATTGTTGTGCAATGTTACACGCTAAGATATGCAAGTGGGATGGTATCAAGGTTACAAGATCGGACAAGTGGGTTTCCTCCTGATACTGCCCCGTGCAGGCACCGGGGATGAAACTGAAAGAATAGTGCCGCAGCAACAATTGCTTGTCGTAAGAGGCGACTAAATTCTTTAACAGGGGGTGGTTACTTATAGGAATCCCCACTACCTTCTTCGGCTCGCTTGTAACGTTTTCTCATTGGCTCGGCTGTGTACTTGAGAGCTTGAGAAAGTTATTGCCCATTTGGAGAAAGTAGTAAGAGACCAGTACTGGTAGTGTCACTCAGGTGAGGTGAATTTACTACTTTTGGGATGGGGCTAAGTGATCTGATGCGAGAGGACCTGGCATCAGATCAGGATTTTTCTGATTTCAGGGCTGAATGTATATATAGTTTAGGGTTGTAAATATGTTCAGCTCTGATTTTGGAATCTTCTCCCCATTAGTACAGTCTCATTGTCTGTGCAACAGGTAATGTGGGATTTAGTACTGAACCCATAGACCCGGCCTTAAATGACCCTAGCTGTTGATATGCCGTTAATCCCCAACCAACCAACCAACCTCCTGATACTCTGGTTTCCATCCACATTAATGACCCCGTACACCACAATCTGTGCCAACAAAAGCATTTAAATAAGTCCTTTCGAAGTAATCTTGAAAAATAAATGCAGATTTTAACAGAATGATATCCATGCACATACTTTCATAATTCTAATTACCAATTGACTGTATGCTTATCTATAATCATGTGAACTCTTCACATGAACCTATTCCATATGAAATCCATAGTGAAACTTTTAAAATATGACACTGTATATGTAAATTCAACCAAATGAAATACATATGCAACACATGAATTTCATATGAAAGTTTCATATGTATTTCATATGTGCTCATTTCATATGAATTACATATGTAGCATATGATTTACATATGTAGTTTTCATATGAAATTCATATGAAAAATGCACATATGAAAATCATATGTAAATTCTTCATATGATTTACATATGAAAAAATTTCATATGAAAAACATATGTAAAACATATGAAATTCATATTTGCTCTTTGCATATGAATTTCATATGCAAGCGATATGATTTTCATATATTTTACATATTGAATACATATGAATATTTTTCATATGAAAAACATATGTGGCACTTTTTCCTGTGTATACATGTAAGTATATTTACACAAGTATATAAACATGAACCATATTTCTATCAATGTGATAGCAACAAGGATGCTACAAAATAGTTTGGCTGTCGCCCGATCCTGGCAGCTGTACAGTACAGTCAGTGGAGCTCATTACTGAAATCTGAGGCGGTGCATAGGTGTAATTAATGATGGCATTTAAATTTCTGGAATCCCACAGCTGAAATTATTGCTGTCAGATACACTCAACCTCTGCCCAATGTTTGTAATGATATTCAATAACATTTTGCAGAAAACTGCCTAGAACATGTTTTTATGCTGGGAGTGGCGATTGAATATACAAGTATCAGCAAGATAATTATACTGAGTATCCAGTATGGTAGTTTGGCACTCTCCCAATGTCATAAACCATTGCTTATAGCTCAAACTCAGATTCAAACAAGCTGATTGGTAGATCCAGAGTATAAACTCTTGATCAACCAATCAGCATGTTTA
>JBEVXV010000980.1:0-3374 GCA_040505915.1 Sedimenticola sp. | reverse complement strand
TCTCTGAATAACTGTTCAGAAAGGTCTTTACCGACTTTGGCATGACAACATGAGGCAGTGGATTATTCATGGCACTATACAAGGCCGCTCTTTAAACGTTGCGGAAGCCGCTCTTTCAGCACCATATCTTCCAGGGCCTCACGCTCTCGAATGATATCCACGTCACCTGCCTCAGAGATCAACACCACCGCAGGGCGATACTCGATAAACTGCATCCATTGGGTCACGTTATAGGCACCAACAGGCGATAGGGTCAGGTGCATTCCCCTGGGCAGGGGTGGCAACATAGCTGCTTCATCCACCACGTCGATATTCATGCAGAGCGGGCCATTTAATATCGCGGCCTCGCTCATCCCCTGAACCTCTCTATCCATCTCGATGGTGAAGTTATACCAGGTAGAGGTATAAAGCAGGTTCACACCCGCATCGAGTACATAGCTGCGCCGACCATCGGGTAGGCGCTTACTAGACTCGACAGTAGTGATCAAATAGCCTGCCTCATCAATCAAGGCACGCCCCGATTCAAGTATCAGTTCCGGCGTATCACCAGGGCGTAGTGCGTTATAAAATCCATCGGTCAGCTTTTCGGCATACACCTCGAGAGACGGGATACTCACCTCGGGTGGGAAATAAATACCTTTAAGTCGACTCTTGGAGGGCAGGCCACCCCCCAGATCGTAATAGGCAATCTTGAAGTCATAGTCCTTCTCTAGGGCATAACCAAAGGCGACCAGCTTCTCTACCGCAATACGATAGGCATCCGGCTCCAACATGAAGGTACCGATATGGCAGTGCAATCCCTGTAGCTTCAGACGACCACCCGCATGTAACCGTCGCACCGCATCCATCGCCTGACCCGACTCAAGATTAAAACCAAAACGGTTCCACTGCGGCTGTATCCCTGCATCCAGATTGATGCGAATCGCCACATCAACATCACAATCCAACTCCTCTGCAACCTGTTCCAGGTCATCGATCTCATCAAAATGGTCGATATGAATTCTTGCACCCTCTCCAGCGGCCTGCCTCAATATTTTCAGCGATTTATGGGGGCCGTTAAAGATTATATTCTTTCCTGGAATACCCAGACGCCGAGCCTTCTGGTACTCCATCTCTGACACCACCTCGGCCACGCTACCCTCCTGGTGAAAGATGGCACAGATCGCATCCAGATAATTCGTCTTATAAGACCAACCAAAGGTCACCTTGGGATAGCGACTGGTAAAGGCCATCTTCAAAGAACGTATTGTCTGTCGGATCACACGCTCGGAAAAGACAAACAACGGCGAACCAAACTGTTCAGTCAGATCGGCAATTGCAACACCATCGATCTCGGTGCGGATGGGACGGGCATAGTAGGGTGATGCGCCAAACTTGTTCATCTGGCCGGCGCTGTTCAGCTTGGTAATACTGGGTTTAACGTAGGTGCTCATGACTCGCCCCGTGTAATCATATTCTGGAATGTATTCATATCCCCCACCTGCTCGGTGGTATGTCGCACAAACAGTTTGCCGGCGGGATAATCCATCTTGGGGACCACCTCCTCTCCCGCTGCCAGTCGCACCAACATAGCGGGCAGGTTGATACCCACCCCAGTAGCAAAATAGACCCAGGCGGGGAAGCGGGGATTGATTTCAATAAGCTGAATCTGGTCGCCAGCAACGATACATTCCATCTCGAATGCCCCGCGCCACTCAAAGGCAGTGACAAAACTTTTTGCTGCTGCTGCCAAGGCAGGATGAGTCACTGTTACACCTGTCCAGATCTTGCCCAACTCGGTAACACTCATCTTGCGTGCTGCCACCATGCCCACAAGTCCACCTTCACCATCACCTACCCCGATGACATTCATCTCTTCGCCATGTACCAACTGCTGCACAATCACAGGAAATCCCCATTCCGCAGCAATTTTGCCAAACAGGGCCAAGGCAGAATCAAGTGTGTGTGCAGCATAAGCTTTGTAGAGAGTGCCTTTAATCATCACCGGCAAACCCAACTCACCCACTGCCTTTATCAACTCATCCTGACGGGTGACCAGTTGCTGCTGCGGTGCTGAGATCCCCGACTTTTGGGCCACATCGGACAGATACTCTTTGCCTCGAAGCCGGAATTGCTCCTGTGTAGGCAGAAAGGTGTGAATACCCTGCTCTCGCAGCTTTTCCTCATTGTTGATATAGAAAGGCAGTTCGCTATCCAGCGTAGGGACCGCCACATCCAGCCCGAAGTGATGACGAATATAGAGAAGGCGCTGTATCAAGGCCTCCTGACTGGCGGTGGGGTAAGGCACCATGAAGGAGCGTTCAAACAGCCAGTCCATATAGATGCCCGGTTCCAGAGCGTCGTAGGCTAGTCCTGCGAGGTGATAATCTATCTCCATATCCTCAAGCAGACTGCGCGCAACACCCGTACCGGGTGCCGGATTGTCTGATGCACTGATACCGGATATGGCCACGTGAAGTTTTTTCATGTGACTCACCCCTATACCAACTGCAAAATACGCAGTTGCTGAATGAAGTCAGTCATGTCTGCCTGTGCCTCGGCCTCAGAAATATCGTACTGATGTTGTAACTTCTGCCCAACCGCAGGTTCTGCCGTACCCTGTTTAAGTTCATTGAAGATAGTGCGGCCACTCTCATTCAGCAAAAAGCTCTCGCCTGTCTGTGGGTCAAACAAAAAACCCTCATCATTCAAAGCCAGACGAGCCAGCCGTGTAATATCCATAACATTGCCCCCTTCACAAGCATTCGATTAGCGCTGCTTCCTGCTAATAATAATGAGGCAGCAGAGTGGATAAATATTGTAGAAAAGAAGAAGAAAGTGTGGAGATTGAGTCTTGATAAGATCTCATCTTCAATTATTTTTGAAGGGAAGGGCAGGAATTTCAACCCACAAAGTCAATCAATTTCCCTGTTATAAAAAGGTGATATGGCAAGACTTTTCCGGACAAAAAATCACACAACTTTTCGGCTCTCTTTCTCATGGCCCAATGCTTGGGACACGTCTCGTATTGACGCATATTTTTCATCGCTTAACTTTAAGCTTCGGAAGATAAGTGTGTAGGTCTTTCAATGACACTTTGATGTCAATTCCGGTCATCTATATGACACACCATAACGTCCGTTTTGGTCGCAGAAGAGAAGCTATAGGAGTTGTCAGACCTTTCGAAAAGCACAGGGGTCTCTAACCGGCCAAAAGCGGAAGGTTTGGTATATCAGCAATTTAGTCTGCTACGTGGCAAAAGCGGACATCAGTCGGTAGCCTGGGTTGAGCTTGCGAAACTCGAGGGAATTTAAATCCAGAAGATGATCTGCCAACAAAGGAACTGTTAAAGCTAATGGTCGCATATCGACGCAACTTTACCCCAGGTGCAAGTT
>JBEVXV010000979.1:0-3074 GCA_040505915.1 Sedimenticola sp. | reverse complement strand
CATGGCACCCCAACCCCCAAAATAAAAAAGGTTTAATTTAATTGGTACCAAATTTCGAATTTACCAGTAACAAAAAAAATCCACGCCATATAACCATCCTTACAACATGACAAAAACAACCCATCACGATTTCTGAAAGGCTTTGCGTAATCAATATTCCTGGGATCAACCATACTTGGTGCACAGTAGGCTTACCGTCTCCTCCCTATTCTTGAGACGTGTGGAAAGTGTACTTATAACATTACAATAAAGAGTACTGTTTTAAATATTACTGACTATACTGCAGCAGCCGCTACAAGTTTATTGGTGACCTGATGTACAACAAAAGGACTAACAAACTCCACAATACTTACTACGCCATATTATTTTCACGTGACTGTTTACGACGTTTACCCGAGAATGTATATTTGATGTGAAACTCCTTTCTCAGCTCCTCGGGTAAGTCATTTTCATAGACCCACACACTTTTTGTGTTACCAATGTTATGAGACCTGTACCTGGCCTGATACATTAGCCTATCTCTGTATCTACAAGCTTTCAGTATTTTTGCCAGTTCCCAATCATCCGACCTTACCTCTTGGCTTTGAGATTGCGGTGCACTTGTAGACTCACCTGACAAGTCATCTCGCTCCAGTTCCAGATTTTCTACTTCACCTGTTGCGAGCTCTATAGGAACATTGGTTGGTCTCTCATATGGACTGAAATACGGCTTAAGCCTGTTTGGATGAACTGTTGACTTGACAGCCTTGTGTGTTCTCAAATCTCGTAAATGGTAGGATACATCACTTACCTTTTCTGAGATGTAATATGGCCCAATCCATCGCCTAACTAATTTACCTGACTGTCCTTTGGGCGTGACATGAGAGTACACCCACACATTGTCTTGAACTTCGTATTTTGGCGTTCTTGCTGCCTTATCATACTGTGTCTTATACTTTACCTGAGCCGCCGATCTGTTCTCCTTGACCAGTTCTTGACATACCTGTATATTCTCAGTCATTTGCTGAAGGTGTTCCTCAACAGTTTTGTCTCGAGTGCTTGGAATGAGCAGACTGTCAAGTGGCAGCTTGCATTCCCTTCCAAACAAGATGTAGTATGGACTATACTGTGACGAGTCTACTGCTGGTGATATTCTGTAACTCATCATTATGCTTGGAAGGTATTCTATCCACTGGTCTTGCTTACCGTGGCAGTAGATCCTCAGTTTTTGAAGAATGACACTGTTCATCCGTTCAACTGTCGAGTTGGTGGCCGGGTGATAGCTGCTTGTTTTTAGCTTTGTAATCTGGAGCATGTCGCATAGTTCCTGCATTACCTTTGACATGAAGTTGGAACCTCTGTCGGTGAGAATTGAGCCTGGACAGCCAAATCGACAAATGAAATCTTGGTAGATTTTGTATGCCGTCTCTTTCGCTTCAAGTGTTTTCATTGGTACTGCCTCACACCATCCCGAGAATGCATCAACAAGAAGGAGAATGTACTTATACCCATCCTTCGTCTGTGGCATTGGCCCTAATACATCCAGGTGTACACGTGAAAAAACATCACCTACCGGCAGTGGCTGTAATTTCGCTTTTCTATAGTGTACATACCTTTTGGCTTGCTGACAAGGTTCACATGACTTCACATATGTTTGTATGTCTTTATACATTGACGGCCAAAAATATTTCATGCGTATCGCTTCATATGTTCTTTCTATGCCATAGTGGCATGACGTTATTGCATCATGATACTGTTTAAGAACAGTGTCACGTAATTTGAGTGGTACAGAGAGTTGTTTGATAACGTTTTGCCATTTGTGACCCTTAGTACGGGGATGGTACAGATGAAACAATAGCCCATTATCAACAATATAGTACTGTGACTCTGCTACTACTCTACCTGCGTCATTCCTATTGTCCGAAACCTTACCTTGTTCAAGGTATTGGAACATATCCTTGAAATCAGGATCTTCCAGTTGTGCATCCCGTAGGCACTCCTGAGACATGTTGCATGTGTTTAGTAAGTGTTCATCTGGTGCTATCGATTGATATGTGTCAATTGCTAAAATCATTTTTGAAAGTGTGTTGTCCTGTGTGTGCGTTTCGAGAGTATTGACAGCTACAACTGTGTCTGACGGAAAATTAAATGTATACTCTGTGTAACATTTTTGTGATACGTCTAACCTGTTGACTTGAGGATCAATAGGGAAGTCATCTGTCTCTGTATCTGTCTCACCATTGTCAACTGGCTCACCATACTTTCGACGAGACAGAGCATCAGCATTTGAGTGTAACTTACCTGCTTTGTGAACCACATTGTAGTTGTACCCTTGCAAGAAAATTGCCCACCTGCCTAATCTACCTGGTGACTGAATTGTTTTCAATGAGGTTAATGCTTGATGATCTGTGTAAACATCAAATTCCTTATCAGCTAAATAGGTGCGATAGTAGCGAATCCCTTCTACCAAAGCCAACCCTTCTAGATCTGTAATTCCCCAATTTCTCTCAGTCGGACGCAGAGAACGCCCACCATATGCTATGACATGCTCCCGGTTTTCACTATCTTTCTGACCAAGAATATAGGATATTGCTTCGGTAGATGCATCAGTGTAAAGAATGAACTTCCTATTAAAATCAGGAAATACAAGAATGGGAGCCTCCATAAGAGCTGCCTTCAGGGTATTGAATGATTGCCTACATTCGTCTGTCCACTCAAACCTGACATTTTTTCTAAGAGTAGCATTCAAGGGGCGAGCAATATCTGCAAATGACTTCACAAACCGACGGTAATAATTACAAAGACCAAGAAAAGCTCTAACATCTCGCTGAGACTTAGGTTCTGGATACGACTTCACTGCTTCTATCTTTTCCTGATCAACAGCCATTCCTTCCTTGGAAAACTTATGCCCTAAGTACTTAACTTCCTTAGCAGCGAAACAACATTTTGAGGGTTTCAGACACAAATTTGCTTCCCTGAACCGACGGAAAACCTGATCCAAGTTATTCAAGTGTTCATCAAAACTCTGACTATGGACCAACACATCGTCAATATAACACAGCGCAAACTTGAAATTAATTCCTCGGAGAACTTCA
>JBEVXV010000978.1:0-1978 GCA_040505915.1 Sedimenticola sp. | reverse complement strand
TTCTCATTTCTGCTCTCAATCCCCACTATTCTCATGTCAGGAACCCTGGTCACCTACGACTTGATTAGTGGCGCTGAGGCGGTAGCATGGACTGAGCTCACCCTCGGTGCACTGCTCTCTTTCGTCTCCGCCTATCTCTGTATTCACTATTTTCTGAAACTGATAGAGCGGATCAGCATGCTCCCATTCGTCATCTACCGGTTGCTACTGGGTGCCGTGCTGGTTTTTATCACGCTCTAACCTAAGGTGCCTCCGGTTAATTCCGAGCCACTGCTGTCCCGTTAACTTTGTAGTATGTTGCAGTAACTCCTTGTGTGGAGGTGTTTTTTAGGGCGCATATATCAACAGCAACATGACATACTGCAATAGAACATTCCCTCTCCCCAAAGGGGAGAGGGAGTTAACAGGGCAGCAGTGATCCTGAGCACAATATACGAAGTCACAAATTGATCAAAGGCGCCCTATTATCAACCGCGCAGTAAGGCGAGGATCTCTTCTGTTTTTGTCTGCATCAGCCCGGCATCACCCCGGGATTCAACGTTCAGCCTGACAACCGGTTCGGTATTGGAGCTGCGGAGGTTGAATCGCCACTCACCCATATTCAAACTAATGCCGTCGGTATGATCAACCAACTCGGCATCTGCCTGATACCGCTTCAGTACCTGCTGAATCGCCCCCTGTGGACCATCCAGCTTGCTGTTGATCTCGCCGGATGAAGGGTAGCGACGGATACGCTCCCCAACCTGCTGGGACAGCGGCAGCCCTCTGGCACAGATCAGTTCAGCCACCAGCAGCCAGGGAATCATGCCACTATCACAGTAATTGAAATCGCGGAAATAGTGGTGGGCACTCATCTCGCCACCATAGACGGCATCCTCCTCCCGCATCCTCTCCTTAATAAAGGCGTGCCCTGTCTTACTCTGCACCGGCTCACCACCAGAGGCAGTGACAATATCTTCTGTATTCCATGTCAGGCGTGGGTCATGAATGATACGACTGCCGGGATATTTATTGAGAAACGCCTCGGCCAGCAGACCGACAATATAGTAGCCCTCAATAAACTCGCCCCGCTCATCAAAGAGAAAACAGCGATCAAAATCACCATCCCAGGCGATACCCATATCGGCTGAATTTGCCCGCACGGCATCAGTGGTATCCTGACGATTCTCCGGCAATAATGGGTTAGGTATACCATTGGGAAAAGTGCCATCTGCCTCGTGGAACAGTTTGATAAAGGTTATCGGCACACCAGCGGAAATTAACCGCTGCTCCAGTGCATCGATCACATGGCCTGCTGCACCATTACCCGCGTTCACGACCAATCTAATTGGCTTGAACTTATCTGCTTGAATATACCCCAGTAGATGATCTATATAGGCGTCCAGTACAGAGAGCTGACGATAGCTGCCCCTACGCAGAGGATCAACTGGCGTAAAACTGTTCTCCCGTGCCAGACGTTCAATATCATCCAGGCCAGTATCTCCACTGATCGGCCGAGAGCCTTCGCGGACCAGCTTCATACCATTGTAATCTTGCGGATTATGGCTGGCAGTCACCACAATACCGCCATCCACCCCCAAATGAGCCGTGGCAAAATAGATCTCCTCTGTACCACACAGGCCGATATCGAGAACATCGACACCTGAATCCCGTAGGCCATTGCTCAAGGCAAGCTTTAAGGACTCCGTCGAGAGCCGCATATCACCACCCACCACCACCGACTGAGGAGCAATTGAAGCGGCATAGGCACGTCCAATCCGGTAAGCGATCTCCTCATCGAGTTCTGTACCCAGTTGGCCGCGTATATCATAGGCCTTAAAACATGCCAGTTTTTCCATCTTTCAGTTTTATCTCACTAACCCCAAAAAGATATAATGGGCCATAATCTCCCCTTTTTCCAGCGCCATAACGATGCTGGCAATGCCACCTGTAGATCAGCCGCATCAGGCAATAGATCGAACAGATTCACCTCCAGGAA
>JBEVXV010000977.1:0-4294 GCA_040505915.1 Sedimenticola sp. | reverse complement strand
CGGCATGGTAAATAGTCTGGATGCCATACGCATTAACTACATGCGTCAAGCGCTCAGAGTCAAGCACTGATCCAAGAATGGAGACAATATTCGACTTACGATCTACTCCTGATTTCCCAGTACCGCCTCCATCCGCACCATGCCCAATTAGCTCTTTCTCTATGGTATAGAGGGCATACTCACTCTGTTCAAACAGAATAAGAGCCGCAGGCGCCAACTCCACGATCTTGCGACAAAGTTCAGAACCAATAGACCCCCCGGCGCCAGTTACCATCACTGCCTTGCCTGTAATATTGGCATGCAGCAGTTCTGAATTGGGAGCTACTGCATCACGCCCCAGCAGATCTTCGATCATGACCTCTCGAATATCTTCCACTTTAACCCGTCCCTGTGCCATCTCCACTACTCCTGGGAGGGTACGTACATGGACCGGATAAGGCTCTAGCAGGGTAATGATCTCATGACGGCGGGCGCGAGAAGTTGATGGCATAGCAAGCAATACTTCGTCCACATCCTTAGCTTCAATCAATTGAGATAGATGGGTAAAGGGATGCACCCTAAGAGCATTGATATGGCGATGGTGGAGTTCAGGATTATCATCGATAAAGGCTACTGGCAGGAACTCTCTGCTATAATTCAACGCCGTCGCCAGCTGTACTCCCGCAGAGCCTCCACCATAGATTGCAACCTTTATCCGGTTTGGTATATCTCCAGTGGAAGTGGAAGTGGAAGTAAGCAACCCTGCAAACCACCAGCGGGCAACCATACGACTACCACCGACCAGCAGTATAGCCATCACCCAGTTCATCAATGTTACAGAGCGCGGTACCCCCGATACTCCACTGAGCTGCACCAACAAAGCCCATAAAAGAGCATAGATCGATACTGCCTGAAGCACCGCCCACAAAGCATGAAAGCCAATATAGCGAATAATCGCACGATACAGACCGAAACGGATGAATAGCGGCACCGCGAGAAAAGGAGCTCCAATAAATAACCACTCGACACCCTGATTTGGCAGGTATAACTCACCCAGCCGTAGGGAAAATGCCGACCAGAGCGCAATCAATAGCATCATGCTATCTGCGATAGCCATCACCCCCCGCTTATGTACTCGGGGAAGATCAGAAAACCATCTAGTGATTATTTGTACTTTCATATTGCCCAATCCTTGAACCTGTAAATACCCTCGACTTGATAGTACAGACCATCCGATTGGTCCCGGACGACACCTTGACTACCCCTGTGCGCCGCACATTCTAACCCGAAGACGCGCTCACCGTCGAACTAGATATCTAACCAAACTCTACTTCCAAATCGCCCTAAACCTACTGCCAAAAAAAGTTATATGTTATTGATTCAATAGGATTAACCCACCTTACTGGTCACTTGGACCGCAAGCATTAAACGTTAACCGATTGATTTTGCTGTAAATTATTTTCAGCACTGCACCAGAAGCCCCACAGTCTGTCCAAAAAACCAGAACAACTCCGGCGCCACCCAAGCGGTGTGAATTGAGAGTATCCCGAGCACAATCCCTACAAAGCCGCTGCCGGCATCACCTATGAGGATCCGGACCCAGGGGGAATTCCAGAGCAGAAATCCGGCCACCGCTGCCAACAGCAGCAGTACCCACTCGGAACCACCAGACCCCGACACTCCATACAGCACCGCACCGGCCAGGCATATGGACACCGCTTCAGTACCGGCAATACCATCCATGAAGTTGTTCTGTGGTCGTTTACGACAACCGATGCAGACGGAAAGATCATCGGTGGCCAAAGGTGCGCGTTAGATAAACTTCTCATTGTCGTAGCGAATGCCCTGGTGATCCATATTATGCCCCGCCAAACAGATGGGCACTCCGTAGGGCGGAGACTTGTTGATAGTGGTAGTCTGCGCGATCTTTGTTTTTGTGTGTAAAAAACCGCACATCCGAGTAAAGGTCGGATTACTTTTGGGGGCTATAGATCCCATGGGACCCGTTTCGTTGAATCCTCAGAATGCAATCAAGGAGGCCGTATGAAATAGCACAAGCGTATTCATCTTGTGCGACAACTTACTCGACACCTACTGCCCCCTGTATCAAGATAGATGTCCAGCCCCCACCTTATTCCCCAGCGCTGACCGAGACCGCGCTTAATGGTGATTTCCCAGAGACTGGCGGCGCTGAACAGGAGGCGGTTTTCCGGCTCCTCAATACGAGTCACGCGGACGATAGGCTTGCCCGCTTTGGCTATACTGAACAACTCACCGGCTAAAGCAGGTGGGTTCGAGTTACGGACTGAAAGTCCGGATACGCGTCGACTGAACGACGCGTCTCATTGGACTCCACCCTGAATCAATGAGAGTGCTTAACCAAAATGAGTAGCCTGGGTTGAGCCTGCGAAACCCGGGGGAATACTACCGCCAGCTCTCACTCAACCTCACACATTAAAAACTACCTATTTGCCTTATTTCCTTTCACTCACTCCAGATGGTGAACTTGCTCTTTCTCCCGGGTTTCGCAAGCTCAACCCAGGCTACCAACTGCCATGCCTATATTCTATTTCTCACCACCATCATGACTGCAATATCACTACTTCAGATAAATCTGACCGCCTAAAGGCGGTGGTTTTAACCTTTTTTCGAGACGAATAAAGGGTTTACCTCGCCGCGCCTCTTCGAGAAGCCGCGACAGATGGGTCTTGGCATCATGGATATTGACGGTTTCCATAGCTCCCCCAGCGCATCAACCTTAGTTCATTAAACTTAGTCTTGACGTAAGCCCAAGTCAACGCCCAGCAAACCATCCAGTCTGGCCCCACCTCATTGAAACAAGTATTTTCCAATGGTATGGTTAGGATATGACTTATATAGAGCGGACGCATCAACAGAAAATCAACCAGTTACTTGAGACCTTTCCTGCGGTATTGGTGCTAGGTGCCCGGCAAGTTGGCAAGACGACGCTGGCAAAGGCCTGTCGGCCAGAGTGGCGATATTTCGATCTGGAACGCGGCAGCGACTTCGACTTCATTACTGGCGATTTTGACCTCTTCTTTCGAGAGTACCCGACTGAGATCATCATCGATGAGGCCCAGGAATCTCCTCAGCTCTTCAAGGAGCTTCGTGGCGCCATCGACCGCGACCGCACACGCAAGAACCGCTTCATCCTGACAGGCTCCAGCTCACCGGAGATCCTCTCTGCTGCATCCGATTCTCTGGCTGGCCGGATCGGCATCATTGAGCTCGGCACACTCAAACTCAGCGAACAGGCAAGCTTGCCGTTATCTGATTTCTTTCAGATTCTCTCCGGCCCACTTTCCGGTGAGAACCTTCAACAACTGCGCAAGCTCGATGTTAGAAGCGAATGCGACTTCATCGACCACATGCTGCATGGTGGCTACCCGGAACCGGCAACCGCATTGAGCGATGCAGGCTTCCAGCTCTGGATGGAGAACTACCACCGCACCTATATCGATCGGGATGTGCGCAAGCTCTTTCCCCGGCTCGACAGCGTCAAATACCGTCGCTTCGTCACCATGCTGGCCAACCTATCCGGCACAACCATCAATAAGGCACAGCTGGGGCGCTCCATCGACACCTCAGAAGTCGCGGTTCGTGACTATCTGGAGGTTGCCGCGCAAACCTTTATCTGGAGAAACCTGCCCACCTACGAAGGCTCGGCCATCAAATCAACCGTCAAGATGCCGAAGGGGCTGTTCAGGGATTCCGGTCTGCTCAACCACCTTCTGAAGATCACCAACCGGGAGCAACTAATCCACTCCCCGCTCGTCGGGCAACATTTTGAATCAGCAGTGATCGAAGAGCTGATCAAGGGGTTTGAAGCAGCCGATACCAACCAATGGAGCTACCACTACTACCGCACCAGGAATGGTGCAGAGGTGGATCTGATCATGGATGGGTCACATGGAGCTGTCCCCATCGAGATCAAGTTCGGCAGCAGCACAAAGATCCGGCAACTCACCTCACTGACTCGCTTCATCAAGGACAACCACCTGCCGCTGGGAATTGTCATCAACAACTCACAAGAGATCCGCATGCTCAGCGACCAGATCATCCAGATCCCGGTTACTGCAATTTGACCCACGTAACGGCTCAGACCCCCAAGCGATTTTAAACAGCATTTGCCGCAGAATCCGCAGAAAACACAAAAAAGAACAGAATTAGAAGAAATATTCCATATTTTTCCGAGGATTCCGCCTACCGCGTCAAACAACGGTTGGATCCCCCGCCATCTGTCTATAAATCAGTCTTTTTCTCATCCTTGAGCAATGCACGGATGCGATGCAGG
>JBEVXV010000976.1:0-10188 GCA_040505915.1 Sedimenticola sp. | reverse complement strand
AAATGTTTCTACTACTACACCTAATGTACTGTGAATGACGCAGACCATCATTTTAATGCTCTGACCAAAATATATACTGTAATAAAACATGTTTTCGACCAAACCCTTCATATTTTAATGCATCAATAATGTGACTGCGATGGCAGAAGTCTTTAAAATGAACCACAGGGAATCGACTCTCAAGTCATGTCACCCCCTTAATACATATACACTATACCAAGGGAATGAACTTGAGCAAAAATGATTTCTACCGCGCGTGGAATCGCCCGACATTTTGGCTAAACAAATGAATAGAATTCGGAAATACTGTAATCAGACAATAGTAGAGACATTACTCTTTCCAACGACACCAGATTTGTCAAAATCGGCCCACTCAACACGGAGAAATTTGTTTCCAACTTTTCCAAACACACACACAAATGAGATGTCTACAGAGATCTTGTCCTGGTGACCTACATTCCGTGAAACCGGGAAACCTTCAAAAACAACATTTCAGCATCCGATGGGGACACCGACAGACGACAGGTAGGTCAATTTACATATTTACCAATAAATTAGTATTACTTTCCGTAATGATTTCGCCCCTGCAAGTGGTAATTATTTATTTTGTCGAGAAAGCCAAATCATCTATGTTCAGTGGTTCACAACACAGCCATCTTTACCGTAAAGCTGCTAAAATGTGTAAGCGATCCCATTGGCCCGCTCCATAACACGGCTGGTCCCCGGCGCCTGCACTGTGAATTGGTGCACGACTAAGTATCCGGTAACCAATCCGGTAAACACGTTTGACATATTGCGGGAAATTTAGACAAGATAGTAAACACGTTTTCAGCATGGCGGAGTTAAATTCATTGCAGCATTCTGCCTTGAAAATGGCAGAAGAAGGGCATAATTTCGTTCTCCTGGGCTCAGCAGGAACGGGAAAGTCGTTTGTCATTGGCAAAATAGTGGAATCGCTGAACAAGATGGGGAAAAATGTTGCACTGACGTGCTCCACGGGAATCGCGTGTCATGTGTATGAGGCCAGTTTGAAGGTAATTAGCAATTGGTAATTATGTCGTGAAATTCGCCTGATTATCCCCACGATTTTCGAAGAAAAAGTGGGGATTATGTATTACCCCCGTCCGTCCGTCTGTCTTGTAGTGTAACTCATCCTGTAGTTTTAGATCTAGAACCTTCAAACTTTGGTATATGATTGGTCTGTGCACTGGGATGTGCAAGAAGGTCTCGGAATTTTGATCCACCCCCGCTGACCTTGGGGGCGGGGTCAAAGGTCAAATACCGAAAAATTGAAACAACAAAGTTATTTTCAGCCTTTTTACTCGAACTTTGGTATATGATTACTTTGTACACTCGCATGTGCATAAAGGTATCAGAACTTTGAACCACCCACCCACAGCCCACCCTGCCACCCTCACCTTGGGGTGGTGTCAAATATCAAAACAATTGCTATAAAACGGTCATTTTTCACCATTTTGACTATATCTTTGCTATATAATTAGTCTGTCCACTGGCATGTGCATAAAGGTTTCCGAATTTTTGAACACCCACCCACTCTCACCTTTTGGGTGGGTCAAATATCGAACAATTGCAATAACATGGTAATTTTTCACCATTTAACTCACTCTTTAGTATATAATTCGTCTGTCCACTGGCATGTGCATAAAGGTCTCCAAATTTTTTAACACCCACCCCCACCCCACCCTGACCTTGGGGGGTGGAGTCAAATATCTAAGCAATACCATGGTAATTTTTCACAATTTTAACTCAACCTTTGGTATATAATATTAATCTGTCCACTGGCATGTGCATAAAGGTCTCAGCATTTTTGAACACCCACCCCACCCTCACCTTCGGGGTGGGGTTAAATACATGCCCATACGTAACATTTGGCCCCATAAATGTGGACGTAATGGGTCACAAGGCCCCATAAAAAAATTGATCACCATCTACAAGTTCATTCAAAGCACCATGCCAAATCCTTACACTGCATAACACTTTACTTCATAAGCTGCAAATCCACAATCAGATAAAAAAAAACACTGCCATGTGATTTTTATAACTAATACATTTACAATTACAGTTTCGTTCATTCTAGGTCTTGACAAATGCCCTGCAATTCGGATTTTGGGTTGGCTGTAACTGTTGTTGCAGACAACAACCAACCCATAATCAGAGTTGCAAAGTATTTCTACCATTCTTTGACTTCTATTTAGGCATATGACAGTTTTCAAACATCACACATGGGAACATTCATTTTTAGTGGATTTCTGTGTTTTTCACATGGCAGGATTGAATTTACAAAATTTACACGATTAACTGCATCATAGCATTGCCAATGAGAAACATCATAGTATATAAGCACCATAGATACTGTATAACATTAAGAATGACTTTTCTGGGCCAAAATAAAATACATAATATTGTCATGTATAAATATTCATGATGATTAATTCTTTTCAGGCAACGACTCTTCACAAGTTTTCTGGCATTGAAGATGGACGGTATGATCCCCAAGAAGTTGCTGCAGTTATTTCTAATAACCCAAAACACAAGGATGTTTTAGAAAGAGTGAGACAAACCGACACACTCATAGTTGATGAATGTTCAATGATAAGTTCGAGAACGTTTTGTTCTGTGTCAGAGGTTTTATCTTTGAAAGACCCCTCAATAATGTTCGGAGGTATACAGGTGATTTTGTGTGGAGACTTTAGACAGTTGCCTCCTGTGAAGGATGTAATGTTTGGGGATGATGGGTCTTACTGTTTTGAAGCACCACTCTTTCACTCTGCTTTTCCCCACCATATTGAACTAACTGAAATAGTCAGACAGTCAGAACCAATTTTAATCAGGGCAATCAGTGAAATCTCAACTGGAACTGTTACTGAGAATACATTAAGTTTCCTAAACAGCAGAAATTTAGAAGTGGCAGCAGAAGATACTGTACATTTATTCGCGAGGAATTATAAAGTGGACGATTTCAACAGGAAGAAAATCATGGACTTGCCTGGAACCCTTTATGAATTTAATTCCACTGATGAAGGTGAAAACAAAAGTCTGTTGCAAAAGTTAACTGTTCCCAAAAACCTGTGGCTTAAAGTCGGCATCCCTGTTATACTTCTTCGAAACATCACAGACAGGCTAGTCAACGGACTTCGGGGCAGAGTATGCAATATAGATGACGAGGGACCCACTGTAGAATTCAAGAGTGTGGGCATAACAACAAGACTGGAGAGATTTTCATTTCAAGGTACATGTACATGTAGATGCATTTACTGCCTTTTTATACCCTCTTTTTTGGGGAAAATTTGGGTATGTTGTTTCTATCCAAATGTCTGTCATGGTTCCTTTAATATCATTTGAAAATCTTTCATCACACCACTTCATACAGCCTTTTCTGCACTTCGTAATATGCAAAGTTCAGGGGTCGGCACTAACAGTGTCACTGGATACCCGCCAATGCATTACACGTTTTATCTTTTCTGCATGTCCATCAATCTGTCCGTCTGTCTGTGTCTCTTTTTTTTACTGAACTTTTTGTAAGAGTTTTAACATGCCTTGTGAAGTGGAAAGCAGACCACAGTTTTCTGTGTGTTTTGGAAGTATCTCTGTCGGTTCTTTAACCAAACTATACATTGTTGATACTCAAAAGAACCGTCTCGATGAGACGGTTCTTTTGAACAATGTATGGATCTGTAGAGAAACATAAGAGAACCATTTATAAGAATTATAGACCCATCTTATTAGTAATATAAAAAGGATTCAGTGCTGTAAGGGTTATTTCTGATTCCAATAAAGGGATTATTAACTCTTTAGTTTGAAGAATATTTTATTTGAAATTGTATACATGCATACATGTACCTTTAAGACATATAATATTCTCTACATACATTATAATATTTCTCATTCCAGTATTTGATCCTCGACTGAGACGAAATTTAGCTGCAAGAAAGCAGTTTCCGATTAAGCCAGCTTATGGAATCACAATTCACAAAGCACAGGGGATGACTTTGGAGATGTGAGTAAATTGGTTGAGATACAACTATATGTTTAACCCTTTCAACACCACCGACCCGACCTCTTTAGAGGTGTGCAACCACTGTAGATCCAGATGTCACTAGCCGTCTCATCAGGATCTGCACAGTTTGCAAGGGATTTTCAGATGTTATAAATACATATTACCACTTTTCATAAATGGACTGGTCCAAGTGATATTTTTCCATTGAATGGATTTGTCAGGAAATTAATATAGGTTAATCCATGTAGATACTTGATGTTGAAAGGGTTAACACTTGCTATAGAGAGAAACGAGAACAGCCATCTGCTGTCTATAACCCTTTTGCATGCTAGCGGTGAAAATAGCATCAAAATATCATTATATGTCATGAAATTTCATTAGAATTGTGTCGTGCGACACAATTCTAATGAAATTTCATGACATATTTTCATAGTTTTCAGAGATCAATAAGAAAAAAATACATGTAATAATTGTCGTCTGCTGATAGATTTGAACTATTTATAGCTATTAATATTCCCAGCATGGAAAGGGTTAACTATCATTCTGTTTTCTTGTTAAAGGCTTCTTTTGGCAGATCATTAGAATCATCTACTCTGAACAAGATTCTCCTGTGTTGTCCAACATTTTTATCAGGAATGATGCAATTTTCGAGAATGCACCAGACTATAATAATACACAGGTACTTGTTTCAATAACCCCTTTGAAGGCCCCTGACCTACTAGTTACCATTATAGAGAGCTCTCTATAATGGTAACTAGTAGGTCAGGGGCCTTCAAAGGGGGTATTGAATGTGTAATAATATTAATTGTTCTTAGATTGCATTATTGTTCATAAGGCCTGTAGTTCTCAGATTGCATTATTGTTCATACGAGCCGTCTCATCAGCATCTGCGCTATTTGCATGAATTTTTCCATATTTAAGAAAACGAGATCACCCACTGTTTGAATGGACTGGTCTGAATTTGATTTTATGGTAAATTGATTGGTCTATGTGAGAATGGGAGAGTGCATGTCAGATATATAGGGGTGTAAGGCCAAGGGTTAACATAGTTTCATCCATTTATCAAAGTATATGTTGTGACCCCTAAGAAGGCGAGAAGTTGTGTCATGGGCAGAGCTCCAGATAAGCTGCATTTTTTGGACTAAGTTCTGGTATATTTCATTCACTCTTCAACATAATATAGAATTTTTGAGTTCTTTAGAATCGTCTCTTTGAGACGATTCTAAAGAACACCAAATTTCTATATTTGAAAATAAAAATCAGATTTTCTTTTGAAAAAACTCAGCTTATCTGGAGCGCTTGTCAAGCGTAAGGAATGGGTTATTGGTATACATGTACATTGTAGGAAATACAGTTTTATTAACCCTTTGCATGCTGGGTAAAAATGTTGTCTGCTGCATTCTCTGACTATTGTTATCATTTCTGATATAAAACGTGCTGGAGACGATTCTAACGTGCTGCCAAAACATGTTTTTGGTGAGAAATAAGTAAAATATGAATCATCAGCAGATCAGCAGACGATAATTTTCGCTTCTCGCACTGTAAGGGTTAAAGGGAGCTGTGCACAGATTTTCATAAAAAAACACGCACACAAAAAAACAGTATGACAATTGTACTGTTACATGTGTATGTTGTTTGTTGCAGGGTGCATATCGATTGCCAAGACATATTTCAACCGGGTCAGCTTGGTGTTGCTGTTTCTAGAGTAAAGTCCACCAAAGGACTTTTTATCAGCAACTTCCATCGACGTTACTGTATTGCCCCAGCGATGAAAGTTACAAACTTCATGAACAGAGCAACAGGTCTTATGTTGGATGATATGACCTGCTGTCGAATGTGCCACAGGTAAATCTGAACCAGTGATTGCTGTCAAAACATTTCTTGCAATTATGGTACACCTTACTTTGCTTATATAAACTGTGTATTATGGCAAACCATTTTTATAATTATTCCAAAACTTGATATCGCACTTATACATTTTTTAAATATCTACTAAACGTTAATAGATACCATACATACTGGTACTTGATTAGAATTCTTATATACTTTTATATAAGAAATCTCTAATAATAGTAGCCTACATATCTCATATTGTCAGTATATAAGTTATCTTACAACATTGTAAGATATGTCAATCATGTTTATGCCCCACCATGGTAGTGGAGGGGGCATATAGTGTTACCCTTGTCCGTCCGTCCCGATTTTCATTTAACCATTTTAAAACTTTAAAGAGCAGACAACAGTGTGTGTTAGGAGAATTATAAGAGTTAACCCTTTCAACACCACAGACCTCTTTAGAGATAACAGCTGCAAACAGTGCAGATCCAGATGAGCTGGCTCATAATGAGCCGTCTCATCAGGATCTCCACTGTTTGTCAATATTTTTAAAATTTGAACAGATTACCCTTTCTGAAGAATGGAATAGCCTGAAAATTTGAATGGACCAATCAAATAGCATGAAACATTGGCATGGAACAGCCCATTATGTTACTTGGTGTTGAAAGGGTTAAGTTATGTTTTGAGTGCTCTAGACAAGCTATTTGTAATGATGGCATTACCATTCAAAATCTGATTTTCTGCACCTTCTCTATCTTTTCTGATTTCTCTCCCAGTGATGTTACCTTCCGTTTTCGCAACGGTTGCTTCAGTATATCACATGGCATAGTGTTTTCTTTTGCCTTTACTGCATTGGCTTTTCTTGACACAGGCGTTTGTGAAATTATGACAGAATTCTGTGCCTTGCTGTACTGCAGAACGTTTGGGTTGGTATTAGCCCCGTGAAATGTGGACCTTTGTTGATTGAAGTGGTTCTCAACCGGATCGGAATTGATTAGCCCTGGAACAATAGAAATGTTTGAAGTCGGCAATATCAACTCGCATAATTCACGGAAACCAACTCCACAGGCTTGGATGTCTTCATGACATTGGAGGGACATTATGGCTTTGTATTTGTTTTTATCAGTCGATTTGTCAGCCGATTGTTTCCAGGAGTGAAAGAAATGACATACTTGTGTCAAGTCCTTCAGTCTCTGGTCATCTAACACTCTGACTGGCCGCATATCTCTAAAGAATGCAATGAGCAAAGATGTGTTTCTCAAGAATTCAATAGCTCCATCCAAAATCTCTCCTTTATCCCCCAGTGAATCCCTATAAACTATCATCAAGTTCAACATTTCACTGTTCAATACCTCCTCTGCAAGATGGTTGCGCATTTTTTCTTGGTTGTTTGGGTGCAGATGTTCATGACTTAGTTTGCGGTGCAGAGAAAGGCAGTTCTGCCGGTCCCACTCAAATGCATCCACAAACATTTGCCATTGCACAGTGTAGCCACTTGTCAGCGTCAGTAGTCGTGTACAGGCCTTATGAATACCACTTTTGAGGACATTGTTCCTAATTTTTTTTGCCACATGGGAGAAGTCCATCATGAACACTAAACACCTGTTTGAGCAAGGACTTTGCACAGAATATCTATTCACCAATGCACTGTCTATATGTATGTGCATGAAGGTTCGGTTACATTGAGCACCATCCATGGATGTATATAAAACTTTGAAACCATACCTTTCAGTTTGGTCTACAGCTTCCCAGAATATCGTATACAATTCATAGCCTTGGATCTGGGTTGTGACGAAATGTGCTATTGGGAATCTGAAGCCAGTTAACCCTAGGAACACAATTTGTAATATATGTGTGCCCAATTTCTTTTTCTGCACTCCAGATCTTAATATGCTGCACATATTCCCTTCCTCGCCTAATTCGGTAAAACCTTTCAACTGTACGAAATTGCCACATTTGCTGATTTGGAGATCAGGCTGGATTGACATTTCATCAAAAATGAGCCCTCCTGACCATCCATCTTCATTCATACCTTTCCTACTGGCTTCTTCATACATCCACAGGAATACATCATCATTAAAACCAGTGTCTTGTTTTACCATGTTTTTGTAAAGAACAAGTACAGATGGAGATGGTAACACCAAAATATTACTAGCCCGTAATGCATCATATCCATGTGGACTCCTTGTGTACAGTTGTAAACAAGTTGTTATCATTCTCCGACTCCAGCGCCTACCAGTTGGACTTCGGTTGGTGTTTTTAGCCTGGTCCATCAGCAGATCCAACATTTCATCAGTTGCTCCTGGAATTAACTTTCTAAAATCCTGCTTGGTAACATTGTTAGACTTCTCACTTGTTTCACCAGCTTTGATGCTGCTGGATTCACTAGAGGTAAATGTCATTCTCTGACACATCAGGCATGTTGTTATTTGGCTGTTAAATGGAACTATTCTGTTACAAGAAAGAGTTCTCAAAACACGTGTGTTTCCTTCATCACTATTATGCCAGTTTTCTAGTGTGTGGAACCTACTTACATTGATGTTGCGTGTCACTCTTACTCCACAACACAGATGGATTTGTTTTACAATACGAATCACTAAATTAATATTGTCTCTGTTTGTAGCATATTTATCAAGGATACCATGCTTCTTCAGATCCACATTCTTTCCTGCTACTTTCAAATTCCAGGAGCCATCACGGTGGAAAGTAACATGTTTATTAACTTTGAGACCATTGGACAAGAATGCTGTTTCTATTTCACAAGCAATTTCATTTGTGTCTGCATGCACACTGTTTATATTATCTTCAGTCAGGTAATTAGCTATAGAAGTGAAATCTGTGGTTGTGACGTTATCAGGATAATCACGAAGAGTGAGACCAGTGTAAACTGTTTGTTTCAGTTTTCCAATGTTTTTCCTTGTTTTTGAGGCATTAGGGAATAGCGCTGTTAGATGTTCAATGAAAAGCCTCCACCCAACTGGTTCTCCTTGTCCACTCTCAATGCACTCGAACCTGTATCTTTCATACAGCTGGTTGATTTCAAGACAGCCATTCCCATAAGTCAATCTGGACATCAGCCTGGAATTATACAATTCATTGTGTCATTAAATTTAAATGTAAAACAAAAGGGCCATCATAAAGATGGGCCTAAGTCGCTCACCTGAGTAATAATTGCCTGTGCAATGGATTGATTGATTGACTGCATTGATACCGACAAACCAAGTTTTATGAAGATCTGTTGATAAATGAAACTTCCATTGTGTTAAAAAGATTTACCTACAATTTGACATACTGATTTACTTTTAGATCTGACATGAAGATTTCATTCATATAGTTGAACCAAGTTTTATGAAGATCTGATGATAAATGGAAGATTCTATTGTGTTATAGAGGTTTTTCTATGATTTGACCTAGTGTGACATAGTGACCTACTTTTTGACCTGACATGACACACATTTCATAAATGCAAACAGTAACCACGTTTCATGAAAATCTGATTATAAATGAAGTTTCTATTGTGCTATAAAGGTTTTTTATAAGTTGACCTAGTGACCTACTTTTTCACCCGATATGACCCATATTTGAACTGAATCAAGATTTCATGGAAGCAACTACAGTAACCAAGGTTCATGAAGATCTGATGAAAAGTGAAGCTTCTATTGTGCTCCAAAGGTTTTTCTATGAGTTGACTCAGTGACCTACTTTTTGGACCCGACATGACCCACATTCAAAATCAATCAAGATTTCATAGAGGCAAACACAGTGACCAAGTTTCATGCAGATCTGATGACAAATGAAGCTTCTATTGTACTATATAATTCCTTCTATGATTTGACTTAGTGACCTACTTTCTGATCAGACATGACCCATATCTGATCATGACCTAAATTTCATAGATGCAGACAAAGTGACAAAGTTTCAATGATAAACAAAGCTATTACTTTGGTAAAAAAAAATCTCTGATTTGGCCGTTTGGGCGTGGTCAAAATAATTTAAGTTGCTATAACCATATGGCTATAACAACCATATAAAAGATGCAATCCAAATTTTGCTCTGCATCGTTTGTTTGCCAATGTTTACTGGTACTTCTGACAAAGTTTCAGTACAACTGGGCAAGTAACTTAGGAAGAGATGTTCATTAAGGGATTTGGTGCTCGGTTGCCATGGCAACGAAACAGAGGATGAAATCAAAATTCTGTATTGTTGCATAAATTGTAAAATGTGACTAACAGATGTTTAACCCATTCAACACCACAGACCTCTTTAGAGAGAACGTTTGCAAACAGTGCAGATCCAGATGAGCCGGCTCGTAACGAGCCGTCTCATCAGGATCT
>JBEVXV010000975.1:0-4535 GCA_040505915.1 Sedimenticola sp. | reverse complement strand
TGAAATGTGCATACGACTAGATGGGTAATCCGCATGTAATGGGTGGTCGGTATGGCGGGAAACTAGTGGATGCACATTTCAGAGCTCTCTTGAAAAACTGGATTTAAAAATATTTACACGTGGATTACATACACAAAAAATAGATGAAAATGATGGATATGTAATAAGGAATACGATTGGTATAATTAGTTTAAGTTAAATTTGGTGTTTATTGGATTAAAACAGTGAAAACAGTTTTAACACGTGGCACCGGCTGGGAGGATTACGTAACTAAGGTCGGCAATAGGAACTACCACAGATACCGGCCTAATGGAGGATAGTGTAGTTCTCGATATGGAGTGTTCTGTGGATACGAATAGCTCGAGCAACGCATCGACTATTCTACTGAGGGGTGAAAGCCTGTCAGATGGACCAAACGATCAGTTCGAGGGTGTGTTATACAGGACCTCACACGATGATAAAGTGACGGAGCTTACGTTCGTGTCGAATGTCTTCTTTCAAGACTTTCTAAGTAAAATGATGGCTGATTTCGCAAGCAGCATGGAAACACAAGAGACAACATGTACTCTGAAGGTCATTACACACATCAGGGGGCTACGAGCCGAAATACAGATGAACAGTGACACTCGGACAGTAAGGGTGACAGGTGAAGGTCATGCGGTGTGGAGGGAATGGAAATTCACAGAGATTGCAAAGTCATTGTTCAGGCAATTTGTGGAAAATGCAGACAGCAATGGCCAAGTGGAGACATTTGATGATGAGAGTCAACACATTCCATTCATACAGGAGAACGTCTCCACATTAGCATGTACAAGTACTCCAAGACAGAATTTAATCCCACAAGATGACATTCTACAGAAACTTGTGCGCAAAATTGACATGTTGGAGAACGAAATAAGTGGCCTGAAATCCACACTCACTTTGTTCATGGAGCGAGTGCCTACAAAATCGTACGCAGACGTCGCTTCATCGAAGACGAAACGAACAAAGGCAACCGAGTCACCCACGCTCGCAAAGCGGCAGGAAGTTATCAACATTTCTGACAATACATGTGATCTATCTCCAGATGTACAACGCGGAACAACTGAAGCACCACGTAACCAGCGATCATGCCAACTGGGTGTGAATCAGGTTGCGTCAGATAATGGGATACCTGTGGTGATCAGCAAACGTCCAGAAATTGATCTCTCACTGTCGTCCATAGACTTGACGCAAGACGGCAAACAGTATGAGGTACGTGAGCGGGAAGAAAATCGCCCGCGAACCCCTGCGGCGCCCCAAGTGAGCGATAAGACATTGCTCATTGGGGACTCTATACTAGGCGGGATAAACGAAAACGGCCTCAATAAGGGAATACACAAACGATCAGTTGGTGGTGCGACGGTCCGAAGCATCATAAGTGAAATCTCAAACTACGAACTAACCGCGTTTCAAAACGTTATTATACACTGTGGTGGTAACGACGCTTCAAACGGAGGCGACACAGAATTATTCGAAGAACATTATGATCAGCTTTTGAGCCTTATAAAATGCAGAAATCCGGCCAATAAAGTATTTCTGTGTAAAGTGGCTCCTAGAGGCGACGTTGATGTATCACCTGTAAATGACAGCATCAACAGACTGGCGTTACACTGGAAAACCCAGAATGTACATTGTATACACGAGACATATGACCTGTTTTACGGGAAGGATGGCGTTCCCGAAGCCAGATTTTTCAACAGGGACAGCATTCACCTGTCGCGAGGGGGAACCAGGCGTCTACTGGGCTCAATACACAAACACATGGATATTGTACGTGATTACGACAGATGTGTATTTGGGCCTAGACCACCGACCGGGGGAAACACACGTGGCGCTTCGAGTGGGAGTCAGGATGGGCGTGGCTGGAGAGCTGTCAATCCACGACAGTCAGGGAGACCAGCGCCGTGGAATGCTGGCCGCGCTACTGGGCCTAATCAGGCAGCATCATCGAACTATGGACGTGCAAAACAGTTCAGGTGTTTTTATTGTGACATGGAAGGCCACAAGGTGGCAGACTGTTGGAATAGATAGGGATTCGGCATTACTGCCAAACCAGCTGGTGGCATACATACATCTACATTAACTGCCGCCAATAAATATAGTGTTTTGAGTGCAGTATGCCAACACTGTGACACTCGTATGTGTGATTGTAACGTAAAAGAGTATAGCATACGGAATAACATACAAACTCATGATGTTCACCCAAGAAACACACCACACACGCATGGTGGCCACACGCACACTGCCAAACTAAACAGGAAAAATAATACGAATAAAAATAAAACTATGTCACCAAATATTCACGTCATATCCCCTGACACACAAGAAACAGCAAATCAGATTGACTCAGATGACGGTAATTTAAAACTCAACAGTAAAGGAGTAAATATTGGATACTTAAACATTCAGGGTATTTGTGCACGCAATCTAACTAAATTTGATGAAGTTAAACTAATGCTGACATCGCCAAACAATACAAATTTGCACATTTTCGGGATAAGCGAAACAAAGTTAAAAAGTCACAAAATGACCAATGCATTCCATATTAACGGCTTTCAGACACCTTTTCGTAAGGATAATGATACAAACGCTGGTGGTGGACTACTTGTATATGTCAAAAATGGATTAAATGCAAAACGCAGGACAGATTTGGAAACATATGAAATAGCTTGCATATGGCTAGAAATTTCACCAGAAAAGTGTAAACCATTTTTAGTAGCGTGTATATACAGACCACCAGACTCAAAAGTAGAATGGAATGACCGATTTGAAAATTTCGTTGATAATGCATTGAAGGAAGATAAAGAAATTATCATATTAGGGGACGTAAACAAAGATTTGTCAAATGAACACACCAACTCAGACTGGTTAAATTGTATTCATTCATTGGGCCTTAGTCAGCTCATAACACAACCAACACGCGTTACAAATACGACCAGCACAATAATTGATCACATTTATACCAACTATGAAAATAACATTTCACAGGTAATGATAAACAAAACGAGTCTCAGTGACCACTATGCAATATTCTGTAATCGTAAATTGAACAACTGTGCAAATAAACATTCGCATGAGACAATAACATATAGATCTTTCAAAACTTTTGATGAAAATGCATTCACAAATGACTTAAATCTGGTTCCATGGGAAATCATACAACAATATGATACAATTGATGACGTTTTAACGAAGTGGATGGAATTATTCTTAAATGTTGTTAACAAGCATGCCCCGCTTAGAGTTCATAGAATTAAAAAGAAAATACAACCTGATTGGCTATCATCAGAAATATTAGATTATATAAAAGAGAGAAATAAATGCAAAATAAATGGACAAACGGATCAATATATATATTTGCGTAACAAGATATCGTCGCTAATTCAGAAATCTAAAATAAATTCATACAAATCGAAAATAGAAGAGGGCAAAGATGACCCTCGTTCCATTTGGAAGATTTTCAAGGAGTTTGGAGCATCAAAAACGAACGACAACCCAGAATCCATTTTAGGAATTAAAGATGAAAATAATATTATATGCACAGATAAAATAGATGTAGCTACAATATTCAATGAATATTTTATAAATGTCGCCTCAAAACTTAAAGAACCCGTAGACTATTATGATTCGGAGAACTTACAGGAATTTGTAAACTCTAATGTTCCAAGTAATGTGAATTTTAGCATTCCCGAAGTTAATGTATCGTTCGTATATAGCTTTCTATCTCAGCTCGATACATCGAAAGCGACTGGACTTGATTTCATTGGACCCCGTCTGCTAAAAGTTGCATCACACTCGATTACCCCTAGCATAACGTACGTTGTAAATCGTAGTCTTACAAGCGGTGTATTTCCGAAAACATGGAAGCAGGCCAAAGTACACCCTATATTTAAAAACGGAGCAAAAGATGAAGCAAATAATTATCGACCGATTTCCATTTTGCCAACGCTATCTAAAGTAATCGAAAAATGGGTACAAAAACACTTCATGCACTATTTAAATACTTTTAATCTGTTGCATCAGACCCAAAGTGGTTTTAGAGCAGGGCATTCTACAGAATCGGCGTTAATACTAATGATTGACCGTTTCCTGCAGGCAATAAATCAGGGGAAACTAGTAGGTTGTATACTTGTCGACTTCCGTAAGGCATTTGATTTGGTTGATCACAAAATACTAATACAGAAACTCAGACTCTATAAATTTAGCGAAGTCACTGTAAATTGGTTTCAATCGTACTTACAACAACGATATCAAGTTGTTTCCATAAATGGAGAAAAATCAGTGGAAATGTCCGTAAAATGCGGCGTTCCTCAAGGATCGATCCTTGGTCCTGTTCTTTTTCTTTTATTTATAAATGATCTACCACTTGAATTGGCCGGATATGTTACGGGTACTGATTTATATGCAGATGACACTTCGATATACGATATCCAATCAAATAAAACCGACTTACAAAATAATTTGCAGGCGGCACTCTCACGTTTAGGTGTGTGGTGTAAATCCAATGGAATGCT
>JBEVXV010000974.1:17892-26709 GCA_040505915.1 Sedimenticola sp. | reverse complement strand
GTGGCACTATTTTGTCGGATAACAGAGAGATTGTTTTTGGTGAAGACGAAATTATCGTCTCAAAGATCGATGCCAGAGGGCGTATATCCTACCTCAATCGGGTGTATATGCGGATGGCGGGTTACCCTGAGCAAGAGGTGCTGGGAAATGATCAGAGTATGATCTATCACCCGGATATGCCTCAGGGGCTTTTCCGCTTGATGTGGAATACGCTGGAGCAGGGCCAGGAGTTTCTTGGCTACATAAAGAGCATCTCTTCGGGAGGCGATTTTTTCTGGGCCGTTGTCAATGTTACCCCTGATTTGGGTCTGGATGACCGCCTGTTGGGCTATCACTATGTGGGTAGAAAACCTAGCGCTTCAGCAGTAAAGGCGATAGAGCCTCTCTACCGCGAGATGCTTGATGCTGAACAGAAAAAGCAGCAAGCTGGCGATGCTGAAATGGCTTCGATTGAGTTGCTGATGAAGAGGCTTGCGGAATCCAAAACCACCTATGATGAATTCGTGCTGTCGCTGTAGCAATAAATGGAGAGAAGAGTGAAAGCTTCCCATACCAGTCATCGGGTTCCGTTTGTAAGTACCCAGATAGCGGTTGTTTTAATCACCCTGGTTGTGAGTGTCCTTACCCTCGGCGGCATACTGCTGAAGGTGAGTGGTTTTAATATAGGCATTGCCCTTTTGATGTTTTTCAGCCTGCTTTTGCTTTTGCTGGCATGGGTTGCTCTACGCCGACCGCTGATGGCGCTGCAAACCATCGAGAAGACGATCAACGCCTGTGCAAAAGGGGATCTGCATCGGCGAATCACCGATACCCGGGGGTTGGGTGAGGTGGGGCGGATTGCCTGGGCCTTGAATGACCTTCTCGATTTCGTCGAGACCTATACAAAAGAGGTCGACAGCTGTTTTCGACGCATTGCAGATGGCGTCTATTACCGCAAGGGGCAGGCGCAGATCCTTCCCGGTGAACTAAAAAAGTCTCTGGAGCGTATTAATCAGGCTATTGTCTTAATGGAGGAGGGCTCAGCAACTATTCAGCGCACCAATCTGGCGCACTCACTGCATGCCACCAATGCCGGTCACCTGCTGACAAATCTGGAGACTATCCGTGCTGATTTTATGCAGGTGGCGGAAGTGATGAGATCAGTTGAACAGATTGCGGTAGACAACGGCGACACTGCGGGCAGGAGTCGGAAGTCGATTGATAACATTAACACCTCTTTGGAGTTGGTCTCTTCCAAGCTGGAGGGGATGGCAAATGAGATCAGTCGCCTGGATGGGGAGAGTGAACAGGTGGTTGAGGCACTCGCCTTTATCTCCAATATTGCAGACCAAACCAACCTGCTGGCTTTGAACGCATCGATTGAAGCTGCCCGTGCGGGAGAGCACGGGAGAGGTTTTGCGGTGGTAGCGGAGGAGGTGAAAGCCCTCTCCGATCGAACCAAGCTGGCGACCGGGGAGATCCATGAGACCCTGGGCCGCTTCCGTAGGCAGGTTCAATTGATTACTGAGGAATCGGCGGCGACACAGGTGCTTTCCACCTCCATCAATAGAGAGGTGGATGCATTTAAGGGGCGTTTTAATGAGTTTGAAAAAACGGCCACCCGAACAGTTGATTATGTTCATTATGTGATGGATCGCTCCTTTGGCTCGCTAGTCAAAACCGATCACATTATATACAAACAGAATGGCTATTATGTGCTCAGTGGCGAGGGTAATGAACTGGCTGGGAGTGATAAACGATACAGAGCCTCATTAGGGGTGGATCACCATAACTGTGCGCTGGGCAAGTGGTACTACCAGGGGGATGGAAAGCAGAACTATATGCAGACCGTCGCCTACCCAGAGTTGGAGGCCTATCATGTGGCGGTTCATCAGAATCTTCAGCAGGCGGTGGCGCTCTACGATCAGGATTGGTTACAGGATAAAACCCTGCGGGATAAGATCATTGAGCGGGTCGAAGCATCAGAGGCGGGCAGCGATGGTGTTATGAGAATGATCGACGAAATGGTGCAGGAGAAGCATCAACGGGTGATTGATGATATTACACAAAGAGATAGTCATTTAGTCCCTTTGAACAAGTCATGACGTTCTCGTTCGATCCTATAGGCGTAATTCACGCACCCTACAAGGAGAAGTTCGGTATTCCACGGCAACCCGGTCTGGTCAGTGAGGCCAAGTCCACTCTGGAGCTGTTGGCACCCTACAATCTGCCAGAAGCGGTAGAGGCGCTGGAAGGTTATTCCCATGTCTGGATTCAGTTTGTTTTTCATCAGGCGATGAGGCGCCCGTGGCGTCCGCGGGTCCGGCCTCCACGCCTTGGGGGTAATATGCGGGTGGGTGTGTTTGCCAGTCGTTCTCCGTTCAGGCCCAACCCCATTGGCCTTTCAGTAGTGAAGCTGGAGTCTATCGATATCTCGAATGGCGTCAGCCTGCAATTCGCTGGTGGTGACCTGCTGGACGGGACACCGGTGCTCGATATCAAACCCTATGTGGGTTATGTGGACAGTATTCCGAATGCCCTTTGTGGTTTTGCCTCTGAACCTCCCGAGAAGCGCCTTGAGGTCTGCTTTTCGCCACAGTCAGAGGTGCAGATAGCCGCTCGTGACGATAAACAGTTGCGCCCGTTTATTCAAAGCCTGCTGGAGATGGACCCTCGGCCCGCCTATAGCAGTGAGCAAGGCGAGCGGATCTACGGCATCCGCCTCTACGACTTTGATCTGCGCTGGCGGGTGGTTGAGGGGCGACTTGAGGTGCTGGAGTTGGCGGATGTGAGTTAGGAAACCTTCGAAGTAACTATTCAGCTATACCTATTCACTGCTGTCCCGTTAACTTTGTACTATGTTGCAGTAACTCCTTGTGTGGAAGTGTTTTTTTAGGGCGCATATATCAACAGCAACATGACATACTGCAATAGAACATTCCCTCTCCCTATGAGGGAGAGGGAGTTAACGGGGCAGCAGTGATACCTATTAATGGACTGTTTTCACAACTCCGCCGAATGGCCCTGACTTAAGCGCTCTTTATCATTCCAACCCTGGCCCTGTTTAAGTATGGGAAGGTGTTGGCGCGTGTTTCGGGGACGATGGATGCGGGCACTTTGATTAACTGGGCTCAGCAGAACCTCAAATAATCTGCTATTTTCTCATGAAGCTGAAGGTAATACGGTTGGAGTGGCTGTAGGTATATGAATTCATGTTTGGATGGACATATGCCCCTGAATTCAAGTAAAATCCGACAAATTCTGCGGCTTCGTAATTCTGCGGCGTCGTATTCAGCAAAATTGTATTAACAGCCTGTTTGGGATAGCTCATGTTTGGGTCTGTCCCGTTAGGCATGTCTGTTGGGGACTGGTTCTTTGAGAAAGCCTGCTTTATTGGTTCTGGAAGACGGAACAACATTCCGAGGTGAGTCGATCGGCGCGGACGGACAGACCGTTGGCGAGGTGGTATTTAATACCTCCATTACCGGCTATCAGGAGATTCTTACCGATCCTTCATACTGCAAACAGATCGTCACCCTCACCTATCCCCATATTGGTAATACGGGTACTACGGATGAGGATGAAGAGTCTTCTGCTATCCATGCCGCCGGTCTGGTGATTCGTAACCTGCCGCTGCTGGCCAGTAGCTGGCGCAATCAGCGCCCGCTGGATCAGTATCTGGCAGATAACGGCGTGGTGGCCATTGCCGGAATCGATACTCGCAAGTTGACCCGGATTCTACGGGAGAAGGGCGCTCAGGGCGGCTGTATCGTTGCCGGTGATGCTATTGATGAGGCTGAAGCCCTGAAAGCGGCCCAGGCTTTTCCTGGGCTCAAGGGTATGGATCTGGCCCAGGTGGTGACCACCTCCACCGCCTACGAGTGGGCTCAGGGAAGCTGGCGTCTGGAAGGGGGGTTGCCCGAGGCGCCCCACCCCATTGAAGAGCATCTACCGACCCATGTAGTCGCTTATGACTACGGCATCAAGCGTAATATTCTGCGTATGCTGGTGGATCGCGGCTGCCGGGTGACGGTTGTGCCAGCCCAGACCTCCGCCGCCGAAGTGTTGGCGATGAGCCCGGATGGTCTCTTCCTCTCTAACGGTCCAGGTGATCCCGAGCCCTGCGATTATGCTATCGAGGCTATTGCTGAGCTGGTGGAGACTGGTATACCGGTGTTTGGTATCTGCCTGGGTCATCAGTTGCTGGCCCTGGCCAGTGGTGCAAAGACCGCCAAGATGAAGTTTGGACACCACGGTGCCAACCATCCGGTACAGGATCTTGGTTCCAAAATGGTAATGATATCGAGCCAGAACCACGGCTTCGCAGTAGACGAGGCGAGCTTGCCGGAAAACCTTAGGGCGACTCACCGCTCGCTATTCGACGACTCCTTACAAGGCATCCATCGTACTGACAAACCGGCCTTTGGTTTTCAGGGACACCCGGAAGCCAGTCCCGGTCCCCACGATGTGGCTCCGGTGTTTGACCATTTTATTGAGTTGATTCAGTCCAGAGACTGATATCGATAACGAAAAACTCAATTGCCATAGAACATTAGCGTTAATTTGCGGATACAAAGCAGCAGATGCCAAAAAGAACAGACATTAAGAGTGTATTGATCATCGGTGCCGGCCCTATCGTCATTGGTCAGGCCTGTGAATTTGACTACTCCGGTGCTCAGGCCTGTAAAGCCCTGCGGGAAGAGGGGTACCGGGTGGTCCTGGTCAACTCCAACCCTGCCACCATTATGACCGACCCGGACAGTGCCGATGCGGTCTATATCGAGCCTATCACCTGGCGCACGGTGGAGAGCATTATTGATAAGGAGCGGCCGGATGTGCTGCTTCCGACAATGGGGGGACAGACCGCTCTCAACTGCGCTCTCGATCTGGTGCGGGAAGGGGTTCTGGAGAAGTATGGTGTCGAGATGGTCGGCGCTTCCCGTGAAGCGATCGATAAGGCCGAAGACCGGGATCTGTTCCGTAAGGCGATGCTCAAGATCGGCCTGGATATGCCTCGTGCAGCGGTGGCTCACAGCCTGGAAGAGGCGCTGCAAGTGCAGGCATCCATCGGTTTTCCCACCATTATCCGCCCCTCATTTACCATGGGTGGCTCCGGTGGTGGTATCGCCTACAACAAGGATGAGTTTGTCGAGATCTGCGAGCGTGGACTCGATCTGTCACCGACCAAGGAGCTGCTGGTTGAGGAGTCTATTCTTGGTTGGAAAGAGTATGAGATGGAGGTGGTGCGAGACCACAAAGACAACTGCATCATCATCTGCTCTATCGAAAACCTTGATCCAATGGGGATACATACCGGTGACTCGATCACCGTCGCCCCAGCCCAGACCCTGACCGATAAAGAGTACCAGATCATGCGTAACGCCTCCCTGGCGGTGCTGCGTGAGATCGGGGTCGATACCGGTGGTTCCAACGTCCAGTTTGCCATCAACCCCGAAGATGGGCGGATGATCATCATTGAGATGAATCCACGGGTTTCACGCTCCTCCGCACTCGCCTCCAAGGCGACCGGTTTCCCCATTGCCAAGGTGGCGGCTAAGCTGGCGGTGGGTTACACCCTTGATGAGCTGCGCAATGAAATTACCGGTGGTGCGACGCCGGTTTCCTTTGAGCCCTCTATCGACTACGTTGTCACCAAGATTCCACGTTTTGCCTTTGAGAAGTTCCCCACGGCACCGGACCGTCTGACTACACAGATGAAGTCGGTGGGTGAGGTGATGGCCATCGGACGTACTTTTCAGGAGTCTCTGCAGAAGGCGTTGCGGGGCCTTGAGATCGACAAGAACGGTCTTGATGAGGTTATGGATCTACAGGCGGATGAGGCCAAGAGTAAACTCCGATATGAGCTACGGGAGGCCGGTGCTGAGCGTATCTTCTATGTAGCCGATGCTTTCCGCTATGGCATGTCTCTGGATGAGGTGTTTGATGTTACAAAAATCGACCCCTGGTTCCTGGTACAGATCGAAGAGCTGGTGACCCTGGAGGATGAAGTGCGCGATAGCGGTCTTGCCGCTCTGGATGCTGATCGCCTACGCTACCTCAAGCGCAAGGGCTTTTCCGATGCGCGCATGGCTACCCTGGTCGGTGTCAAGGATGCAGAGATGCGTAGCTTGCGGCATGCAGCAAATGTGCGTCCGGTATACAAACGGGTCGATACCTGTGCGGCAGAGTTCTCCACCAGCACCGCCTATATGTACTCCACCTATGAGGATGAGTGCGAGGCCAACCCTAGCAGTAACAAAAAGATTATGGTGCTGGGTGGCGGTCCCAACCGTATCGGTCAGGGCATTGAGTTCGATTACTGTTGTGTACACGCCGCCTTCGCGATGCGTGAAGATGGTTATGAGACCATTATGGTCAACTGTAACCCTGAGACTGTCTCCACCGACTACGACACCTCCGATCGGCTCTACTTTGAGCCACTTACCCTGGAGGATGTGCTGGAGGTGATTGCGGTTGAGAAACCGACCGGTGTGATTGTTCAGTATGGTGGTCAGACGCCACTTAAGCTGGCTGAGGCGTTGGAGCAGGCCGGGGCACCGATTATCGGTACCAGTCCGGACTCCATTGATCTCGCTGAAGATCGTGAACGTTTTCAGCACCTAGTTGAGGAACTGGGTCTGAAGCAGCCTCCTAACCGTACCGCCACTGATGCGGAACGGGCCGTTGTACTGGCCGAAGAGGTGGGCTACCCGCTGGTGGTTCGTCCCTCCTATGTGTTGGGTGGCCGCGCTATGGAGATCGTCCATGACGAAGAGGATCTACGCCGCTATATGCGCGAGGCAGTGAGTGTCTCCAACGACTCACCGGTACTCCTTGATAGATTTCTCAATGACGCCATTGAGGTGGATATCGATGCCATCTGTGACGGTACCGATGTGCTGATTGGCGGCATTATGGAGCATATTGAGGAGGCGGGAGTTCACTCCGGTGACTCCGCCTGTTCACTGCCTCCCTATACGCTCTCACCGGCCATTCAGGATCGGATGCGTGAACAGGTGCGCAAGTTGGCGCTGGCGCTGAAAGTAGTGGGGTTGATGAATACTCAGTTCGCCATCAAGGGTGACGATATCTACCTGCTTGAGGTCAACCCGAGGGCTTCACGTACGGTGCCCTTTGTCTCCAAGGCAACTGGGGTTCAGTTGGCAAAGGTGGCGGCACGCTGCATGGCCGGTATCACTCTCCAGGAGCAGGGGGTTACCCAAGAGGTGATTCCTAAAAACTATTTTGTTAAGGAGGCGATCTTCCCCTTCGTCAAGTTCCCCGGGGTTGATACCCTGCTGGGGCCGGAGATGAAATCGACCGGTGAAGTGATGGGTGTTGGCCGAACCTTCGGTGAGGCTTTTGCCAAAGCGATGGAGGGGGGCGGTGACTTGCTGCCCAGATCGGGTCGTGCTCTGTTCTCTGTGCGTGATAATGACAAGGGGCGGATTATCTCTGTAGCGAGGGATCTAAAAGAACTCGGATTCGATCTCTACGCAACGCGCTCCACCTGTCAGGCGATCATCGATGCGGGTATCGAGTGCGCGCGCGTCAACAAGGTGGCAGAGGGGAGACCCCATATTGTCGATATGATCAAAAATGATGAGTTCAGTCTCATCATCAATACCACCGCAGGTAAAAAAGCGATTGCAGATTCAGCCGCCATTCGTCACGCGGCACTACGCCACAAAGTGACCTACACCACCACTATGTCGGGTGGTGAAGCTTTCAGTCTGGCGCTGAAGCAGGCAGATAGCACCCAGGTTACTCGGTTGCAGGATCTGCACTGACCGGGCTTTGGAGTGCTCTTTATGGGTGCGCTGTCTGTGGAGTGATAGGCTACGAAGCTGTCATCCATATTATAAAGACAGCTGAAATAGAAAATAGCAGGAAGATTTGGAGATATTTTTATGAGTAAGGTCCCTATGACAGCCCAGGGTGCAACGGCACTGCGTGAAGAGCTGGCTGAACTCAAAGGCA
The DNA here is from genome assembly GCA_040505915.1 of Sedimenticola sp. Lineage (GTDB taxonomy): Bacteria > Pseudomonadota > Gammaproteobacteria > Chromatiales > Chromatiaceae > Vondammii. The sequence goes on along the minus strand of JBEVXV010000974.1, from coordinate 18,750 downwards.
CCGCCCGACCCAGGGTGATCCAGGCGATCTCAGTGGCGAGAGCTCACGGTGATCTGAAAGAGAACGCCGAGTACCACGCGGCACGAGAGCAGCAGAGCTTTATCGAAGGTCGTATCAAGGAGATCGATGGCAAGCTTTCACATGCCCAGATTATCGATGTCACGACACTGAATCCTGATGGTCGGGTGGTCTTTGGTGCTACCGTCGATGTCTATGAAGAGGAGACCGACGAGGAGCACACCTTTAGGGTGGTAGGTGAAGATGAAGCAGAGATCAAGCAAGGACTGATCTCTGTCAGCTCCCCCATGGCCCGTGCGCTTATTGGTAAATCAGTGGGTGACGTGGGGGCGGTACAGATCCCCTCCGGCCTGCGTCATATGGAGATTTTGGCTGTCCGTTACGAGTGAGCTTGGTCTATTAGTAGGAGCAACTGAAGTTGCTCCTACGGTATTAAAGACCGCTTAAGTAAGCACCATTCTACACTGACCCAGATATGGGGGATCACTCCTTTGGGAGTCTGATCTTCGGTTCATCGGGGTTGTAGCGATAGAGAACGGATATATGACCAATGCTGTCAACAAGCTCTGCACTACTTTTTTGGCAGAGTCTCTCCTGCATTGCCTTTCGCTCCTCACGGTCCCCCGCGCTGACTCTTACTTTGATCAGCTCATGAGTGCTGAGGGCGATATCCAGTTCATTGAAAACGCCGTCGGTGAGGCCATGTTGGCCGACCATGACTACAGGCTTTAGACCGTGTGCCAAACCCTTCAGGTGGCGTTTCTGTTTTTTGCTCAAGGACATATCGGGCTCCGGAGTATGAAGGGAGCGGATTTTAACCCAGTTCATCCCGGCCTGACA